>JACRIU010000041.1 GCA_016235775.1 Hydrogenophilales bacterium
ACTTTGTTACAGATATTGTCGGTCTCAATTTTTGAGAAAACCCCTATTTCATGCGCCTTTCAGCCACTGGGTAACAGAAGCATCGTGCAGCCAGTCACTAACCAATTGATGTTGTTTTGAATTTAACCGGACACTAGTGTGTCGAATTATGACCAGCGGCGATTGAAGCAATTCAATATGCGGCAAATCGTCGAATTGGCGCATGCGATTCGCGAGATGACCGCGTTTACGCCAGACGAATTCGATCTCTATCGGAATGCGGCGCAGCAGTTCTCCCGCGAATTGGCGGTGCTGGATAGTTCAGACAGCAAGCCGGATGCGGAGTGGATGCAAAAATTGGTATACACCCCGCCGCCCGATCCGGAATTCCTGTCCCTGGCCATTAGCCAGGTGCGTTCCGCGCTGCACAATCTCGGCGGGGATATCTCGCCCGCCAATGTGTATTTTCAACCCCTGATGAAAAAGTTCTACTTGCCAATGCAATTCAGAATTTTCAAAGCGGATAGCACGCAATAAATATTCAGTCGCCATGCTAGGATTGCGCCATGCGTCGATACCTAATTTTTTTGCTGTGCTGGGCGCCTTTCTCGTTTGCGGCGGATACGCGGATCACGCGCGAGGGCTTGGATTTATATCTCTCTGCGCGCACCCCGGAGCAAACCAGCGCGTTTTATAGCGCGCGCGGCCTCCCCCCGATCGCCGTGCAGGAAATCGCGAAATCCTGTTTTTTGACCGTGGGCCTGCACAATCGCGGCAAGGAAACCGTGTGGTTGAATTTGGCAACTTGGCGTTTTGCCGATGCCAGTGGCCGCGAAATCGCGCGCATTTCGCTGCCGGAATGGCGTGCACGCTGGCAAGCCCTGCACCTGCCGCTTGCCGCGCAAGCCACCTTCGGCTGGACGCAATTGCCCGAGACCCGCGACATGCAGCCGGATGAAAATGTCGGCGGCAATGTTCCCGTCGTGCCGCCGCCGGGCGAATTTACTTTAACTGCGCGCTTTCCGACCGGCGCGGCGGGCACAGGCAAGCCGATCGAGATCAGCGTGCCGGGCTTGTCCTGTCCGCGTGATGGAGCGGTGAAATGAGCTTTCACATGAGTAAGTCGCCAAGGAACCTAGCATCTCAAGAAAATCTTGCCACAGAGAACACAGAGGTCACAGAGGGAGATGCAGTTACCTCACCATTGGTTTGCCTTTTCTCTGTGATCTCTGTGTTCTCTGTGGCTAAATTAGTTGTTTTATTTTGGTTTGCATTGGGCGTGGCACAAGCAGCCGAAGTTACGCCGCCTCCGGGGCTGCTGAAGCTGGATGGCCGTCCCGCGCCGGACTTGCAGCTCGCCGATATGGATGGCAAATCGGTGAATCTCGCGCAACTCAAAGGGCGTTGGGTCTTGGTGCATTTCTGGGCTAGTTGGTGCGGCCCGTGCCGGCGCGAAATGCCGACCTTGCCCAAGCTGATCAATGCTTTTCCGCCTGAACGGCTCAGCGTAATACTGGTCAACACCGCTGAGAGCGACGAAGACGTGTTCACTTTTCTGACCAGCGTCTCGCCCGAGCTCGCCACGCTCATGGATCGCGACGGCCAAGTGACGGAGCGCTGGCAGCCGCGCGGCTTGCCCTCGACCTTTTTCGTCGATCCCCAGGGGCGGCTGCGCTATCAGGCGCTGGGCGGGCGTGATTGGGGATCGAGGGCTTATCTGGATTTTTTGCGTGGACTGACCAATTAGCCGTGACGCGATTTTGTGGCGCCGGCTTCCAGCCGGCATGCCGGCAAGATGCCGGCGTTAGTGCGGTACGGTTTGCACCGTTTGCGCAATCCGGGTAGTCTTGAACCCCTTCATTTCTCGCTGCAAAACCCATGTTGGATGATATTCAGCCCCACGCCGGTCAGGGGCATTCTTGTTGCGGCGCCTCTGCGCCGGTTACGAAGCATCGCTTTGATCTGGTGCTGATCAACCCTTACGAACTCGGGCGGCAGCCCTTCGCGCTGGCCGAGGCATCGGCGTGGTTGAAGCGCGCCGGTTGTGAAGTGCGCTGTCTCGATCTGGCATTGCAAAAATTGGAACCCGCGGTGCTGGCCGAGGCGGATGCCGTCGCGATTTATCTCGGCATGCACACGGCCACGCGCATCGCGCTCGAAGCCTTGCCGCGCCTGCGCCAGCTTGCGCCGAAAGCGGCTTTGGCGGCCTTCGGTTTATATGCGCCGATGAACGAAGCTTTGTTGCGCGGCTTGGGCGTGACGGCGATTTTCGGCGGCGAATCGGAGCCGGATTTGGTGGCTTGGGCGGATGCGCTGCGTGCGGGTAATGGTTCGACGCTTGAACAAGCGGCCATCGTGCGCCACGACAAAATCGAATTTCTCACCCCGGATCGCAGCGACTTACCGGCGCTGGCGCGCTATGCGCATTTGGTGTTGCCGGATGGTGCGACGCGGGTGGCGGGTTTCGTCGATAGTACGCGCGGGTGTAAACATCTGTGCCGCCACTGTCCGGTTGTGCCGGTGTATGAGGGTACGTTTCGCGCCGTGCCCGTGGAGGTCGTGCTGGCCGATATTCAGCAGCAAATCGCAGCAGGCGCACAGCATATCTCTTTTGGCGACCATGATTTTCTAAACGGGCCCACGCATGCCTTGCGGATAGTGCGCGCCTTGCATGAGCATTACCCGCATATCACCTATGACGCCACGATCAAAATCCAGCATTTGATCGACTATGCAGCTTTGCTGCCTGAGTTAAAACGCACGGGCTGCCTGTTCATTATCGCTGCGGTGGAATCGGTGGATGATCGTGTATTGGATTATCTGGCCAAGCACCACACCCGCGCCGATTTCTACCGCGCGGCGGGGCTGCTGCGCGAGGCCGGCATCGCACTGGCGCCGACTTGGGTGGCGTTCCACCCGTGGAGCACGCTGGATAGCTATCTGGATTTGCTCACGAGCCTGGTCGAGTTGCGCCTGGTCGAAGCCGTGCCGCCGGTGCAGCTCATGATTCGCCTGCTGATTCCGGGCGGCTCCAAGCTGCTGGAGCTGCCGGGCTTTCATGACATGACCGGCGCATTTGACCCGAAGTTGTTGGGGTACCCCTGGCAGAATCCCGATCCGCGCGTCGATGCCTTGCAGCGTGAGATTCAAGCCCATGTGGGAGAAGCCGAGAAATCGAACGCGCCGCGCCGTGAAACCTTTGAACACATTTGGCGCCTAACGCATGAGGCGGCGGGCAAGGCTGCGCCGTCATTGGCCAACACCGATCTCGGTCAGCCGATTCCGCACATGTCCGAGCCGTGGTATTGCTGCGCCGAGCCGACCGAGGCGCAGTTGGAAGGCTTTTAGTTGGTTCATGGTGGCGCCGGCATGCAAGCAAGGATGCTTGCGCCACAACAGCCCTGCACATTTACTTTCGCGGTTCCAAACAAAATGAAATCCATTCTTTTACTCCTCCCCGTCTCCAGCTACCGCAACGAAGACTTTCTCGCAGCGGCGGATAAGCTCGGCGTGCAGGTGATTGCCGTCACCGATAATTGCCCGCAGCTTGCGTCAAGCCGGGGGATGAGCGCTTTGCAGGCGGCGCCGTTCGATCAGCCGGTGCACGCGGCGCAAGCCATTCTTGAACATCTGCGGGCCGAGCCGGATGCGGTGCTGGCGGTGGAAGATCACGGCTTGGAGTTGGCCGCGCTGTTGCGCGAACGCTTGGGGCTGCCCGGCAATGCGGTGGCGGCGGTGGGGCTCACCTGCGACAAATTGGCGTTTCGCCATTTGTTGCAAGCGCACGGTTTTCGCTGTCCCGATTTCCGGCATGTGGAGGATGAGGCGGACGTACTGGCGCTGGCCCAGCGTTTGGCTTATCCGGTGGTGGTGAAGGCGCGCCGCTTGTCTTCCAGCCGCGGCGTGGTGCGCGCGGACAATGCCGGGGAATTGATCAGCGCCATGCGCCGGGTGAGCGCGATTCAAGCGCGCGCCGACCGCGAAGGCCAGGAACTGGGCTTGGTGGTCGAGGCATTCATTCCCGGCCGGGAATATGCGCTGGAAGGTTTGCTCACCGCGGGCGAACTAAGCGTGCTGGCGCTGTTCGATAAGCCCGATCCGCTGGATGGTCCTTATTTCGAAGAAACGATTTATGTCACGCCGTCGCGCTTGCCCGAAGCGATGCAAACCCAGATCGCGGAGCAGGTGGCGCGGGCTTGCCGCCTGGCCGGCTTGAGCACCGGCCCGGTGCACGCCGAAATGCGCGTCAACGACCAAGGCGTATGGCTATTGGAAGTCGCCTCACGCTCCATCGGCGGCTTGTGCGGGCGTGTGCTGCGCCATGCCCTCGGAATGAGTTTGGAAGAACTCTTGCTGCGGCATGCATTGAATGAGCCGCTGCCCGAAGTCGCGGCGCGCGGTGCGGCGGGGGTGATGATGATCCCGATTCCGAAGCGCGGCCTGTATCAAGGCGTGCATCACTTGGATGCGGCGCGCGCGCTGCCGCATATCACGGATATTCAAATCGCCGTCGAGGCCGGCGCGCTGCTGCTGCCCGCACCCGAGGGCGCGAGCTATCTCGGCTTCATCTTCGCTGAAGCGGATACCCCGCAAGCGGCGGAGCAAGCGCTGCGCGCGGCGCATCGGCTCCTGGCGTTCGAGATTCAAACCGAAGTGCCAGTGGTCGCGGTCTAGCAGCCCGTCAAATCATGAGTGTGCTTCAACCCCAAAATAGATATTCACCGCAGAGGACGCGGAGGAAGGGCAAGGCCAAGGCCAAGGCATTTGATTTGCGATCACCTGCCGGGTTGCAGCCCATAGTTTGTCAGTAGGGGCGAGGCATGCCTCGCCCGGCATCGGGCCCCTACTGTGTCCTCTACATCAATTGAACCGGTCGGTGATCACCACTTCCCGCAGCGGCAGTTGACCGCCGCGCGGCCACGGCTCTTTCGTCCCTTTTCCGATGGCCACCATGAAGCTGATGACATGATCGGCGGGCAGCTTGATGAGTTTGCCCACGGCGTCGAAATCGAAGCCGTCCATCGGGCACGAGTCGTAACCCATTTCCTTGGCGGCGAGCATGAGGGCCATGCCGGCGATGCCGCATGAGCGCATGGCTTCGTCGCGCTGCACGGATTCGCGCCCTTGATAATATTGGCCGATGGCGGGGACGAGGAAATCTTGCACCGGCTGCGGCGTGTTTTTCCAGTAGCGCGCCGGTTCATGTTCCCAGGCTTTCAGGTCCGCGCACAGCACGATCAGCAGTGAAGCATCGGTGACTTGCGCCTGGTCCCACGCCGCTTGGCGGATTTCGCCGCGCAACGCCGGATCGCGCACCAGCACGAAGCGCCAATTCTGGATATTGAAGGCGGTGGGTGACAGCATGGCGAGGGAGAGCAGGCGTTCGATTTCCGCCTCGCTCATGCGGTGGTTGGGATCATAGGCCTTGGCCGAGCGGCGGATTTCGATGGCAGTGGCGACGTTCATGATATTTCTCCTTTTCACACGTTGAAGATTTCTGAGCCCAGCTTGTTTGGCGGCTCAAACTTCCAAGCTCGACACATACTCGATCAACTGGTCGAAGCACTGCTGGTAGGTCTTGGCGGACTGCATATTCTTGGCGATGCCGACACAGCCTTCCCAGGCGGAAATGATGAACAGGGCCGCCTTCGCGCAGTTGATTTCCTTGCGCACTTGCCCCTGCTTCTGCGCGCGGCGCAAAGCATCCGCGAGCGTGGCTTGCCAACGCTGCATGAGGGCGTTGAGCCGCTGCCGGAATTGCTCGTCGAGCGGACTCATCTCCTGCATCAAGTTGTTCAAGGGGCAGCCCAGCTCGACGGCATCCGGTTTGCCGCGTTTGCCGCGCAGTATTTCTTGCAGCGTCTTGGTGGGGTGCGGGCTATCGCGCAAGGGGATGAAGATCGTCTCCGCCAGCATGCGCTCGATAACCTCATCCACCACGGCGAGCCCCAGATCATGCTTGGCGGGGAAGTGGTGATAGAGCGCGCCCTTGGTTAGGCCCGTGTCAGCCAGAATGCTGGCCAGGCTGGCGGCCTGAAAGCCGTAGCGGTGAATTTCGTTAAACGCCGCTTCCAAAATCTTGTCGCGCGTGACATCGGGCTGCTTGGCGGTGCGTGTTTTGGTTCTCATGGCGGCATTACATACCAATCGGTATGTATGTGTCAAGCGGCTAAGCAGGGAGGTGCTTGCAAGGGCAAAGATGTGAAGCGATCGTGACAGGCGCATTGCTTTATTTTCAGGACTCGCGCTTATGGCTTGTGTGCACCGTCCGGCTCGCATAGCATAGACGGCTCAAATCAAGCCCTTGCATGCGCCTGCTCGTTATTTGCGCAGCGAGCCTGCCATTTTCAGGATATTTTCTTGCCATGATCGTCACCCCCACCGTCTTGCCCGAAGTGCTGCTGATCGAGCCGAAAATATTCGGCGATGCGCGCGGCTTTTTTTACGAGAGCTACAACCGGCGCGCCTTGCGTGACGCCACCGGCATCGATGCCGATTTCGTGCAGGACAATCACTCGCGCTCAGCCAAGAACGTGTTGCGCGGGCTGCATTACCAGCTTGCGCAAGCTCAAGGCAAGCTGGTGCGTGCGGTGGCGGGCAGCGTTTTCGATGTGGCGGTGGATATCCGCAAGCAGTCGCCCAACTTCGGCCGCTGGGTAGGCGCGGAGCTTTCGGCAGAGAATAAAAAAATGATGTGGGTGCCGCCGGGTTTTGCGCATGGCTTTTTGGTGCTCTCGGATTATGCCGAGTTTTTGTACAAGACCACCGATGACTATGCGCCGCAGCACGAGCGCGCGATTTTGTGGAACGACCCGGCGATCGGCGTGCAATGGCCGCTGGCGGGCGAGCCCTTGCTGTCGGCCAAGGATCAAACCGCACCGCTCCTCAAGGACGCGGAAGTCTTCCCATGAAAATCCTGATTACCGGCGCCAATGGTCAAGTGGGCTGGGAATTGCAGCGTACGCTCGCACCGCTGGGCGAGGTGATGGCGCTGGGGCGCGATACGCTCGATTTGGCTAACCCGGATGCAATACGCAAAGCGCTACGCCAAGCGGCGCCTGACCTGATCGTGAACGCAGCGGCCTATACCGCTGTGGACAAAGCCGAGGAAGAACGCGAGTTGGCCCATGCGGTGAACGGCATCGCACCGGGCGTGCTGGCGGAAGAAGCCAAATTGCTCAATGCCGCGCTGGTGCATTACTCCACCGATTATGTGTTCGATGGATTGAAAGGCGCGCCGTATGAGGAAATCGACGCGCCGCACCCCTTAAGCGTCTATGGCGAGACCAAGCTCGCGGGTGAAAAAACTATCGCCGCAGTAGGTGCGCCTCATCTGATTCTGCGCACCAGTTGGGTATATGGCGCGCGCGGCAAAAATTTTCTGCGCACCATGCTTCGTTTGGCGAACGAACGCGATGAGTTGCGCGTGGTGGACGATCAACTGGGCGCCCCCACCTGGAGCCGCATGATCGCCGAGGCGACGAGTGTGATTCTCAGCCAATGCTTGCACAAAGGCGCGGTGGCCGGGGTGCTGGCGGAAAAGGGTGGCTTGTATCACCTGACTGCGGCAGGACAGACCACCTGGTTTGGCTTTGCCAGCGAGATTGTGAAGCAAGTAGAAAAGCCGCCGCGCATGACCCCGATCACCACCGCCGAATACCCGTTGCCTGCGCCGCGTCCGGCCTATTCAGTGATGTCCAACGCCAAACTGGCGCGGGTATTCGGCATTCGCTTGCCGGATTGGAATACGAGCTTGGCGCATTGTGCGGCTGAATTGAAAGCATAAGGCTGCGTGGAATGATGGCGTTTTTTTGTTTGTGAATTTGGGGGTTGCTTAGATGATTCTCATGATTGCTCGGAGTGGGTGTGCTGGGAATGTAGACTTTGGTTTTTGCACGCGTGTGGGGAGTGCTACAAAGCTAGACCTGCCCCCGGAACTTCATGACCCCGGAACTTGAACTTGCGTGACCCCGGAACTTGCGCGGCACTTGCGGGAAAACCGCATGCGTAAATGGGGGACACCGTAAATGGGGTCAGACACCATTCTCACTGTTTTGCAAAGGGGGGCACCCTCAGGGCGCTGCTTGGAACGGACTCCTCCCTTTAACAAAGGGAGGCGGGGAGGGATTTGCATGACCAAGTTGGTACGTCATGATTTATGTAAAGCTCAATAGGAGTGGTACTAGTGCCTACGCTGTTTGTTAATCACCCTCTTGAGCATATCTGCCAGTGCGCCGCCCCGGCACGGGGGTGGTAGTCCAAATAAATGGGGGCACCCATTAGCCCGCCGTAGACATCATTCTCTTTCTACCCTTCCAGACGTATTCAAGCCGCGCGCCTGAATGGCGCAATTTTTGGCCGCGGCTTTTGTTTTGCTTCCCATAAATCGCGCTGTGCTTGCAAGCGTAACCAGAAGCCGGGCGTGGTTTTGAGCGCGGCAGCTAGGCGCAAGTCCATATCCGCGCTGATGCCTGCCCGGCCGTTCAGCACGGCTGAGAGGGTTTGACGCGTAACGCCCAAGCGCTCAGCAGCTTCGGTCACCGTCATGGTTTCCGGGAGATATTCGCGCAGCAGTTCGCCGGGGTGGGCGGGGTTATGCATCTCCATGATATTTCTCCTAGTGATAATCCTGGTAATCGACCAATTCAGCTTCCTTGCCATCGAACTTGAAGATCAGCCTCCAATTGCCATTGACGGTAACGGAATAAAAACCAGACAAATCGCCGCTTAATGTGTGATAACGCCAGCCGGGGACGTTCATTTCCTCAGGGGCTTCCGCAATGTTCAATGCAGTAAGCTGGAGCCGGAGCCTTTGGGCGTGATGCGGCTGAATTCCCGCCTTGGCGCCTGTCTTGAAGAAACGCTCCAGCCCTTTATGTTTGAAGCTTTTGATCACTTGACAAGTGTAAGGTGTCGCTTTACGTTTGGCAATGGGGGGGGTGGACCACCTTGCCGCTATCAGCGCTAGCTATAAACCGAACGAGATTCTTCTAACGGTACAAGGTAAAATGCTTTTTTCATTCTTTACCCCGGCATTCTTTAATCATGAGCATCCTGGTCAACAAACACACTAAAGTCCTGTGCCAAGGCTTCACCGGCAAGCAAGGCACGTTTCATTCCGAACAAGCGCTGGCCTACGGCACGCAGATGGTGGGCGGTGTGACGCCGGGCAAGGGCGGGCAGACGCATCTCAATCTGCCGGTGTTCAACACCATGCGCGATGCGGTGCAGGCGACGGGTGCGCAAGCCAGCGTGATTTATGTTCCTTCGCCCTATGCGGCGGATTCCATCATGGAAGCGGCGGATGCCGGCATCGAAGTGATCGTGTGCATCACGGAGGGTATTCCGGTATTGGATATGCTGAATGTGAAGGCGGCGTTGAAAGCCACCGGCGCGAAATTGATCGGTCCCAACTGTCCCGGCCTGATCACGGCTGGCGAGTGCAAGATCGGCATCATGCCCGGCTTTATTCATCAAGCGGGCAAGGTCGGCATCGTGTCGCGCTCCGGCACGCTCACTTATGAGGCGGTATATCAAACCACGCAGCTCAAGCTGGGCCAGACCACTTGTGTCGGCATCGGTGGCGATCCGATCAAGGGCTTGGATTTTATCGATTGCCTGGAGATGTTCCAGAACGATGCGCAGACCGAGGCGATCGTGATGGTGGGCGAGATCGGCGGCACGCGTGAGGAAGAAGCGGCGGAATACATCCAATCCCATGTTAAAAAACCGGTTGCCGCCTACATTGCCGGTCAGACCGCGCCCAAAGGCAAGCGCATGGGTCACGCCGGCGCGATCATCAGCGGCGGTAAAGGCCAGGCAGAAGACAAAATCCGCGCCCTGGAAAAAGCCGGTGTCGTCGTGGCGCGCTCACCTGCGGAGATAGGCGTGGCGGTGAGCTCAGCGATGGGAAACACTAATTTTAACCACGAATGAACACGAATGAGCACCAATAAAAGCAAACAGTTCTTGAGCATTCGTTTTCAAGCGTTCTTTGTTTAGGTTTTATTCGTGTTCATTCGTGTTCATTCGTGGTTTCAAGATAAGAAATGAAAATTGCACTCGCGCAAATCAACTGTCTGGTCGGCGACCTGGAAGGCAACGCCGCGAAGATTCTCGACTATGCGAACCGCGCCAAGGCGCAAGGCGCGACCTTATTGGTCACGCCCGAACTGGCCTTGACCGGCTATCCGCCGGAGGATTTGTTGTTACGCGATGGATTTTTATCGAGTTGCTTGGATACGCTGCATGCCTTGGCGCAGCAGGTATCCGGCATCACGGTGGTGGCGGGGCATCCCGATTGGGTAGAAGACCAGCGCTTCAATGCCGCATCGGTGCTGCGCGACGGCAAAGTCATCGCCACTTACCATAAACACAAGCTGCCCAATCACACCGTGTTCGACGAGGTGCGCTATTTCACGTCCGGGACCGACGCATGCGTGTTCGAGCACGAGGGCGTGAAATTCGGCATCACGATCTGCGCCGATATTTGGGAAGAGGCGCCCGTGTGGCGGGTGAAGGAAGCCGGCGCGCAAGTGTTGCTCGCCCTCAACGCCTCGCCCTATCACATGAACAAGCAGGCTACGCGCCATGAAGCGATTCGGGAACGGATTCGCGAGACCGGCATGCCGGCGATTTATACCAATCTGGTCGGCGGCCAGGATGAGTTGGTGTTCGACGGCATGTCCTTCGTCATGAACCGCGACGGCAAGCTGGCGTGCCAATTGGCCGCATTCGAAGAGGCGCTGGGTTTTGTCGAATTAACGGAACAAACTTTTGCGCAGGGCGAAATCGTGCCCGAGCCGCCATTGGAAGCGGCGGTGTATGGCGCACTGACCCTGGGCGTGCAGGATTACGTCAACAAAAACGGCTTCAAGGGCATCGAGCTGGGTTTATCCGGCGGCATCGATTCGGCGCTGACCTTGGCGATCGCGGTCGATGCGCTGGGCCACGAGCGGGTGCATGCGGTGATGATGCCGTCCGAATTCACCGCCAGCATCAGCCTGGAAGATGCGCGCGAAATGGCGCGGTGCCTCGATGTGCGCTACACCGAGATCACCATCAAGCCAATGTACGATGCTTTTCTGAACAGTCTGGCGGATGAGTTCAATGACTTGCCCTTCGACACCACGGAAGAAAATATCCAGGCGCGGATTCGCGGCACGCTGTTGATGGCGCTCTCGAATAAATACGGCACGATCGTTTTGACCACGGGCAACAAAAGCGAAATGGCGGTCGGCTATGCCACGCTCTATGGCGATATGGCGGGCGGTTTCGGGGTGCTGAAGGATATTCCGAAAACCTGGGTATATAAATTATCGAACTATCGCAACAGCCTGGGCCGGGTGATTCCGCAGCGGGTGATTACGCGCGCGCCGTCGGCCGAGCTGCGCGCCAACCAGACCGACCAGGATTCGCTGCCGCCGTATGATGTTTTGGACGCCATCATGGAAGCCTATGTCGAGCACGACCTGTGCCCGCGCGATATCATGGCGCTGGGTTATCGTGAGCACGACGTGCGGCGGGTGGTGACCTTGATCGACCGCAATGAGTACAAGCGGCGCCAGGCGCCGGTCGGCGTGCGCGTCACGCATCGCGGATTTGGCAAAGACCGGCGCTATCCGATAACATCCAAGTATCAACCGAAGTTTTGAACGGAAAGGAGTGGGGAAATGAAAAAAATCGAGGCCATCATCAAGCCGTTCAAGCTGGATGAAGTACGCGAGGCGCTCGCCGAAGTGGGCGTGACCGGGCTGACCGTGACCGAGGTGAAAGGCTTTGGGCGGCAGAAAGGGCATACCGAGCTGTATCGCGGCGCGGAGTATGTGGTGGATTTTCTGCCCAAGGTCAAAATCGAAGTGGTGGTCGGCGCCGATAAGCTCGACGCGGTATTGGAAGCGATCGTGAAAGCGGCGCGCACCGGCAAGATCGGCGACGGCAAGATTTTTGTTTCCAGCGTGGAGCAGGTGGTGCGCATCCGCACCGGCGAAACCAACGAAGCCGCGATTTAATGAAACTCGCGTAGCGAGTCTAAGTCCCTCTCTCCCGCCTGCGGGTGAAGAGCTAGGAGAGAGGGCAGTACTGCTTCCGTGCTACCAGAATTGCCACCAAGCCTTGGCCAGCCCCACCGGCGCGCCTTTCAGGTACTTGCTGTCGGGGAAGGTCTTTTCCAGGACGCGTTGCGAATCCTTGGATAGATCGGCCAAACCCATCGCTGCATAGCTGCGCACCAATACCGCCAGCGCGTCTTCCGTGGCCGGGGTATTGGGATAGGTTTTCAGCAAGCTTTGCGCGCGGTTCACTGCCGCCACATACGCGCCGCGCCGGTAATAATATTGCGCCACAGACGACTCATGCGCGCCCAGCGCGTTGACCAGATAGTTCATGCGCTTGATCGCATCCGGCGCGTATTTGCTCTCCGGGAATTTGGTCGCGAGATCCTTGAAGGCCTCGAAGGCTTCGCGCGCCGCCTTCGGGTCGCGATCGCTCAAATCCTGGGTCACGACATAACCCAGGAAGCCCAAGTCCTCGTTGAAATTGACCAGTCCCTTCAGGTAATACGCGTAATCGACGTTGGGATGGTTGGGGTGCAGCTTGATGAAACGCTCGCAGGCGGCAATCGCCGAAGCCGGTTCGCGGTCCTTGAAGTAGGCATAGGCGACTTCAAGCTGCGCCTGTTGCGCATAGCGGCCATAGGGGTAGCGCGCTTCCAGGGATTCGTAATATTTGACCGCTTTATCGTAGCTGCCATCGGCCATGGCTTCCTTCGCCGCCGCATACAGCTTTTGCGCCGACCAGCCACGGGTTTCGTCTTGCACTTCGGGCAGCAAACCGCAGCCGGCAAGCCACAGCACGATGAATACCGCTAAACTATTGCGCAACATGTCAAAACCCCTTCTGAATCCTGAAGATTATACAGAAACCACGGGGCTGGCGCAGTCCTTGGCGCAGCCGCTGGAAATGGCGATTCCCGCGCATCTATCCGGCATGCGGCTGGACCAGGCGCTGGCCGAATTGCTGCCGCGCTATTCGCGCAGCCGCCTGCAAACCTGGATCGCGAACGGCGCGGTCACGCTCGACGGCCAAACCACGACGCCGAAATGCAAGGTGTGGGGCGGGGAGCAGGTGCGGGTGCAGCCGGTGGCGCATCCCTCGGAAACCGTAGCCATTGCGGAAGCCATCGACCTCGATATCGTGTATGAAGACGATGCGCTGCTGGTCATCAACAAACCGGCGGGGCTGGTGGTGCACCCCGGCAGCGGCAATTGGAGCGGCACGTTGCTCAATGCGCTGTTGCATCATGCGCCGCAACTCTCAGCCGTGCCGCGCGCCGGCATCGTGCATCGTCTGGACAAGGAAACCAGCGGCCTCTTGGTGGTGGCCAAGACGCTCGAAGCGCAAACCGATCTGGTGCGCCAACTGCAAGCGCGCACGGTGCAGCGTCACTATCTGGCCTTGGTGGAAGGCATCGTGGAACAAGCCGGCAAAGTCGAAGCGCCCATCGGCCGCCACCCCACCGCGCGCACCAAAATGGCCGTGATGAGCCGCGGCAAACCGGCCGTGACCCATTACAGCGTATTGCAGCGCTTTGCGCGCTGTACCTTGATCGAGTGCCGCTTGGAGACCGGGCGCACGCATCAGATTCGGGTGCATATGCAATCCATCGGCCACCCCTTGGTGGGCGACCCGACTTATGGTTCGAAGAGAGCACACGCTTTCAAGCGCCAAGCCCTGCACGCGGCGCGCTTGGGCTTGATTCATCCCGTGACGCATGCAGCGATGGCGTGGGAAGCGCCCTTGCCCGAGGATATGCAGAAGCTGCTTGACGCTATGAAGGCTGAAGCATGAAGCGTGCGCAATGGATCGTGCCGGATTGGCAAGCCCCACCCAATGTGCGCGCGCTGATCACCACGCGTGCCGGCGGTGTTAGCACTGGCCCCTATGCCAGCATGAATCCCGCCGGCCATGTGGGTGATGACCCTCTAGCCGTGGCACAGAATCGAGCGTTACTACGCGCGGCTTTGCCGAGCGAGCCCTTCTGGCTGAAACAGGTGCATGGCGATATCGTGGCCGAGGCCGGCAGCGGGCCGGTCGAAGCCGATGCGTGCATCACGCGCGCTGCTGGACAGGTGTGCGCCGTGCTCACCGCCGATTGCTTGCCGGTATTGTTCTGCACAGTGGATGGTTCGGTAGTGGGCGCGGCGCATGCCGGTTGGCGCGGCCTTTGCGCCGGGGTGTTGGAGCGCACGGTCGCCGCGATGGGTGTGCCTGGAAATCAAGTGTTGGCCTATTTCGGCCCGGCAATCGGGCCACGCGCATTCGAAGTCGGGCCGGAAGTGCGCGAGGCCTTCATGGCGCTGGATGACAGCGCTGTTGCCGCATTCGCGCCCCAAGCGAATGGAAAATATTTAGCCGATTTATACCTGCTTGCACGCCAGCGCTTGGCCAGGGCCGGCGTGACGCAGGTGCATGGCGGCGGGGATTGCACCTATTCCGATGCCGAGCGCTTCTTTTCCTACCGCCGCGATGGAGCCACGGGACGCATGGCGGCGCTGGTGTGGATCGAACCTGTATAGGGGAACTGCTTCCCGTATAATGCCCGCTTTTGCCTGATTGCCCCCGTGAATACCTTGCTTGCCATCATCATTTCCAGCCTGGTCGGCGGCGCGTTGAGCGTCGCTGCCGCGGCCCTGTTCGCCTATTCGGCGCGCCTGTCCTGGGTGCCGGTCCTGGTGAGCTATGCCATCGGCGCGCTGCTCGGCGCGGCGTTCCTGGAGGTGCTGCCCCATGCGTTCGAGTCCGGCGCGAGCATCGGCGCCATCACCACGACCTTGCTCATCGGCATTTTGCTGTTTTTCGTTTTGGAAAAATTGGTGTTGTGGCGGCACTGCCATACCGATCATTGCGAAGCGCATACCCCCGATGATCACGGCCACGATCACGGGCGCAGCGGGCTGATGATTACCGTGGGCGACACCTTTCACAACTTCGTCGATGGCGTGATCATCGCCGCCGCCTTCATGGTGAATATCCAACTGGGCGTGGTCACCGCGCTGGCCATCATCGCGCACGAGATTCCGCAGGAGGTGGGTGATTTCCTGATCTTGCTCCACTCCGGCTATACCAAACGCCAAGCGTTTCTAATCAATCTGCTCTCCAGCTTCGCCACCCTGGCCGGCGGCGTGCTCGCGTACTACGCGCTGGACACGATGCGCGGCGCGGTGCCCTACACCCTGGGCATCGCTGCGGCGAGCATGATCTATGTGGCGGTGGCGGACTTG
Source organism: Hydrogenophilales bacterium (assembly GCA_016235775.1). Classification (GTDB taxonomy): domain Bacteria; phylum Pseudomonadota; class Gammaproteobacteria; order Burkholderiales; family Thiobacteraceae; genus RBG-16-58-11. The sequence goes on from JACRIU010000041.1 coordinate 15,261, forward strand.
ATTCCGGGCTTGCACAAGCGCGCGGAACTGCATGCCACCTTGCAGCAGGTGATCTTGATCGGGCTCGGCGTGGGCACGGTCTGGTTCACCGGCTGGGTGCTGGATGGCGTGGCGCATGGCTAAAGCCGCCGACAAAATTCCCCAGGTCGGTTTCGTTTCATTAGGCTGCCCCAAGGCCACCGTCGATTCCGAGCACATCCTGACCCGGTTGCGCGCCGAGGGTTACGGCATTGTCGGCAGCTATCAGGACGCCGACCTGGTGGTGGTGAATACCTGCGGCTTCATCGACGCGGCGGTGGAAGAGAGCCTGGATGCGATCGGCGAGGCGCTGAACGAGAACGGCAAGGTGATCGTCACCGGCTGCCTCGGCGCCAAGGGCGATATCGTGCGCGAGGCCCATCCGCGCGTGCTGGCGGTGACCGGCCCGCATGCCGCCGAGGAAGTGATGAACGCGGTGCATGCGCATCTGCCGCAGCGCCACGATCCGTTCACCAGCCTGATTCCCGAGCAGGGCATTCGCCTGACGCCCAAGCACTACGCCTATTTAAAAATTTCCGAAGGCTGCAATCATCGCTGCACCTTCTGCATCATTCCCAGCCTGCGCGGCGATCTCGTCAGCCGTCCGGTGCATGATGTGATGCACGAAGCGGAGAGCCTGGTGAAAGCCGGCGTGAAAGAGCTGCTGGTCATTTCGCAAGATACCAGCGCCTATGGCGTGGATGTCAAATACCGCACCGGCTTCTGGAACGGCCAGCCGCTCAAAACGCGCATGACTGAACTGGTGCGCGCCCTGGGTGAATTCGGTATATGGGTGCGGCTGCATTACGTGTATCCCTATCCGCATGTGGATGAGGTGATCCCGCTGATGGCGGAGGGGAAAGTGCTGCCATACCTGGATATTCCCCTGCAGCATGCGAGTCCGAGTGTGCTGAAGGCGATGAAGCGCCCGGCGGCGACGGAGAACAACTTGAAGCGCATCCAGGCTTGGCGCGAGATTTGTCCGGAGCTGACCATCCGCAGCACCTTCATTACCGGCTTTCCCGGTGAAACCGAAGACGATTTCCAGCGCCTGCTGGATTTTTTGGGCGAAGCGCAATTGGATCGTGTCGGCTGCTTCACCTACTCGGCGGTGGAAGGCGCGGGCGCGAATGCGCTGCCGAATCCGGTGCCGGAAGAAGTGAAAGAAGAGCGCAAAGCGCGCCTGATGGAATTACAAGCCGGCATCAGCACGGAGCGCCTGGCGCGCAAAGTCGGGCAGACCCTAACCGTGCTGGTGGACGAATTGGTCGAGGGCGGCGCCATTGCGCGTAGTAGCGCCGATGCGCCGGATATCGACGGCATCGTGTTTGTGCAAAGCAAAAAGACCATTCAACCAGGCGAGTTTCTCACCGTGAAAATCACCGGCTCCGACGAACACGATCTCGTCGCCAAACCGCTTCCAAAATAGCCGCGCATAGTGATAGGCTCATGCCTATCGAAACTGCGAGCTAGTCATGCAACACTTCAATCAAATCGTGGACGCGGTGCAAACCAATTGCCACATTACCGACGCCCGTCATGCGCAAGACATGACCATGTGCATCTTTTTGCTGGAAATGCGCCAGTACTATCGCTGGGAATACGATATCCCGTATGCCGACAATCTCCCCAAGGATGATCTGGGCAACTGGCTGATCGAGCGCGAGCAATTGTGGAATACCCTCGAAGACCAAGCCTATCTCCCCGTGCCGTTGGCGGTGGGCGCATGCGATCCGTTTGAAGCGGAAACCATCAATCGGGAATTGGTCGCGCAAGGCTATGTGTATAGCGCGGGCTACGGCCGCTTTCACCGGCCGCATTTCTTTCTCGGCCGCTTGCATCGTGCCGAGCGGCGCGACGGTTTTCAAGTGCTGGTGGCCGATTGCGAATATGCGCGCGACTTGATTGCGCCGCCAGCGGCCTTGCAAGGCAACACCATCTACATCCGGCGCGAAGCGGTCAAAAGCTTCATCTGGAGTAAAGTCGAAGAGTGGAATATGCAGCAGCGCAACAACGCATTGGGACGCTCGCTTGCTTGCTACGACTTTGAGCATGCGCCGGATCAATCGCTGAGTCGCATGACGGATGCAGAAGCCGAAGCGATGATTTTGCACGAACTCGGCGAGGGCTTGGCCGGGCGCGAATATGGCGACGCGGTCTGGGGCGAGATGCTCATGACTTGCAGCCGCCACCGCCCCGAGCTGTATGCGCGCGCAGTGCGCGACAACCTGGCGGATTGCTTATCGACGCTTCCCACGCTGATCGAACGCGATGCGCAGCCCTCGCTGCATTTCTATTTCGCCAACTTCGAAGGCATGCGCAAAAAGCTGTTTCCTTTGCTGACCAGCGCTTATCAGGCCTGGGCCGAGACCGGCAATCTCGCGCCGCTGAAAGCCACCGTCGCACGCGGGCGCGAGCATTGGATTGTGACGGGCAACAAAATGATCGCGGCGCGGCGGGCGGGGGAGGCGGAAATGCGGCTGGTGGAGATCGGCGAGGGCGCGATTTTATAAAGGCGAAAATGCTTTCACCAGCGCGTAGCCTACCCTCCGGGGTGCGGAGTTAAACCTGATTTACATCCTCCGTGTACTCCGCGTACTCCGTGGTGAGGCGGATTGCTAGCTTTGACCTTCCGGCTTATCCGACTTCGGCTTAATGAAATTCACCACCGTCGCGGTTTGCACTTCATCCACGTAATACGGTTTGGCAGCGTTCAAGCCCAACTCATCCGCCAACTCCTTCTCACGGATCGAAATCAGCGTGAAGCATTCCTTGATGCCCTCAACCGTCTCATCCGACAAGGGGCTGAGATAGCCGCTCTTCGGCGTGACGTCTTTGATTACGCTCGCCAGCGTCTTGCGCATGGCGCGCAAGATGCGTTGTTCTTTGCTTAACGTTTCGGTGTTCATGGGTATTACCGCTTAAAAATGAGGAAAGGCCGCCACTCTAGCGCAAGCAGAGGGGGGCGTCTACTGCGTGCAAACTAGCATTTCACCACGCAAATAAATGGGGCTATACTATTTGCCAATGTTCTTTAAGCGAGCTCGAGATCATGCCACAAACTCCATCCCAGAACCTGCTTGATCGCATTACCAGCGACCCCGCCAAATGCGGCGGGAAGCCATGCATTCGTGGCATGCGAATTCGCGTGGCCGATGTGCTGGAAATGCTGGCCGCGAACCTCCCACCTGAGCAAATCCTGGCCGATTTTCCCGATCTCGAAGCCGAAGATATTCAAGCCTGCCTGCAATTCGCGGCACAGCGCGCCAGTCACGCCCGCCTCGTTGCATGAAGTTTTGGCTGGACGCACAGCTCCCGCCTTCGCTTGCCGTATGGTTAGCCGAAACATTTAGTGTTGAAGCGGCAGCGCTACGCGACATCGGACTGCGTGACGCAAGTGACCAGGAAATTTTCTACGCCGCGCGTCAAGCTGGGGCGGTTGTCATGACCAAAGACAGTGATTTTGCTGAACTGGTTTACCGCCTTGGTGCGCCACCCAAGATCGTATGGATTACCTGCGGCAATGCTTCTAATCCACACATGAAACAGTTGCTTGACGCCACATTCCACGATGCGATCCAGTTGCTGGAAGCCGGGGAGACGATAGTGGAAATCACAGAAAAATGAATGTGCGAAAAGCAATTTTCCAAGCTTAACATCCCAATTTTTTCACTTCCCATCAGTTCCGCAATAGCCCATTCTCCTTCTATATGGGTGTAGAGAGGCGGAGTAACTTAGTTGAGCACTTCAAAGCCGGCGCCGCGGATGGCCTCGCGGAATTGATCGGCCTTTGCCTGGCTCGCGTCATAGCCGATATCGACTTTGCCGGTTTCCAATACGATCTCGACGTTGGCGACGCCGGCAATCGGCGCGAGCACGCGTTTGACGCTATTGACGCAGCCCATGCAGGTCATGCCTTTTACATTCAGGGTAAGGGTTTCCATTTAGCTCTCCGTGAGGTGTGAGGGGATAGGCGTGAGGGGTTATGGTTTTACACCTAACCCCTCACGCCTAACGCCTATCTCCAACGGGTTTCCAACGTTTCAACAATAATGCATTGCTTACCACCGACACCGAGCTCATGGCCATGGCCGCGCCGGCGATCACCGGGTTCAGCATGCCCAATGCGGCAAGGGGAATGCCCAGTACGTTGTAGATGAAAGCGAAGAACAGGTTCTGGCGGATCTTGCCGAGCGTCGCGCGCGAAAGCGAGATGGCGTCCGCCACGCTCATCAGGCTGTTGCGCATTAAGGTCACATCCGCCGCCTCGATGGCGATATCCGAGCCGCTGCTGATGGCGAAGCCGACATCCGCCGCCGATAGCGCCGGGGCATCGTTGATGCCGTCGCCCGCCATGCCCACCACTTTGCCTTGTGCTTTTTGTCGCGCTACTTCCTGGGCCTTGTCTTGCGGCATGACTTCGGCGACGAAGCGATCGACGCCCGCTTGCCCGGCGATGGCTTTCGCCGTCTGCGGGTTGTCGCCGGTCAGCATCACCACTTCGATCTGCATTTTCTGCAATTGGCGCACGGCGGCGGCGGAATCGTCGCGCAAGCGGTCGGCAATGGCGATCAGCCCCATGAAGCGCTGTGCGGTGCCGATGCCGATCACTGTCTTGCCTTGATCGAGCAAGGCGCGCGTATCGGTGTCAGCAAGCGGCACGTTCGATGCGGCAAGGAAACTCAGCGAGCCGAGATAGACTTGTTCGTTATCGATGGTGGCCGAAACGCCTTTTCCGGCAACGGTGGTGAAATGGCTCATCGCGCTTGGGATCACACCCAGGGACTTGGCATGGTTGAGTATCGCAGTGGCCAAGGGGTGCTGCGACCCTTGTTCGAGCGCCGCCGCGACTGAGAGCATATCTTGGGCTGAGTGATTGCCCGCCGGTATCACATCGGAGACCGTGGGCTTCCCCTCGGTCAGCGTGCCGGTTTTATCCACGATCAGCGTGGTGATTTTGTGCGCTTGTTCCAGCGCGCGCGCATCGCGTACCAGGATGCCGGTTTGCGCGCCGCGACCGGTTCCGACCATGATCGCCGTCGGCGTGGCGAGCCCCAAGGCGCAAGGGCAAGCGATGACCAGCACCGCCACCGAGTTGATGAGTGCGGCGGATAGATCGCCCCCTAGCCACCACCAGAGCACGAACGTAAGCAGCGCAATCCCCACCACGATGGGCACGAAGATGCCGGAGATGACATCGGCCAGGCGTTGGATCGGCGCCTTCGAGCCTTGCGCATCCTCCACCAGGCGCACGATGTGGGCGAGCTGCGTTGCGCTGCCTACGCCGGTGGCGCGCAGCTTCAGCATGCCGTCGAGATTTTGCGTGGCGGCATAGGTGCGCTCACCGGGGCCTTTGTGTCGGGGCATGCTTTCGCCGGTGAGCATGGCTTCATTCACGCTGGAAGCGCCCTCGATTACTTCGCCATCGACGGGAATATTTTCACCCGCGCGCACGATGCAGATGTCGCCGGCTTGAAGTTGCTCGATGGGGATATCCAGCTGCTGGCCATCGCGTTCGACGCGCGCCGTGCGCGGTTGCAGTTTGAGCAGCGCTTCGATGGCGGCCGAAGTCTTGCCCTTGGCGCGTGCTTCCAGCAGCTTGCCGAGTAGCACCAAGGTGATGACGGCGCTGGAAGCCTCGAAGTAAACATGCTGCTCGTGCATCCCCAGCAATGTCACGACCAAGCTCAGGAGATAAGCCATGGTGGTGCCCAGCGATACCAGCACGTCCATATTCGCGCCGCCGCCGCGCAAGGCGTGATATGCGCCGATATAGAAACGCTTGCCGATCCAGAATTGCACCGGCGTGGCCAAGGCCAATTGCAGCCAGCGCGGCAGCCAGTCTTGATGCTCACCGCTTACCATGCCGCCCATTTGCGCCAGCAAGGGCAGGGTAAGCAAGGCAGAAATCCAAAACAGGCGGAATTCCTTTTGATAGTTCACCAGCTTGCGTGCGCGCTCGGCCTCGCGATCTTGCGCCACCAACTCGTGAGCTTGGTAACCTGTCTTGCGCACGGCGTCGATGACTTGGGCGATGGTGATCTTGCCGGGCTGATAGCGTACCGCTGCTTGTTCGGTGGCGAAGTTCACACTGGCGGAAACCCCCGGCAGGAGATTGAGCGCCTTTTCAATGCGGGTGGCGCAAGCGGCGCAGGTCATGCCTTCCAAAGCGAGCGAGACATGCTGCTCGGGGACTTGGTAGCCCGCTCGCTCGATCATCGACACGATTTGTTCGGGCGTGGTTTGCGCGGGGTCGTAATCGACGCGCGCCTTTTCCGCAGCGAGGTTGATGGCTGCGGTGATGCCGGGTTGCTGATTGAGGCTGCGCTCGATACGCGCGGCGCACGCCGTGCAGGTCATGCCGCCGATGGGTAGATCGATGCGCAGGAGGTTGATGGCTTGCATGGTAAATTCGTTACTGATTTATTTAACCACGAATGAACACGAATACACACGAATAAAAAACCAAATGCAGTGTTGCGACTATATGTTTGGTCTTGGCCGCTTCGTGTTTATTAGTGTTCATTCGTGGTTTCAGCCCGCTTTTAACAGGCCATGCTACGCCAAAAGAAACTGCCCGGTCATCTACCCGCGTGGGGTAGTGGGGCCGGGCAGGGTGAATGCGCTAAATCGGCGTTATTGGCGCACGATGCCGCCGTTCTCGATTTTCACCTTCTCGCCGATCGCCAGGCCGGGATCGGTGTTTTGGTGAAAGACGCGATCGGCGCCGTCATTCATGCGCACCGTGATCTTGTAGCTTTGGGTTTTCTTCATGGATTTTTCGACTTGGTGTCCGGCATACGCGCCGCCCGCCACACCGGCCACAGTCGCCACGGTATTGCCTTTGCCCTTGCCGATTTGATTGCCGAGCAAGCCGCCCGCCACGCCGCCGGCGACAGCGCCGAGGCCGGTACCTTCGCCTTCTTTGGTAATCAGGTTAACCGAATGCACCACGCCGCAATTATCGCAGGTGGCGGCGCTGCTTGTGCGGGGCGTGGTTTCAGAGGATGCGATTTTTACTGAATTGGATTTTGATTGCTTGGTCTTATCGGTGTGCTTTTCATCAGCCGATTTATTTTTATCAGCAGTCTGCTCGCTGACGAGTTTCGCCTGCTCGGCGCTTCCTTCTTCGGTGTGCGCCTTGGGCAGCCAGCCCATGATGGCCGCCGTGCCGACCAAGGCAAAAATGGTGACCGCGATGGCGCTGATGATGACGATGGGGTGGGTACGCAGGGTGCCGCTAGTCATGATTTTCTCCTCTTTTTAAATGTCGGTCTCAGACATAAACGCCCAGACAATTTAATCGTTTACCTCAGCATCCAGCGTTAACAAATTGTAATTTATGGCAAAAAATTGTTCATAAAAAAGGGTTAAAGAAACACGCTCACCACCCCGTTAATTTCTAAATGTTTTTTTCTTATTCAATAAAGGGAGAGAAAAATGAAGACGAATGTCGTGACTAAATTGATCTGGTTTGCCGCTTGCGCCGCCGTATTGTTCTCCGCGGAAAATGCGGTGCGTGCGGATGAACCAGTTGCACACCATGCAAGCGCTCAGCAGGCTGGGCGCTAAGATCGCCTCAACTCTCCGGCCGCATATGCGGGAATAGAATCACATCCCGGATATTCGCGCTATCGGTCAGCAGCATCACAAAGCGATCAATGCCGATGCCCTCGCCCGCGGTGGGGGGCAAGCCGTATTCCAGGGCGCGGATGTAATCGGCGTCGTAGTGCATGGCTTCCTTATCACCCGCTTCTTTCTGCCGCACTTGCTCCATGAAGCGTTCCGCTTGATCTTCCGCATCGTTTAACTCGGAGAAGCCATTCGCCAGCTCGCGCCCGGCGATGAACAGCTCGAAGCGTTCGGTGATTTCCGGGTGCTTATCGCTGCGCCGCGCGAGCGGCGAGGTTTCGGCCGGGTAGTCGACGATGAAGGTGGGGTCGAACAGCAGGTGCTCGGTGGTTTCCTCGAACAAGGTGGTTTGCAGCCCGCCGATGCCGTCGCCTTTGCGGTATTCGAACTTGTGCTGCTCGAAATAATTGATCAGAAACTTCGGATCATTGACTTGCGCCAGGCTGAATTCCGGATGGTAATGCAGCACCGCCTGCACCATGCTCATGCGTGCGAAGGGTTTGGCGAAATCGATGACGCGTCCTTGGTAGCTGATCGTAGTGGCGCCGAGCACCTCCTGGCAAATGTAGCTGAACATCTGCTCGGTCAGCGCCATGAGGTAATGGTAATCGCGATACGCCACATAGAATTCGAGCATGGTGAATTCGGGGTTGTGCCGCGGCGAAATGCCCTCGTTGCGGAAATTGCGATTGATCTCGAACACCTTCTCGAACCCGCCCACCACCAGGCGTTTCAAATACAGCTCGGGCGCGATGCGCAGAAAAAGCTGCATATCCAGCGCGTTGTGGTGCGTCTCGAACGGTCGCGCCGCCGCGCCGCCGGGAATCGGATGCATCATCGGCGTTTCCACTTCCAGGAAGCGCCGGCCCATCAGAAAGCTGCGAAACGCCTGCATGATTTTAGAGCGCCGCACGAAGGTGAGCTTGGTCTCGTCGTTCATCATGAGATCGACATAACGCTGGCGATATTTCACTTCCTGATCGGTGAGGCCATGCCACTTGTCAGGTAGCGGGCGCAGCGCTTTGGTGAGCAGCCGGATTGAGGTGGCGCGCACCGAGAGTTCACCCTTATTGGTTTTGAACATGGTGCCGCGCACGCCGATGATATCGCCCAAGTCGAAATGTTTGAACGCCTCGTGCGCCGCCGCACCCGTGTGGTCGTCGGTGATATACACCTGCAGGCGGCCGCTCATATCTTGCAGCGTGGCGAAGCTGGCTTTGCCCATGAGCCGTTTCAACATCATGCGTCCGGCCACCACCACGGCGATGTTTTTCGCTTCCAGCTCTTCCTTCGGCAGGTCTTCGTACTGCTCGTGCAGCACTTCCGCTAAATGTTCGCGCTGGAAATCGTTGGGGAAGGGAATGCCATTCTCGCGCAGCGTCTTCAGTTTGGCGCGGCGCTCGGCGATGATTTGGTTTTCGTCTTGGGGTTGATCGTGCGTGTCGGTCATGGGATGGCTCAGCTAAAAAAAGTGGTGGTATGCAGACCAAGCTGGTTCGCCGCTTGGGCCATGATTTTATCGGCAGTGGCAATCGATGCTGCCTGTGCGGATTGAGCGGCGGCAAGATGCAGCGCATCCAGCGTGCGCAATGCGAGTGGCGTCACGGATGTCAACAGATAGGTTGCTTGCGCATAGAGTCCTTCATGTAGCGCATGCACCCGATAGGCGCCGCTCGCTAAGTGGCGCGCAAATTCCGCCAGTGCCATTTGATGATACGCGTTGTCAAACGCGCCGTTGCGTAATCTGCGGTTCATCGCGCAGTGCCACTCCAGGATGCTCAGGCTGCTGATTAAAGGCGGGTTGAGGCTGTCGATGAATTTTTCGGCTTCTTCCGACAGTGCTTCAGCAACATACAGTTTGACCAGCACGCTGGTATCAACATAACAATCAGTCGCGGGCATCGCGATCTTCTCGAATCAACACTTCACTGCCGATTGTTTGGCGGGGCATTTTATCCCGCAGCCATTTGAGCGATGGCAGGTGTAGCGTGCCACTTTCCTGCGCAATGGGTAGTACCCGCGCAATGGGCTTTCCATGGCGCGTCAGGATCACTTCGCCTTCTTTTGCCAATAGCTCGTCCAAATGTGCAAGTTCCTGGCGAATTTCACGAATATTAAGATTTTTCATAGAGTTATCTTTGTCCGTGCAACATTTAAAGTATTGTGTCACAAACCATATTGCCAGGCAATAAATCGTACAAAGAACCGCTTAAACGCCCTGCTTCAAACTTGCTTCGATGAAAGTGTCGAGATCGCCGTCCAGCACTTTCTGGGTATTGGAAATCTCGACATTGGTGCGCAGATCCTTGATGCGCGATTGGTCGAGCACATAGGAACGGATCTGATGGCCCCAGCCCACGTCCGATTTGCCTGCTTCCAGCTTGTCCTGCTCGGCCTGGCGCTTGCGGATTTCCGCCTCATATAAACGCGACTTCAGCATGGCCATCGCCTCGGCGCGGTTGCGGTGCTGAGAGCGGTCGTTCTGGCACTGCACCACGATGCCGCTGGGCACGTGGGTGATGCGCACCGCAGAGTCGGTCTTGTTGATGTGCTGGCCGCCCGCGCCGGAAGCGCGGTAGGTGTCGGTGCGCAAATCGGCGGGGTTGATGTCAATCTCGAACGACTCATCCACTTCCGGATAGACGAACACGCTGGCGAACGAAGTGTGGCGCCCGCCCGCCGAGTCGAACGGCGACTTGCGCACCAGGCGGTGCACGCCGGTCTCGGTGCGCAGGAAACCATAGGCATAGTCGCCCTCGATTTTCAGGCTGGCGGAGCGGATGCCGGCGACGTCGCCATCGGTCTCCTCCAGCAGCTCGGCCTTGAAGCCCTTGCGCTCGGCGTATTTCAGATATTGGCGCAGCAGCATGGAGGCCCAGTCGCAAGCCTCGGTGCCACCGGCGCCGGCCTGGATGTCGATAAAGCAGTTGTTGGGGTCCATCGGGTTGGAAAACATGCGGCGGAATTCCATGCCGGCCACGGTTTTTTCCAGCGCGGCCACATCGGTGGCGACCGCCTGCAAAGTGTCCTCGTCGTTTTCCGCTTGCGCCATCTCGAATAATTCGCGCGTGTCGGCGAGCCCATGCGTGACTTGGCGCAGCGTATCCACCACCGATTCCAGCAGCCGCCGCTCCCGGCCCAGCTCCTGCGCGCGCTTGGCGTCATCCCAAACAGCGGGGTCTTCTAACAGACGTGCGACTTCGACTAGACGTTGTTCCTTCGTGTCGTAGTCAAAGATACCTCCGTAAATCGGTGGTGCGGGTAGCGAGATCGGCCAATTGGTTGGCGATGAGATTGAGTTGTTCGGCTTCCATGAGGGGGTGCGCTTTAAAAAAGCGGCTATTTTACCGTAGAAGCGTTAAAGCTTATAACGGTGTTTATACCACTGGGGCCACGGAGGGCACGGGGAAATCCTTAGGCGAATAGGGGGCTATTCTTTGGATGGTTTTCTGAGGGCTTTGCGGGGGGTAAGCCAGGGAGAGGGCATGGCGAACAATTTCTCCAGGGCCGGGTTAGGTTTCAGTGGCGCATCGAGTAGTCGCGTGAAGCGTTTGAAATCACTATCGCTCAGCGGGAAGTGCGCCTGCTCCAGCATGATGCTAATAGCTTTTTCGCAGGCGGCTTCGAGCACAAAATTTGAGCGGCTTTTGCCCAGCAGCTTCGATGCGCGATCGATCAAATCGCGCTGTTCTGCACGCGCTCGCAGGTTGATTGGAGTTTCGCGCAAGATGGTCTCCCGTTACGAAATGGCCTGGGATCAGTTACTGATATCATCGCAATGGATATACATACCAGCGTTTTCTTTGCCGTGTGTTTCCGGTTCAGAGCAATCCTTCAAGCCCCTTACGATCCAGGATATCGAGCAGCTTTAAAGACGGGCCGCTGGGGCGCTTGTCACCGATCTCCCACTGGCGAACAGTAGAAAGGCTTGTGTTGAGCACGGACGCCAGGACGGCCTGGCTGATGTGGTGGCGTTTGCGCAGGGCGCGAATGCGCGTACTCGAATAGTCTGCAATAGGTTGCATGCACAAAACTTCATATTCCTGCATCCGGCGTTTATCGATGAATCCAACGTTGTGCAGGTCTTGTGCCGTTTCGTGAACCGATGCCAGGAGCCGGGTCTTGGTTTTAGGGCTAGTTTTCATCCGAAATATCCTCAATCTTGCCTTCAGCCACGAACTGGTCAAGTTGTGGCGCAGAAAGTTTTAGTAGATCTTGCGCCATCAGTTGCAGCGCAAGCAGTTCGTCCGGCGCAATGTTCGCCCGCTCATTCTTTTCAAATCCAAACACGAAAAACCACTTATCGCCCCGATTGGTTGCTACGAGAGTGCGAGCGCTGCCGCGTTTACCTCGACCAGGGAGTGCAACCCGTTTTTTGAGCACATGGCCACCGAGATCGGCATCGATCAAACCACTGGCCATTTCCTGTACTGCTTGGCGCAAGGCTTCGTTGGTCAGCTCCGTCTTGCGCATCCAGCGAACGAATGATCGGGTTTTGAAGATTCTTCGCATAGCATACTGTATCACTTAGTGATATATATGGCAATGGCAAGTTTGGGTGGAGGCAAAAGGGAAAAAAAGAACCCCGGGTTCAAGCTCAAAACAGATACAACGCCACCCCGCTGCCGACCGCGACGGCCGCCAGGGTCGGTATGCAAGCAACGCCCAGCGCGCGTCCCCCGATCGAGAAGACCAAGCCCAATTTGAAGATCAAGTTTGCCAACAGGGCCAGCATGATGGCGGTCACCGCCTGTACTTGAACGACCTGCCCCAGATCAAGCAGGCGCAAGGTGGATAGGGTGATGGGGTCGACATCGGTGAGGCCTGATACCAGCGCCACGGCATACAGGCCTTTTTCCCCGGCGTAGTCCGAGAGCCAAGATGCGGCCAGGAGCACGATCGCATACAGCAGGCCGAAACTGAGCGCGGCGCGCAACTCGGTCGGGTTTTTCATGTCCGGCATGAGCAGGGCGCCGTGGGCGTGCTGCCGCCGCCATTGATACAGCGTGACGGCCAGCCCCAGCGCGAAGCCCGCGCCCAATACCGGCAACAGGCGCGCGAGCAGTGAGGGCGCGATAATCGCCGCCAGCACCGATAAGCGCAGCATGACCACCAGATTGGCGAGCAAAATCACCGTCACGGCGAGCTTGCGCATCTCGGCATCGGTTCGGCTGTGTTTGGCGTAGACCAGCGTGGTTGCGGTGCTGGACACCAAGCCCCCCAGCAGCCCCAGCAATACCGCGCCATAGCGCAAGCCGAAAATGCGCAGCGCAACATAACCTGCCAGGCTCACGCCGGAGATCAACACCACCATCAGCCAGATTTGATACGGATTCAGCGTGTTGTAGGGGCCATAGTTCTGGTTCGGCAACACCGGCAGCACGATGAAGGTGACCACCGCGAATTGCAGCATCGATACCAGATCGCGCCGCGTGAGGCTTTTCGATATGCCTTCCAACTCGGTTTTGAAATAGAGCAGGGCGGTGGTCACGATGGCGAGCATGATCGCCAGCGTCTGCTCGCCATACCAGACCATCGCACCGAGGCCGAAACACACCAGCAGCGCGACTTGGGTGGTGGTGCCGGGTTCCGTGTCGTGATCGCCGCCGAGATAAGCGGTGAGGATGAAGCCAGCCACGCCCACCAGCGCCGCCGCCAAAAACCAGGGCGAGCCGGTCTTGTCCGCGAGCAGTGCGGCCAGGGTGCCGAGCAAGGCGGTGAGGGCAAAGGTGCGCAGCCCGGCTTTGGCGTTCGGGTTGCGCTCGCGTTCCAGGCCGATCAACAGCCCCAGTGCGAGGCTGGTCGCGAACGTGAATAAATAACCGATGTCGGGCACGTTCAAAACGGGGATGTTCATGCCGTTTCCCAGTGTTGGAGGATGAGTTGCAGGCTGCGCTTGCCGTTGAATTCGTTCACGTCGAGACGGTACACCGCTTCGATCTCAGTGGGCAGCGTATCCGCGCGGAAAAACAGCATGGCTTCAAATTGCGCGCCTTCGCGTTCGAGTTTGAGTTTGGTGTGCTTCTCGCCCACGATGCGTTGGCTGGCGACTTTGAAGCGATCGACGAATTGCGGTTCGGGAAAGCCCTGGCCCCAGACTTGGTGAGCGAGCGCCTGGGCGGTATCGAGTTGCGCATCTACTGTGGGGAGCGAGCCGTCGGTTTCGATGGTGCGCGCGAGTTGTGCCGGGGTGAGCCATTCGCTTGCCACGGCTTCGAATGCGGATTCGAATTGCGGCAAGGCCGCTTCATCCAGGGTGACGCCCGCCGCCATGGCGTGCCCGCCGAATTTTTTAAGCAAGGCCGGGTGGCGCTTGGCCACGAGATCCAAGGCATCGCGCAAATGAAATCCGGTGATCGAACGGCCGGAGCCTTTTAATTCCCCCGCGTTGCCCTGCGCGAAGGCGATCACCGGGCGGTGATATTTTTCCTTGAGGCGGGAGGCGAGAATGCCTATCACGCCTTGATGCCATGCCGGGTCGAATAAGCTCAAGGCGGTGCGTTCTCCCACTTCAATCTTGTCCAATTGTGCGAGCGCAGTTTCCTGCATGCCGGCTTCGATCTCGCGCCGTTCGCGATTCAATTCGTCCAGCCGGATGGCGATGGCTTGTGCGCGCGCTTCATCGTCGGTGGAGAGCAGCTCGATGCCGAGCGCCATGTCGGTGAGGCGGCCGGCGGCATTGAGCCTGGGCCCGAGGGTAAAACCCAGATCCCAAGTCGAAGCGCGTTGTGGGCTGCGTCCCGCGACTTGATACAAGGCGCGAATCCCCGCACACGCCTGGCCGCCGCGAATGCGCTTCACCCCTTGTTGCACCAAGATGCGGTTGTTGTCATCGAGCCGCACCACATCGGCCACAGTGCCAAGCGCGACGATATCCAGCAGCTTGGCCAGATTCGGCTCGGCTTTGCCCTCGAACGCGCCACGGCGGCGCAACTCCGCGCGCAAGGCGAGCATGACGTAAAACATCACGCCTACTCCGGCGAGATTTTTACTCGCGAAGGCGCAGCCCGGCTGATTCGGGTTCACGATCACCTCGGCATCGGGCAAGGTCTCCGCCGGCAAGTGATGATCGGTGACGAAGACCTGCATGCCGAGCCGGTGTGCCTCATCCACCCCCGCATGGCTGGCGATGCCGTTATCCACTGTGATCAAGATATCCGGCTTAGCCTCTGCCGCTAACCGCACGATCTCCGGCGTCAAGCCATAACCATATTCAAAACGATTCGGCACCAGATACTCGACCGTGGCGCCAAATTCGCGCAGTGCGCGCAAGCCCACCGCGCACGCGGTTGCGCCATCGGCGTCGTAGTCGGCAACGATGAGCAGGCGTTTGTGCGCGGCAATGGCATCGGCCAGCGCGATGGCCATCGCTTCGGCGTTTTTTAAGCTGGCGAGGGGAAGCAGGCCGGCGAGCTCGGCTTCCAGTTGCTGCGGGTTGGTGATGCCGCGCGCGGCGTAAATGCGTGCGAGCAAAGGCGAGAGGCCATGCTGCGTGAGCCGTTCGAAATCGGGTTGGGAAACAGGGCGGATGGTGATGCTGGTCATGCGAGGATTATCCTACAAAGTGTTCTATTCACCACGGAGTACACGGAGGGCACGGAGTAGAAGCATAAATGATTAGCGCCCAAGCTCAGCCAGCTTGGGGCGTCATTCCGGGGCTACCCGTCAGGGCAGAACCCGGAATCCAGGGACTTTCGCTTGCTCGGAATGACGAACTGAGGTGATGGTTTTTCCTCCGTGCCCTTTGTGTACTCCGTGGTGAAAAAATAACTCACGAGTTCTATGACTCCGGCAAATAATGCTTAAGCGCTTTCGACCGACGCCAGAATTGCCAGCGTCCAGATCGCTTGGTCGTCACGGTAAGACAGCCCTGCTCGCTAATCGCATGCAGTGTCACTTCAGAAACGATTCCACGCCGCAGCGCATAGCACAGCGGTTTGATCCAATCGGCCTCCAAACGCGTAAGCCCCGCGCGCCAGGCATCATGATCGCCATACCACGCAGCCCGGCGCAGTTCATCCCAGAGTACGCAATGATCGTCGGCCGTGTTTGCTTGCGCCATGAAAGCGTCAAAATTTAATGGCAACGGTTGCGGCGTCAGCTTGGCCGCCATTGCAAGCCCGCGTGCCAGCGCATCATTCGCCCAAATTTGTTCTTCTGGTGTGGCGAGCGAGCCAAGGGATGGGCAAACGCCGCCGCCCCAAAACCACACGCTGTTAATCGTCGGCTGGCCTTGCGTTTCACGCGCCTGATTTACCGGGTGAGCATGCAACAGCATTTGAATTTCGGTCGCGATTTGGTTCCAGCGCAAACCATCCGCGCCGCTGGGTAGGTAATTATTGATGGACTTTCCCACCACGGCGGGCAAGGGGTGGGTCATAAGCGTGGGTGCGGCATCGAGCGCTAAGTACCAGCGCGTCGGATGCGCCGGAATAAAATGCAGCTTGTCCTGCGCGAAGTGCTGATTGAGTGATTCGGCCAGCGCGCTCGCCTCAGTGACGGTGATCGCCAGCATGGCGCCATCCACCAATGCGAGTTGATCGCGCTGCGCTTGCAGGTGCGCTGGATCGGCGCGCAGCCAGTAGGCGGCATCGGGCGTGCCTCCATACCCCGGAGGGTAGGCTACGCGCTCGGCGAGTAAGGAAAAGCTTGCCACCGGCTGCGTATCGTCGAGGCCAAAACGCTTGAGCAACCACGCTTCCAAGCTCAAGCCCGGACTGCCCTGGAGCGCCCCGCGCGCAAACAGCCATTCCAGATCGGGCACATGCAAACCGTGGTAGAGATCGAGCATGCCGCCCGGCGGTTACGGGGGTAACAAGTCTGGAACCAGGAGTGTGAATCGCATGATTCAGTGTAACATTTGACCACCATACTCCCGCATTTTGGAAGCGACGATGGATCTCATTTTATGGCGTCACGCCGAGGCCGAAGACGGCATACCCGACGCCGGGCGCAAGCTCACCGACAAGGGCCTGAAACAAGCGCAGCAAATGGCCGCATGGCTTAAACCCCGTTTGCCGCAAAACACGCGCATCCTGGTCAGTCCCGCCACACGCACGCAGCAAACCGCCGCAACCTTGGGCATGGAATTCGAAACCGTGAAAGAGGTCGGCATGGGCGCGAGCACGGCATCACTCCTGGCTAAAGCCGGCTGGCCGGATACGCATGGCGCGGTCTTGGTCATCGGCCACCAGCCGACGTTGGGCCAAGTCGCCGCGTTTTTACTCAGCGGCGCGGAGCAGGATTGGAGCATTAAAAAAGGCGCGGTGTGGTGGATCAGCAACCGCGTGCGCCAAGGCGAGGGGCAGACCGTGCTGCGCTGCGTGATGGCGGCGGATATGTTGTAGGGTTTTTGCTAAAGCGGGGAGGCTCTGCGTCGTTTCGCTGGCTGTGGTATGAATTCAATTTTGAGCGTGCAGCCTACTGCGGCGGCATACTTCTTGAGTGATGCCACGGACGGGGCATGTTTTCCAGCGGATTCAAGCCGTGAAACGGCGCTCTTGGTGGTGCCCATACGATCGGCGACTGCTTCTTGAGTAAGGCCCGCCCGCGTACGCGCAGCCAGCATTTCGTGCGCGAGGGCATATTCGGCTTCAAGTGCGTCATAGGCTTCGCGAAAGCCACGGCGCTTCGATGCTTTTTCAAGAAAAGCTTTTTGATCGTGCGCTACAGGGTCGTATTTAAGTTCAGCCATTTTGTATCTCCTTCATTCGCTTACGCGCAAGCTTGATCTCTTGCTCCGGTGTTTGCTGCGATTTTTTAATGAAAGCATGCAGCACAACCACGCGGTGCCCAAGCAGATAGCAATAGAACGCTCTACCAATGCCCGATTTACCGCGCGGGCGTAATTCGAACAACCCGCCGCCAAAGGCGCGTGAGTGGGGTAAACGCAAGTTCGGGCCGTGCTCGATAAGGAGTTCGACAATTCTTGCGTAGTCTGCGACCACGTCCACAGGCCAAGCTTCGATCGCGGCTTGCACTCGGGCATGAAAATATTCAATCGAATATGCCATGTTTGAAGGTTAGCAAATGTGCTAACTATAGTCAATGCTAGGGATGCTCAGCTTTCAGACGCCAACATTTGAATTCACCGGCCTGCGTGGCGGGGGGAAGTAGCCTGCCACCTTATCTGCTGCACCGCCAATTACATCAGTGGGTATTTCCCCGGTACTATTTGAGCAGCGCCATGCCGGCCTTTGATGCCTGTTTATCAAAGGTCATCACCCGCTTACACCCTGCGGCATTTGCGCTGCGCTCAATCAGGCAGTCGGCGAAATCGGCCTTGCCCGACTCGAACAAACGCAGCGCTTGCCAGCAGATCTCGGCGTCTTGTACCACGAGTTGTTTGATGCTCAAGAGCCTGCGCACGATCTCCGCGATTTCTGCCCGAGTCGCCCCATAGCAGCTCTCGCTTACCCAAACGACTTCCACCAGAACGATCAGTCCGACAAAACCCGGCGCTGACGCGCTGCACTCGTTCTCGATGAATCGTGTGGCGCGAGCGGATTGGGTTGCCTCGTCCTGGGCGATGTATCGCACGAGGACATTGGTGCCGATACCCGATTACCGCCCGGCGCTCCGCGCCCGGATGGCGGTATTCATGTCTTCGACGGTGACGGAGCTGGACGGCTTGCGCAGGAGTCCCTTTAACGATCTTACATCATCGATTGCCGGCTTGATGGCATAGCCGCCGCTTTCGAGTTCGATAAACTCAATTCGATCACCGGCATCCAGCCCCATCCGACGCCGCACTTCTGCCGGAATCGTTACCTGCCCTTTACTCGTTATCGTGGCAGTGGCCATGAAGTGCGCCTTTCGAAACATACATACTTTACTGTAGGGTAAGTATTATGAAATTTAAAGCATTGGGTGCATAGGGTGCTTGAATTGCCACGGTTTTAAAACCCTGGATTCCGGCTGCCGCCGGAATGACGGGGTTCTTCACTTATGGCACACTGTGGGCCTTCTTGACATAGAGTATCGAAGTGCGCCCCTACGAACTCCTGATTGGTCTGCGTTACACCCGCGCCAAACGCCGCAATCACTTTATCTCCTTTATCTCGCTGATCTCGATGATCGGCATCGCGCTCGGCATTGTGGTGCTGATCGTGGTGTTGTCGGTGATGAACGGTTTTCAAAAGGAACTGCGCACGCGCATTCTCGGCGTCGCCTCGCATGTCGAGATCAGTCAATTCGACGGCACGCTCACCCAGTGGCCGGCGGTGGCGGAGGCGGCGAAGCGCAATGCGCAAGTGGAGGCTGCCGCGCCTTATGTCATGGCGCAGGGCATGGTGTCGTTCGATCATGGCGTGCAGGGCACCTTGATTCGCGGCATTCTGCCGGTGCTCGAAAATGAAGTGGTGGAACTGGGCAAGCAAATGAAACTGGGGCGCCTGGATAATTTGCGTCCGGGCGAATTTGGGATTGTGCTGGGCATCGATTTGGCGCGTTCCCTGGGGGCGGGCATGGGCAGCAAGATCACGGTGATCGCGCCGCAGGGGCAGGTCACGCCGGCTGGTATCTTGCCGCGGCTCAAGCAATTTACCGTGGTGGGCGTGTTCGAGGCGGGCATGAGCGTGTACGACTCGGGGCTGGCGCTGGTGCACATGGATGACGCGGCCAAGCTTTACCGCATGGAAGATAAAGTGTCGGGCGTGCGTCTCAAAATTAAAGATTTATATCTCGCGCCGCGCGTCTCGCGTGAGTTGGCGGCCAGCCTGCCGGGCGATTACTACGTGCGCGATTGGACGCAGCAGAACGCTAATTTCTTCCGCGCCGTGCAGATGGAAAAAACCGTGATGTTTGTCATCATGTTTTTCATCGTGGCGGTGGCGGCGTTCAATATCGTGTCCACCCTGGTCATGGTGGTCACCGACAAGCAGGCGGATATCGCCATCCTGCGCACGCTCGGCGCCTCGCCCGGCAGCATCATGAAAATCTTGATCGTGCAGGGCACGGTGATCGGCGTGATCGGCACTTTGATCGGCGTGGCGGGCGGTGTGCTGCTGGCGGCGAATATCGATGTGGTGGTGCCTTTCATCGAGCGCTTGTTCGGCATGCATTTCCTGGCGAAGGATGTGTACTACATCAGCGAGCTGCCATCGGATGTGCAAACGTCGGATGTGGTGGCGATCGGGAGCGTGTCCTTCCTGTTGTCCTTGCTGGCGACGCTGTATCCGTCGTGGCGCGCTTCGAAGATCAACCCGGCGGAGGCGCTGCGCTATGAGTGATGCTACGAGTGAGGCGTCAGGGGTGAAGGGTGAGGTGAGCGGTAGTGCGGTGATTGCTTGCCAGGGCTTGAAGAAAACGTTTAGCCAAGGCGATCTGGAAGTGCCTGTGCTGCTCGGTATAGATTTGACCGTGGCGCAGGGCGAGCGCATCGCGATTGTGGGTGCTTCCGGTTCTGGCAAAAGCACTTTGCTGCATTTGCTCGGCGGCTTGGATACGGCAAGCGCGGGCACGGTGCAAATTCTCGGCCACGATATTCAACACCTATCGGAAGAAGCGCGCGGCACATTGCGCAACCAATCGCTCGGCTTTATTTACCAATTCCATCATTTATTGTCTGAGTTTACCGCGCTGGAGAATGTCGCCATGCCGCTGCTGATTCGGCGCGTGGCGGATGTAGAGGCCTACGGCCACGCGCGCGAGTTGCTGCAACAAGTTGGCCTCGGCCATCGCTTGGCGCATAAGCCGGGGGAGCTGTCGGGCGGCGAACGCCAGCGCGCGGCGGTGGCGCGGGCCCTGGTCACGCGCCCCGCTTGTGTGTTGGCGGATGAACCGACCGGCAACCTCGACCGGCATACCGCCGAAGCCGTGTTCGATCTCATGCTGGAACTGAACCAGTCGCTCGGTACCAGTTTCATCATCGTCACCCACGACGTAACGCTCGCCGCCAAGACGCAACGCGTGCTGACACTGGTGGACGGCGCCTTACGCGCGTGAGCAGCGCTTCTTGCGCTTGAGCCATTGCAAGATGGCGTATAGCCGCCACAGGCCGCGCACCGCGAAGTAGCTGATGAACGAGAGCAGGCAGGCCAGAATAAACAGGCCAATGAAAAAATCATGGCCGAGCGAACCCGCCCAGCGCATGAAATCCCCCGCCAGCGTCAACCAGCCCCCCTCGCCCAGCGTGAAGTCGAAGGCGGGCATGGGGCCGCTGCGGTGGCCGGTAGCGATCTCTCCGATTTTATAAGCGACGATATAGAGCGGGATGATGGTGAAAGGGTTGGTGTAGAACGTGGTCATCACCGCCACCGGCAAATTGACGCGGAACCAGATCGAAAGAATCGCCGCTGAAATCATTTGAAACGGCCCTGGGATCAGCCCCGTGAACGCACCCACCGCGACGCCGCCCGCGACCGAGCGCCGGTTCAAGTGCCATAGATTATGATGCCCAATCCAGGGCGCGAGCCGCCGCACGAAGCGGTTTTCGTTCAGCTTTTCGGGACTGGGTAAAAATCTTTTGAAATATTTTCTGGGCATACGGAACCGGCCAGGGAATAGTGCTTCATTGGTTCTACTCCCTCCCCCATCAAGGGGGAGAGGGAGTAGGTCATGTTTTGTATCGAACTCATTTGTTAACTCGAAACAGCATTCATGCGTCTCGCTATTCTAGCCTTTGTCGCCGGCATCGGGTGCTTGCAGCAGCAAGCGGTGCTGCCCAATCTCGCCTGGGCGGCTTTGTTGCTGCTGACACCGCTGGCATTGTTCATTCGCGTTGCCTTGCTGCGCCAGGGCTTGTGGTTAATTGCGGCGTTTACCGCCGGATTTTTCTGGGCGGCGGGCGTGGCGCAGCATCGTTTGACCGATGCCTTGCCTGCGGAGTGGGAGGGCCGGGATATTCAAGTTATCGGCGTCGTGGCCGAGCTGCCGCAATTCACCGAGCGTGGCGTGCGCTTCGCGTTCGATGTGGAGGAAGTGGTCACCCCCCACGCGAAGGCGCCGGCGCATATTCAGCTATTCTGGTTCGCGCGCGCCAATGACGCGGATAACGATGCCCATCTGAACCCTGCGCGGCTGCATGCCGGCGAGCGCTGGCAACTCGTAGTGCGCTTGAAGCGCCCGCATGGCGCGGCGAACCCTTATGGTTTCGATTATGAGGCGTGGCTGCTGGAGCAAAATGTCCGCGCCACCGGCTACATTCGCAAAGACCCGAATAATTTCCGGCTGAATCAATTCGTGCTGCACCCCGCTTACGCGGTCGAGCGCCTGCGGGATGCCGTGGCGCTGCGCTTGAAGCGCGTTATGCAAGACGAGGCCTACGCGAGCGTGTTGACCGCGCTCGCCATTGGCGATCAGCACGCGATTCCGCAAAGCCAGTGGCGGGTATTTTTCCGCACCGGCGTGAATCATCTGATGTCCATCTCCGGGCTGCATGTCACCTTATTTTCGAGCCTGGTGTTCGTGCTGGTGTATTGGTTGTGGCGGCAGAGCGCATGGCTCACGCAGCGCTTGCCGGCGCGCAAGGCGGCGTTGTTGTTCGGCGTGGCGGCGGCGTTTGCCTATGCGCTGCTGACGGGCTTCGCAGTGCCGGCGCAGCGCACCTTTTACATGCTGAGCATCGTGGCGGCGGCGGTGTGGTTTGATCGGCTGTCATCCAGCTCGCGCGTGCTGGCGCTGGCTTTAGGGGTGGTGGCGCTGCTGGATCCGTGGGCGGTGTTATCGCCTGGGTTTTGGCTGTCGTTCGGCGCGGTGGCGGTGATTTTTTATATCACCAGCCAGCGCATCGGCGAATTCAAGCCGTGGATTCAGGCGCTGCGCGTGCAAGGCGCGGTGACCTTGGGCCTGGTGCCGGCCATGCTGCTGCTGTTTCAGCAAGTGTCGCTGGTGTCGCCGCTCGCCAATGCCGTGGCAATCCCGGTGGTGAGTTATTTGATCGTGCCTTTGACCCTGCTCGGCGCGCTCGTGCCGGTGGATTTTCCCTTGCATGCGGCGCATGGCTTGATGGCTTGGTTGATGTTGGCGCTTGAATGGTTCGCCAGCGCGCCGGATGCGATGTGGCAGCAGCATGCGCCGCCGGGGTGGACGATTCTTGTCGCACTGATGGGCATGGCATGGCTCTTGGCGCCGCGCGGTTTTCCAGCACGGCTAGCCGGGGCATGTTTGCTGCTGCCGATGTTTTTGCTCGCACCCATGCCTGTGCCGCCGGGCACGCTGCAACTGACGGTGCTGGATGTGGGCCAAGGCTTGGCGCTGGTCTTGCGCACCGCGCGGCATGCCTTGGTGTACGACACCGGTTCGCGCTTTTCGAGTGAAGTCGATGCCGGTGCGCGCACCGTGCTGCCATATTTGCGCGCGACCGGGGTCAGCGCCTTGGATGGCTTGATCATCTCGCACGACGACAACGATCACAGCGGCGGCGCGCTGTCGGTGCTGGATGGCGTGCCGGTGCAATGGCTGCTATCGAGCCTGCCTGCGGAGCATCCGGCGCTGAGCCGGGGCGTGCCGGCTATCCGTTGCGAAGCGGGGCAGCATTGGCAATGGGATGGCGTCGTGTTCGAAGTGCTGCACCCCATGCCGGATGCTTTTACCGAGCAGCGCAAGGATAACGACCGGGGCTGTGTGCTGCGCGTGGTAGTGGGCAAACATGCGCTGCTGCTGCCGGCGGATATCGAAGCGAAAAGCGAGCGCGATTTGCTGGCGCGCACCGCCGGCAAGCTGCGCGCGGATGTGCTGATCGTGCCGCATCATGGCAGCCGCACTTCCTCCACAGACGAATTCGTCGCGGCGGTGCAGCCGGAAGTGGCGATCTTTACCGTGGGTTATCGCAATCGTTTTCACCATCCCAGGCCGGAAGTGGTGGCACGCTATCAGGCACTCAATGCGCAGTTGTTGCAGAGCGATGCAGCCGGTGCGATTGAGGTCACCGTGCCGAGTAGCGGGGCGATCGATATTCAGTCCTACAGAAAACAAAACCCCCGCTATTGGCGGGGGCGTTGAATGCAACGAGGACGGGATATTATCCGCCCGGCAGGCGATTATTTTTTATCGGCGGGTTTTGCGGGGGTAGCAGGCGTGGCTGGAACGGCGGGCGTTGCGGCTTTGGCGTCAGCCGGTTTGGCATCCCCCTTCAAGCAGCCACTCATGAATTTTTTGCGCTCATCGCCTTTCATCCCCTTGGCTTCCTTGTTGCAGTTCGCCATTTTCATTTGCTGCGGCGTCATTTCTTTCTTCGCTTCCGCCGGTTTTTGTGCTTCTGCCGGCTTGCCGCTCAAGCAGCTTTTCATGAAGGCTTTGCGCTCATCGCCCTTCATGTCCTTGGCTTTGGCTTCCTTGTTGCAGTCCGCCATCCGCGATTGCTGCGGGGTGGCGGCTTTTTCATCCTTGGCATAAGCGCCGGTTGCGGCGAGCGCGAGTGACAGGGCAATTAACAGCTTTTTCATAAATATCTCCTCAGGCAGTTTAAAAAAATCAGGGGTTGGAAAAAATAACAGGGCTGAAACAGCCCTGTTATGCCATTAGCTTACCGGATTATTTGCCGGCTGGGGTGGCGGGCGTGGCAGGGGTAGCGGCTTTGCCGGTTTTATGGGCTTTCTTGCGATCTTTCTTATGCTTCTTAACCGGCTTGTCGGCCTTGGCTGACGCGGCGGCAGGTTCGGCTGGTTTGGCGGGGGTGGCCGGGTCGGCGGCATAGGCGGAAGCGGTGACGGCGCTGAAAGCACCGGCGATCAGGATGGCGAGTAATTTGCTCATGATATTTCCTCTCTAAATAAAGTTTAACCAGGGCAACACAGCGAGTGTGTTAGCGTCTTTAACGGGTGGCTTGGCCGCCGGTTGACAGGCCTATTTTCCCCCACGCAATAAGAGAGGTGCACATCATGAAACTACTGAATATCAGCGCAATATTGATCGGATGCGGACTGCTCGCCGGATGCGAGGCGGTGGCGCTCACGGCATTCGGCATAGGCGCGTCCACCGGCGTTTCCCATAGCTTGAATGGCATGACTTACCGCACCTTCACCGAGCCGCTGCCACGGGTGAAAAGCGCGAGCATGCGCGCCTTGCAGCGAATGCAGATCAAAGTCGCGTCGAGCGAAAAGATCGATGGCGGCGAGGGGATTAAAGCGATGTCCGGCGATCGCGCCATCGACATTGAATTGGAGTCGGTCAGCCCCAGCACCACCCGCATGCGCGTGACGGCGAAAAAGAATCTATTCGTCTATGACAACGCCACCGCAACCGAGATTATTCTGCAAACCGAAAAATATCTTTAACCGAGGAGCGCAACCATGAAAGCACAAACACGATTCTCCACAGTCACGATGGCTTTAGCGATCACTGCGATCGCACCAGCATTCGCTGAGGTAACTACCCAGCCCACAACAACTCAAGCAAGCACCACCACGACCGCCAGCGTTACGACAGGAACCGGCGCCGGCACTCCCACCACGCCGCCCACTACGACGATGAACAAAGGCCAGACCGATATTGCTACGAGCTTGGCCAAGGCGCAGCTCACGCAATACGGCATCACGCAACCTACCCCCGAGCAACTGAATGCCGCACTGAACGGCGGTACGATTAGCACTGGCACGGGCGCGGGCGCGGGCGCGAAGACGGTGCAACTGCAAGGCGTGCTTACCCAGCGCGCATCGGGCCAAGGCTGGGGGCAGATCGCCAATGGCATGGGGGTGAAGCTAGGTACCGTGGTCAGCGGCGCGAAATCCCAGCATCACGACGCGCATGAGGTGGAAGGCCGGGAGCATGGCAAGCACATCACCACTGCGGACGGCGGCGAGCATCACAAGCACAAGGAAAGCAAACACATCACTCATGCGGGCGAGAAAACGGAACACCATGCCAAGCACAGCAGTAAACACATCACCACCGCGGCCGGCGCCAGCGGCGGGGTGTATAGCCGGGAGCAGGGCAAGCATCACAGCGCCGCCGTCACAACCGCAGGCGGCAAGGCGGAATCGGGACATCATGAGCATGGCAAGCGTTACGGCGCGGGCATCGTCACGGCGGCGGGCGGCAGCTATGTGCCCGCCAAGTATTCGCAGCACCATCAGGAGCATGGCGCGGGCATCGTCACCGCCAGCAGCGCCGGTTCAAGCGGCGCGGGGCAGGGGCATTCCGATGAGGGGTCGAAGCACGGCAAGAGCGGGAAGTGAAATAAGCAAATCTATAAAAACCGATTAGCCACAGAGGGCACAGAGAAAATGCAGTGGTTTTACCGATACACCGCGCTCACCAAAAGGGTGAGTCAAGCGTCATGAGTCTGTCGTGCTTTTCTCTGTGGGCTCTGTGACCTCTGTGGCAGGAATTGCTGTTTTATGGATCAAATCAAAACGCCCCAAGTTCGGGGCGTTTTTTTATACCTTTCCGTCGCGCGCGGCTTTTAATACCAGCGCATCAAATGCTTCCAGGCTCATGATGCCGTGTGCGGCGACGATCTCGCGCACCGGCTTGCCGGATTGTTCCGACTCCTTGGCGATCTCTGCCGCTTTCATGTAACCGATCTGCGGATTCAATAGCGTGGCCAGGCCGACGCTGGCGTGAATGAAGGTGGCGCAGCGCTCGCGATCCACCGACAGTCCCTTGAGATTTTTTTGAGTCGTTGCGTTCATCGCGTTGGTGAGCCAATCCATCGCGTCGAACAGCGCCGAACCGAGCGCGGGCATCATCACGTTCAATTCCAATTGACCGGCTTGGGTCATGTAAGCCACTGCCGCATCTTGCCCCAGCACTTGGTAGCACACTTGGTTGAGCATTTCGAACATGACCGGATTCACCTTGCCCGGCATGATGCTGGAGCCCGGCTGCACCGGAGGCAGCGCGATCTCGCCCAAGCCCGTGCGCGGGCCGGAGGCGAGCAGGCGCAGATCATTCGAGATGCGCGTCAGCTCCAGCGCCAAACCGCGAATCACACTGGAGAGCGTTTGAAGATCGAGCATGGATTGCATTTGCGCGGCGAGGTGCGAGGCGGCAATCGGCTCGCCGGTGAGATCGGCCAGCTCCTGAGCAACACGCGCCGCGTAATCCGGTGCGGTATTGAGGCCAGTACCCGCCGCAGAGCCGCCCAATCCGATTTCGCCCAAGCGGGGATGGGTGTTGGCCAGTTGCTGCGCGACGCGGCGCAGGGTCCAGGCATAGGCGGCAAATTCGCGCCCGAGCGTGGTGGGTACGGCGTCTTGCAGATGCGTGCGCCCGCTCTTCACCGTATCGCGCTCGCGCTCGGCGATGCGCTCGAATTCCGCCGCCATGGCATAGATCGCCTCGATCAGCCGGGGGGTTTTCGCTAAGCACGCTAGACGGATCGCGGTGGGGATGGTGTCGTTGGTGGATTGCCCCATGTTGACGTGATCGTTGGGGTGGATCGGCGCGTATTTGCCTTTTTCTCCGCCCAAGGCCACATTGGCGAGGTTGGCGATGACTTCGTTGGTATTCATGTTGTGGCTGGTGCCGGCGCCGGCCTGAAAGCGATCGACCACGAATTGATCCAGGAACTCGCCTTTTAAAATGCGCTTGCAGGCGGCGGCAATCGCGTCGCGCCGGGCTTCATCCAGCCAACCCGGCTGGCAATTGGCGTTGGCCGCGGCGAGTTTGATCGCGACATGGGCCTTGATAAAATCCCTATCCGGCATGCGTCCGGAAATGGGAAAATTGTCCACGGCGCGCGCGGTTTGTATGCCATACCAGGCGTCGGCGGGAACTTTAAACTCGCCCAGCGAGTCTTTTTCTATGCGATGTGACATAAACTGGCTTTCTTTTGTGTTTGGCTTGATATTTGGCTTGGGCCGAAATTGAGCATTTTATAGGAGTGGAATCTTGTTGCGGCGAATCAGTTGGATTTTGATAGCGATGTTGTGGATGTCGGTCGCGGCGGCGGAAGGCTTCAATTTCAAGGACACCAAGGGGAAAGCGCATCGCCTGGACGACTATAAAGGCAAATGGGTGCTGGTGAATTTCTGGGCCACGTGGTGCCCGCCCTGCCTGGAGGAAATGCCCGCGCTGCAAAAGCTGCATGAAACCCGCAAGGACTTGGTGGTCATCGGCATCGCGATGGAGTATCGGGATGCGGAGTATGTAAAGCAATTCGCCGACGATCTGCTGGTGACTTTTCCCATTGTGCTGGGTAACCCCAAGATCGGCGCGCAAATCGGCAAGATTCCCGGACTGCCGACCACGTATCTTTACAATCCCGAAGGCCGGGTCGCGGCCTATAATGTCGGCGCGTTGACGCGTGAAGCGGTCGAACGCTATATTGATTCCAAGGCGGCGGCCAAGAGAACGCCGGCCCCGAAGTAAGCGGCGTAGCCGAAAGCCCCCTATGTTCCGATTCATGCTTGTCCTGTGGTTTGCGATGCTAAGCGGCCTGGCTCAGGGCGAGGCGCGCGATGTGCATAAATACTTCTTCGATCAAAAGTTGGGCGATTTCAAATCCGATCTGGCGAATGCTAAAAAAGAAGGCAAGCGGGGCATTCTGCTGATGTTCGAGCAGGAAGACTGCCCTTGGTGCTATCGCATGAAAACCACCATCCTGAACCAGTCCGAGGTGCAGGATTATTTCAAAAAGCATTTCCAGATTTACCATATGGATATTAAGGGCGACGTGACCATGGTGGATTTCAAGGGACGTGAAACCACCGAAAAAAAATATTCCGAAGAAAATCGCGTGCGCGCGACCCCCGTTTTCGGTTTCATTGATCTGGAAGGCAATATGGTGTTTCGTTTTACCGGGGTCGCCAAGGACGTCAACGAATTCCTGCTGGTCGGGCGCTATGTCGTGGAGGGCGCCTATAAGACCCAAAGTTTTCCCGTTTATAAGCAACACGCAAAATGATAAGTAGCCTGGCGCAATGGCTACTGGTTTATTTCTTTGCATTCGCAACTTTATTATCCCCCCTGAATCTGGCCGCGCAGGATGTGAAAGCGCTCACGCTGGAGCAAGCGCTCCTGGCGGCGGATTCCCCTCACCCCGATTTGCAGATCGCCCAAGCCGAGCGCGAGCTGGCGCTGGCCGATCAAAGCGCCACCGGCGCGC
The DNA here is from genome assembly GCA_016235775.1 of Hydrogenophilales bacterium. GTDB lineage: Bacteria > Pseudomonadota > Gammaproteobacteria > Burkholderiales > Thiobacteraceae > RBG-16-58-11. Next base: position 43,900 of record JACRIU010000041.1, read on the forward strand.
GCCGTGATTTGTCCGTCAGTTTTGAGGGGCGATTGCAGCAAGCACAGTCATCCCTGCCCGATGCAAAGTTTTCCGCCGACAATAGCGTGCGATTATTAGCGCGGAAAAATTTATACGATTTTGGCCGGTCTTCCTCCGCGGAAGGCGCCGCGAGCGCCGTCGTCGATGCGCGCGACCTGCAACTCATCGACGTACGGGACCAGCGCCGCCTCGACATCATGGCGCGTTATTTCGATGTGCTGATTACCGACATGCAGTACGTGAGCGATAACGAGTACATGACGGTCTGGTATTTGACTTTCGATCGGGCGCGCGAGCGCTTTGAACAGAAATTGGTTTCAAAAGTCGAGGTCGCGGAGCTGGAGGCGCGCTTCCAGGATTTGCGGGTCAAGCGCAATGAAACGCAGAATCGCCAGCGCCTGACGCGCGCCTTGCTGGCCGATGCCATGAACCAACCGGGGAAGCTGGTATCGGAGCTGGCCGATCCGGCGCTCGATGGCAACAATCGCGCCCTGCCGGATTATGAAGAATTGCTCAAACTCATCGAGCGGAATCCGAAGCTGAAGGCGAACCAGCAATTGCTCGAAGCGTCGCGCCAACGCCTGGAAGCCGTGCGCGCGGACAAAAATCCTTCTTTGGACCTCGAGTTGGAGGCCAGCGATTACGCCAATCGCAAGCTGTCGGGACGGGATGAATTGCGTGCCGGCGTGGTGTTGTCGTGGCCGCTCTACCAGGGTAATCGCGTGTCCTCGCAATTGGCGCGAGAGCAGGCTCAGTTCCAGAAACTGCAAGCCGAAACCGAGAAATACAGGCGCGGTTTGATGTCGGCGGTGCTGGCAGCGTGGAGCGAAGTGGAACAACTGCAAAAAACCGAGCGCAATGCAGCGAAAGTGCAAGCCGATTATCGCGATTTGGCTTTGGAGCGGTCACGCGCCCTTTATGAAATGGAATTGCGCACGACCTTGGGTGAGACCATGGCCACGACCGCGGATGCGAAGCTGCGCCAACGCAGCGTCGAATACAAATTAGCGCTGGCGCTGGCGAAGCTCGATGCTTTGCTGGGCCAAGCCCTGCCTGCGCCAGTTAAAAAATGAGGAGACCGATGATGCGCCCCTGGCTAATGATTGTGATGTCGCTTGGCATTTTTACCTCAAGCTGGGCCGCCGATGTACCAGGCACCTTGCAGTGGTCGCAGCGGGTAGAGTTATCGATGCCGGTTTCCGGCGTGGTACGGGCGGTGCATGCGGATGTGGGCGAGCGGGTGAAAAAAGGGCAAGTGTTGTTGACGCTGGATGCGGCGGCTTACCAAGCGGGCGTCTCGGAATCGCAAGCCGAATGGGCCCGCCATAAAGAGGAAGAACTGGACGCCAAGCGCAATCTGGATCGAGTGCAAGAGCTCTACAACCGCACCGTGATTTCCACCTCGGAATTGGAGCAGGCACAGACCCGCCATGTCCGTGCCAAGGCTGGAGTAAGCGAAAGCAAGGCGCGGTTAACACGCTCGCAAGCTGCTTTAGGAGATGTGGCGCTGCGCGCACCGTTTGATGCGCTAGTTGTCGCGCGCCAAGTCGAACCGGGCCAAACCGTGGCCAGCCAACTTCAGCCACAGACCTTGTTTGTGTTGGCGCGCGCCAATGAAATGATCGCGCGCGCCAAAGTCAGTCTGGCGCAAGTGGAAAAGATGAAAGCCGGCGATGCGGTGACGGTGCAAGTCAACCAGCAAAGCTACAGCGGCAAGATCAAGACGCTGGGATTGGAGCCGGTGGGTGAGAAGAATGATGCCGGTTATTGGCTAGATGTGCTGTTTGCGGTGAAAGACACATTGCGCGCCGGAACCCCAGCGGTGGTGAAATTGCCTTAAGGCTCGGTCTGCGCGCCCACTTCCTGCGCCAGCAGGAGAATTTCCCGCTTCAGGCTATTCGAGGCTTTGGCGTATTCGCCATTCAGCACTTGTTGCGCGGTGGCATGATCGCCTAGATTGACGAAGGTCACCACCGCAGCGGCGTGTATGTGGAATTCCGCGTGACCGGCGCGCACCTTATCGAAATGCGGCAGGCCCGCATAGGCCTGTCCCTCGCCGTAAATCCATTTGCCCAGCTTGCAGTGATCGTCGGCGCCGACCAGCGCGGGGTCGAGCTTCTCGCTGCTGTCTGCGATGTAGTCCAGCAGGTGTTGCTTCCACCGCACATGGGCGCTGATGATTTCGAGGAAATTCATGCGCTACTCTCAACTGTATGCAGACAGGAAGAGCAGGCAAGGGCGCTAGCCGGGTTTTTTGGGCGTTGCCTGCTCGGCGGTTTTGTTATTCGGATTGTAATTCCAAGCCCAGTGATTTTTCCATGCGCCCAAAACTAAATTCGGATACTCGGGTTGGCCCAAGCTGCCATTGTAGCGGCCGAGGGCGCGATACAGATTGCCTTTTTCGATATCCACGTAGTGGCGCAGGATGGTGCAGCCGAAGCGCAAGTTAGTGCGCAGGTGAAACAGGTTGTGATCCTTGTTGCCGATGAGCTTTACCCAGAATGGCATGATCTGCATATAACCGCGCGCGGAGGCGGAGGATACGGCGTATTTTTTGAAACCGCTTTCCACCTGGATCAAGCCCAATACCATTTGCGGGTCGAGGCCGGCGCGGGTGGCTTCGTAGTGCACGGTGGTGAGAAATTCGCGCCGCTGCTCCATATCGGGAATGCGGCGCTCCATGCGCTTCGACATGCTGTTGAGCCAAGCCTCGCCTTCAGCCGGGTTGTTAAAGGCGAGCTTCGGGCTGGCGTTATCCGCCACCGCTTTGTGCAGCGACGCTTGCACGCTGGCGGACAGCGGCTCATAGATCTGCGTGCCGGCCAAGGCGAGGCCGGGCAGGGCGAGGCTAAAGAGCAATATGAGGTGCTTAAATAGTTTCATAGCGTTTCCAACAGTATTGATTTTAGGAGCTCAGCGGCATTCTGCAAAGGGATGACTGTCGCTTTTTCGTCACGCCGGCCCTGGTATTCGATCTGGCCCTCTTTCAAACCCCGATCGCCGATCACAATGCGATGCGGGATACCGATCAGCTCCATATCAGCAAACATCACGCCAGGACGCTCGTCGCGGTCGTCCAGCAGCACCGCGATACCGGCTTGTTGCAGCTCGGCGTAGAGTTTTTCGACCGCTGCGCGCACGGCATCGCTCTTTTTCATCCCGATCGGCACCATGGCCAGCTCGAATGGCGCCAAGGCGCGCGGGAAGATAATCCCGCGCGCATCGTGGTTTTGCTCGATCGCGGCGCCGACGATGCGCGACACCCCGATGCCGTAGCAGCCCATCTCGAACGGATGCGGCTGGCCCTGCTCATCCAGGAAGGTCGCCTTGAGCGCTTCCGAATATTTGGCGCCGAGTTGAAAAATATGCCCGACTTCGATGCCGCGGCAGATGTCCAGTTTGCCTTTCCCATCCGGACTTTCGTCACCGGCGACGATATTTCGAATATCGGCGACGAGCGGTTCGGGCAAATCGCGTCCGAAATTGACGCCGGTGAAATGGAAGCCATCTTCATTCGCCCCGCACACAAAATTGCTCATGGCGGCCACGGCGCGGTCGGCGATGATCGGCAGCTTCAAGCCCACCGGGCCGAGCGAGCCGGGGCCCGCGTTCGTGATTTCGCGCAGCTTGGCATCCGAGGCAAAACCCTTGATCGCACCGGCTTGCGCCAGCTTGCCGGCTTTCACTTCATTCAATTCGTGATCGCCGCGCAGCAGTAGGGCCACCAGGCCTTCTTCACATTCCACAATAAGGGTTTTAACGACTTGGTCCGCACTCACCTTGAGGAAGGCGGTGACGTCTTCGATGCTGTGTTGTTTAGGCGTGACGACTTTATGCATCGCCTGCGTGGCCGCGCCCCGCGTCGCGGCGGGTGCAACTGCTTCCGCCAATTCCACATTGGCGGCGTAATCGGAAGCGGGGCAGTAGGCAATCGCATCCTCGCCCGAATCGGCGAGCACATGGAATTCATGCGAACCGGTACCGCCAATCGCGCCGGTATCGGCGCGCACCGCGCGGAATTTCAAACCGAGGCGGCTGAAAATGCGCGAGTAGGTGTCGTACATCACCTGATAGGTTTGTTCCAGGCTCGAAAAATCCGCGTGGAAGGAATACGCATCCTTCATCATGAATTCGCGCGCACGCATCACGCCGAAGCGCGGGCGAATCTCATCACGGAATTTGGTTTGAACTTGATAAAAATTCACCGGCAACTGGCGATAGCTTTTGATTTCCTTGCGCGCGATATCGGTGATCACTTCCTCATGCGTCGGGCCAAAGCAGAAATCGCGCTGATGGCGATCCTTGATCTTCAACATCTGTGGGCCGAATACAGCCCAGCGCCCGGTTTCTTCCCACAGCTCGGCCGGTTGCACGGCGGGCATCAGCAACTCGATCGCGCCGGCTTTATCCATCTCCTCGCGTACAATCGCTTCGACTTTGCGCAGCACGCGCAAGCCCAGCGGCATCCAAGTGTAGAGCCCGCTGCCCAGGCGCTTGATGAGCCCGGCGCGCAACATTAAGCTGTGGCTCACCAGTTCGGCTTCACTGGGCGCTTCCTTGAGCGTGGATAAAAAGAATTGACTAACGCGCATGATCTTGTTCTTAAACGGAAAAGGGTCGCTATTGTACACCGAAATGGCCTCTCTCGATGGGTGACCGATACTGAGGTAAGGGCAACTTGTTATGTGCGCCAGAAAATCTTGCCACAGAGGTCACAGAGGTCACAGAGGTCACAGAGGTCACAGAGGTCACAGAGGTCACAGAGGTCACAGAGGTCACA
>JACRIU010000042.1 GCA_016235775.1 Hydrogenophilales bacterium
GCTCGTCACCCTTGGAGAAAAATGCACGTCGGCAAGTCCGCCACCGATAGCAAAACCGTTATCCAATAAAACCGATGACGAAGGGAAAAGGGGACATTTCTACTTTGCAGGCGAGGGGACATTTCTATTTAGCGTTGACAGGCGGAGGCGGCAATAAGCGCCGTAGGATGCGGTGAGGCACGAACCGCATCGATGGCGAGCGCTGCATAGCCATTCCACTAAACGAGCAAACCGTGCTTATCCGGTTGTTACCCTTTTTCGGACGAGCAACGTAGGAGCCCGATTTATCGGGCGATTACGGGCCGTTAAACCCCGATAAATCGGGCACCAACAACGGCTCTTTGTTACAATGGTGCATCCGGGTTTAAAAAGGGTAACAACCGGAGAAGCATGGAGCAAACTACGCTCGTTAAGTGGCTGGTTAACGATGCGGTTATCACCGCATCCTACCGGACAACAGCTATACTGTCTCCATGCTTGAAATAACCCCGCGCAGTATTCCCGCAGCAGCCGTGCAGCACTTGCTCGATAACGGTTATGCGTCAGCCATGGCACGGATTTTTGCGGCGCGCGGCATCACGGACAGCAGGCAACTGGACACTTCGCTGGCCGAGCTGTTGCCGTTCGACAACCTGAAGAATGCGCGAGAAATGGCGCGCCTGCTGGCTGACGCAATCGCCGCAAGGAAAAAACTCCTGGTCATCGCCGACTACGATGCCGATGGCGCGACCGCCTGCGCGGTGGCGGTGCGCGGGCTGCGCAGCTTCGGCGCGCAAGTCGATTTCATCGTGCCGAACCGCTTTGAATACGGCTATGGGCTGACGCCCGAGATTGTTCATCTTGCAGCGGAAGGGCCACCGCGAAGCGGCGGGGCGCCCACCGGCGTACTCCTTGCGGGTGCGGCGCAGCACAAGCCGGATATTTTGCTGACCGTGGATAACGGCATCGCCAGCGTCAAAGGCGTGGCCGAAGCCAATCGCCTCGGTATGCAGGTATTCGTCACCGACCATCACCTGCCCGGCGACACGCTGCCGGATGCGGCCTGCATCGTCAATCCCAACCAGCCCGGCTGCGCCTTTCCCACCAGACACATGGCCGGGGTCGGCGTGATGTTCTATGTGTTGCTGGCGTTGCGCGCCGAGTAGCGCGAACGCGGCGCGTTCGTCGAGCGACCCGAACCCAGGCTCGTCGAACTGCTCGACCTGGTCGCATTGGGAACAGTCGCCGATGTGGTGAAACTGGATCAGAACAATCGCATCCTTGTTCAACAAGGGCTGCTGCGCATACGCGCCGGGCGCGCCTGCGCGGGCATCAACGCGCTGCTGCAAGTGGCGAAAAAAAAACCGGGGAAAGTCTCCAGTATGGATCTGGGCTTCACCGTCGGGCCGCGCCTGAATGCGGCAGGGCGGCTGGACGATATGAGTCTGGGCATCAACTGCCTGCTGACCGATGATGCCGCAACCGCCATGCAAATCGCCGCAAAACTCGACAGCCTCAATCGCGAGCGGCGCAGTATCGAAGCGGACATGCAGGACAGTGCGCTGGCGGCGTTGGAACAAATCAATCGTAGGGTGCGGCCACGACACGGTGCTGCGGAGCCGGGAGCGCGGGCGTCCTCGCCCGCATGCGGGCGGGACGCCCGCGTTCCAGTGCCGACGGAGACGTCGGCGCTCCCAGCCCGTAGCGTGTCGGAGGTGCGTTCCACGCACCATGGTGCGCATGGCGCACCCTACGAAACCTGTCTGGTATTGTTCGACGAGACCTGGCACCAGGGCGTGATCGGTATCCTCGCTTCGCGCCTCAAGGATAAATTTCACCGTCCGGTGATCGCCTTTGCACGCGCCAACAACGGGGAGATTAAAGGCTCCGGGCGCTCCATCGCGGGGCTGCATCTGCGCGACGCGCTGGATCTGGTCAGCAAGCGCCATCCGGCGCTGATCAAGAAATTCGGCGGGCATGCAGCCGCTGCGGGGTTGAGCCTCGCCGAGGCCGATTTTGAAAAATTTGCCGCCGCCTTCGAACAGGTGTCCGGCGAACTGCTCAGTCCGAGTGATCTGGCGCAGCGCATCGAGACCGACGGCGGATTGGAGCACGGCGAAATGAGCCTGGAGGTGGCGCGCATATTGGAACAGCAAGTATGGGGGCAAGGCTTTCCTGTCCCGCAATTCGACAACAGCTTCGCCGTACAGAACCAGCGCGTGGTCGGCGAAAAACATCTCAAACTGCGCCTGGATGTAAAAGGAAAAATAATTGAGGCGATCCTGTTCGGGCATAACGAACCACTACCCGAACAAATCCACGCCGTGTACAGCCTGAGCGTCAATGAATATAACGGCACGCAGAGTTTGCAGCTCATTATTCGGCATTGGCGTGACGTAAGAAATTAAGGGCGCCTCTAAAAATTCAGAGTTCGCCTAAATGCAAGGCGCGGAAAAAATTTCGCAGCGCCGCATATGATTGATATGTAAGCAAGAAA
>JACRIU010000046.1 GCA_016235775.1 Hydrogenophilales bacterium
CGTAAGCCGGGATCAATGCCGAGAATGCGGATTGTCTTATTCCTCTGATTGTTTCCCTCTCCCTTGAGGGAGAGGGCCAGGGAGAGGGTGAAGCGTTCAGTACCCCCTCTCCCCATCCCTCTCCCCCAAGGAGGAGAGGGGGGGCTTTAATCTTCCAGGACGGCGGACGTAAACACTTCTTGCACGTCGTCCAAGCCCTCCAGCGCATCCAATAATTTTTGCATTTTTATGGCGTCGTCGCCCTTGAGTTCGGTTTCCATCGTGGGCTTGTAAATGACTTCCGCGATTTCGGCTTTGAGCCCGGCCTTTTCCAATGCATCTTTCACCGCAGGAAAATCGTGCGGGCCGGTAATGACCTCGATGCTGCCATCGTCGTTGGCGATCACGTCTTCCGCGCCGGCGTCGATGGCGGCTTCCATCACCTTGTCTTCCGAGGCGCCGGGCGCAAACACCAGTTGCCCGCAATGCTTGAACTGATACGCGACACAGCCGTCGGTGCCCATATTGCCGCCATATTTGGAAAAGGCGTGGCGCACATCGGCCACCGTGCGCACTTTGTTGTCGGTGAGGCAATCCACCATCACCGTCGCGCCGCCGACCCCATACCCTTCATAGCGCGCTTCTTCATAGGTCACGCCTTCCAACTCGCCGGTGCCGCGCTTGATGGCGCGATCGATGTTGTCGCCCGGCATGTTTTCGGCTTTGCCTTTGTCGATGGCGAGGCGCAAGCGCGGGTTGTCATTGGGGTTGCCGCCGCCCATGCGGGCAGCCACGGTGATTTCTTTAATCAGGCGGGTAAAAATCTTGCCGCGCTTGGCGTCTTGGCGCCCTTTGCGGTGCTGAATGTTTGCCCATTTGGAATGGCCGGCCATGGTTCGAAACTTCCTTGAAAAAACAGTGCAATGTTACCATTTGCAGCTTGCTTAATAAACCAAAGTAAGAGAGTTAAACCATGTCCGAACCCATGCTGATCGCAAAATCCGAGATCGACGTTTTCCTGCTGCCCAAGATGGCCAACCGCCACGGCGTGATTACCGGCGCCACCGGCACCGGCAAGACGGTCACGCTGCAAGTGCTGGCGGAAAATTTCAGCCGCCAAGGCGTGCCGGTCTTCATGTCGGATGTAAAGGGCGACCTCTCCGGCATCAGCCAGCCCGGCAAGATGAATCCCAAGATTGCAGAGCGGCTGGCCAAGATGGGCGTGCAAGATCATGCATTCGCCGGTTGTCCGGTGGCGTTTTGGGACGTATTCGGCGAGATGGGGCATCCCGTGCGCAGCACCGTGTCCGAGATGGGCCCGCTGTTGATGGGGCGCATGCTCAACTTGAACGAGACTCAAGCAGGCGTGCTCAACCTGGTATTCAAGATTGCCGACGATAACGGCCTGCTGCTGCTCGACCTGAAAGACCTGCGCGCCATGTTGCAAAACGTGGGCGACAACGCGAAACAATTCACCACCGAATATGGCAATATCTCCGCCGCCTCCATCGGCGCCATCCAACGCGGCCTGCTGCAAATCGAAACCCAGAATGGCGATCGCTTCTTCGGCGAACCGGCGCTCAATATTCAGGACCTGATGCAGACCGATGCCCAGGGTCGCGGCGTGGTCAACATCCTCGCCGCGGACAAGCTCATGCAATCGCCCAAGGCTTACTCCACCTTTTTGCTTTGGCTGTTATCGGAATTATTCGAAAACCTGCCAGAAGTGGGCGACCCGGAGAAACCCAAGCTGGTGTTTTTCTTCGACGAAGCGCATCTCTTGTTCAACGATGTGCCGGACGCGCTGCTGGAGAAGATCGAGCAAGTCGTGCGCCTGGTGCGCTCCAAAGGCGTGGGCGTGTATTTCGTCACGCAGAATCCGCTCGACATTCCGGATCGCGTGCTGGGCCAACTCGGCAATCGCGTGCAGCATGCGTTGCGCGCCTTCACCCCGCGCGACCAAAAAGCGGTCAAGGCCGCCACCACCATGCGCGAGAATCCGAAATTCAATGCCGAAGCCGCCATCACCGAACTGGGCGTGGGCGAGGCGCTGGTCTCCACCTTGAATGAAAAAGGCCAACCCACCATCACCGAGCGCGCCCTGATCATGCCGCCGCACGGCCAGATCGGGCCGATCAGTGACGCCATCCGCCGCCAAATCATCCAAAGCTCGCTCGTCGCCGGCGTGTATGAAAAAGCCATGGATCGCGAATCCGCCTATGAGATTCTCAAAGCCCGCGCGGTACAGCTTGCCGAGGCTGAATCTAAACAAGCTCCGGTGCAGGCAAGCGGCGGCGGTTGGGGCGACATCCTCGGCGGCGTGCTCGGTGGAGGCAGCAGCAAGCGCCAAGGCGTGGGCGAGGCGCTCGCCAAAAGCGCTGCGCGCGCCATCGGTAGCGAGGTGGGGCGGCAGATTATTCGCGGCGTGTTGGGGTCGATTTTGGGGGGCGGGAAGCGGCGCTAATCCAAAAAACGGCTATTGAACCGCCAAGCGCGCCAAGGACACTCAAGGGTTTTAAGCGTCGTAGCGCCGGCATCTTGCCGGCATGCCGGCTGGAAGCCGACGCTACAAACGTCATGCCACGCGCGCCCATGCGCATGGTTGAAATTTGGCGCAATGCGCCCCGCAGGAAGTACACCTTGGGGTGTCCTTTGCTTATTGCCCCCTCTTTGCTGGGCACGCATCTTGCCTATCTCCTTCATTAGGGCCGCCGGGACATTCCATTCCTGGGGTAAAAAAGCTGCGTGATAAGCAAGATATGCTTGATTTTATTAGCAATTTTTATAAGAAGAACAACCATCCCCTGGCCCGTGAGTCGGGTGTCACGGAAATTCTTGATGATCTCCCTGCCGATAATCCGGCAATGGCGCTGGAGGAGCTCACGCACTGGCTATTGGCCATATCCAACGCGGAGGGGATCAGTCTCAAGGAGCGTGTGAAGCGGTTGGCGCGCATCGACCAATCAGGTCAGAAATATGAGCGCGCCTTGCGCCGCCAATACACTGACGCATCCCGCATGCACAAAGCCACCGAAGTGCGCATTTGGAATGCGAGCTTTGATTTCCTCGAAGCCACGGTCAACGCCCATCTGCGCTGCGTCGCGAATTTGCCTCAAAAGGGGGAGCGCGATGACCAGGATATCGCGATCGTCATCATGCGCGCCTTACGCCGGCTCGATCTCCAGGCGCACTGGCTGCATTTGCGTTATCGTCCGGTTCCCCCCTCTCTTTGGGAGCGGATATTTTCCGTGATCCAATTGGCGGAGGAACGCGCATTGTTGCATCTGCCCGTCACCCTCAACAGCGCGGTCAAGGCACAGACGAGCGTAGCGCAGGAAATGTTGAAATTACTCATGATGTCCGTGGCCGCACCGGAGCATCTGACCAAAATGCAGATCGATTTGGCGCATTTGCTGACGCACAACCTGGCCGGTACCTTTTGCTGGGAACGGATACCGAACGGCAGCACGGTTTTTCACGTGGATTTTTCCAAACCCAGAACCCCCATCCGGCTTACCAAGGTTTCCGAGCACCATTTCATGTCGCGCTGTTTTGGCTCGGGCGAGGCAGTCCGCGCATTGGTCGTCGGCTTAAAGCAACTGGAAAGCGGGGGTGTTCCCGTCACGCTCGGCGCGATCGATTTCTCGACCTACCAGCGCGAAGATTTGCTGGAGGTGATGGCCCACTTATCCCAGCGCTGGTGCAAGATGGATGTGTGCAATGAGCGCCAACATTTCGACAAGCGCCACACCGAGCGGACACAAGTGTTTTACCGGATCAACGTGGTGCACAGTTTCAATTTTCTATACGAACAACTCATGCAAGCGCTGGCAACCCCCCCCGCGTTCGCCATCGATAATGAGGAAAACGAGACTGAAAGCTGGGTCGTCGAGAATATCAGCCAGATGGGCTATGGCGTGACCATTTCCAGCCTGAAAGAAGACTGGGTGCAAAACCACACCGTCATCGGCATTCAACCCGACACCGCGCCTTGGCAAATCGGCGTCATTCGCCGCGTGGCGAGCGAGTCGGTGGAAAACACACAGGCCGGCATCCAAATTTTATCGAACCGGCCTCATGCCGCCATGTTGCGACCGCTTGATAAGGAAATGAGTATCTGGGAAACCGCTGCCGATACTCAGACCTACCATCACACCCCCGGCATCGTCATGCAAAAAGAGCCGCCCTACCAGAACGAGGAGTCGCTCTTGCTGGCATCAGGCAGCTACCAACTGCATCGCACTTACGCTATGGTGGCCGGGGAAGCAAAACGCACCATCCGTCTGCTCGACCGGATCCACGCCTTTCAAGGTGTCGATCAGATTATCTTCTCGGACGTGAGATCGAAAGCGTAACGGCAATCGCGCGCTGTAACGAAAGCCGCGTTGCAATCCAGGAAGCTGTAATGCAACCACGCCACGAAGCCTTGTTAATCACGCTGCTGTCTCAGCCTACGGCGCCGTTTCGCGAGGTCCACGTGATCAAGATGGTGACCGAGGTGCTGGATCAGCACGCCATTCCCTATTTCATCGATCCCATCGGCAATATCGTGGTTGGCGCGGCTTCGACGGCTGATTATCAAAAACTATTGCGTGCGCGCAGCGATGAGCCGTTGCGGGTTTTTATTGCGCATATGGATCACCCCGGCTTTCATGGCGTTCGTTGGGTAGCGCCGAATGTACTTCGCATTCGCTGGCATGGCGGTTCGCCCACCAAGCTGTTGCGCGACAGCCATGTCTGGTTATCGACCGAAGATGGCTGGGCGGGCGAGGGCATGTTGCGCAAGGTGGTTTTGCACCCGAAAGGCTATGCGATCGGCACGGCGGAGGTGCATGTCAAGGCTGAGCAGATTGCGCAACGCAGACCGGGTGCGAAGTCGCTGTTCGGCGGTTTCAAATTTAGGAAGCCGGTTTGGAAAAGCGGCAGCAAGCTTTACACCCAGGCCGCAGACGATCTGATCGGCGTGTTTTGCATTGTCGCCACCGCACTCGAAGTATTCGCTAAGCGGGGCCGGAAGCAGCGCCCGCCTTTCATCGGTTTGCTCACGCGGGCCGAGGAGGTGGGTTTGGCCGGCGCGGTGGGGCATTTCGAATTGGGTTGGCTGCAAACCGCGCGTCGTCCACTGGTGTGCGTGAGCCTCGAAGCATCGCGCACCCTGCCGGGCGCGGTGGTCGGCAAGGGGCCGATCGTGCGGCTGGGGGATCGGCGCACGCCGTTTCAGGCGGACTATTTGCAAGTGCTCAGCGAATTGGCGGAGCAGGTGCTGCCGCAGCAGCATCAGCGCCGCATCATGGATGGCGGTAGCTGCGAGGGATCGGCGGCGATGGCGTATGGGCTGCCCACTATCGCCTTGGCGGCGCCGCTCGGCAATTATCACAACCAAGGATTGGAAGGCGGGCCGGATTGCCGTGGCCCACTCGGCCCCGCGCCAGAGTTCGTACACATGGACGATGTGGAAGGCCAGCGCAAATTGTGTGTTGCGCTCATGCGCGGCAAGCTGCCCTGGCGTGATCCGTGGCGGAAAGTGAAAGCGCGGTTGAAAAATAACTATAAGGATTATTTGAAGCATTTTTAGGCATGAACCGCCAAGAGCGCCAAGAAAAAGGCATAAAAGGACAAACAAAACCCTCGTCCATACAGATGTCGCACATTTACGGCTTAAAGATTTGTCTTGCTTGGCGCTCTTGGCGTCATGGCGGTTCAGATGTTTTTAAAGATAAACGATAAGGAGAACAACAATGACTTCTTCAACCTCGATGCGGGCGACGATCGCGCTGCTGTTTTGGGTGGTAGGTGCGCTGGGCGCGGGTTATTTCTCGCGTCACGGCATCGAGCAAATCTTCGGCCCGGATAGCTGGTGGCTGGTGACAGGATGGCTCGGCGTGGTCATCGGTCTCGTGCATTTTTTGATTATTCTGGTCTTCGCGCGTCAGCCGAGAAGCGCAGGGAAGGCCTGAAAAGCGCATTCACCGCAGAGGACGCAGAGGACGCAGAGGAAATTTTTCAGTTTCTATTTTGTTTTGCCTCCGTGCCCTCTGCGTCCTCTGCGGTACAAAAGACTTTTTATTTCATTTCCACGCCATACCCCACCAATTCCGCCAGCAAGCGCACGCCGCTATAGGCCCAGCGCGACAACAGGCGCTCCCACCACGTCCTGCGCGCCAAGTCCATTGGCTGCATGCGTCGGGACGCTGTTTGGATGGCGGCTACCAAGCTCGCGTGCAGGCTAGCGGCGAAGGTGCGGTCGAACACCGCCACATTGGCCTCGCGTGAGAGGTGCAAGCTGGTCGGATCGATATTGGAAGAACCGACCGTGGCCCACTCCTTGTCGATGACCGCGGCTTTGGCGTGCAGGATGCTGGGCTGATATTCATAAATTTCGATCCCGGCGGCCAGCAATTCATCGTATAGGGCGCGCGTGGCGTAATGCACGAAGCGAAATTCGACGCGGCCTTGCAGCAGCAGTTTGACTTTCACGCCGCGCGCGGCGGCCAGCAGCAAGGCTTTGCGAAAGCGCCTGCCCGGAAGGAAATACGGGTTGGCCAGGATGATTTCATGCCGCGCCTTGCCGATGGCGCGCAAATAAGCGCGCTCGATATCGCGCCGATGCTGCAGGTTGGTGCGCTGGATGAAAGCCGCGCGCATCTTGCCCGCCGTCGGGGGAGCGAGCGGCGCGGTGACGGTGTCCGGCAGGCGTAAGCGGACGCGCAGCATATGCGCGTGCAACTTGCGCATCTCCTGCAGGATCGATGCAAGCAGCGGCCCCATGATCGAAACCGAAAAATCGAATTGGGGCGGCGCGTCCGGAGAGCTGGCGTCGTTCACGATATTGATGCCGCCGACGAAAGCGATACTTTGATCGATGACCGCGAGCTTGCGATGCAGACGCCGCAAGTGCTGGCGGCGGAAGCGCCAAGGAGAGATTTGCGGGCGGTAAATCAGCACCTCCACACCGGCCGCGCGCAAGGCCCGGATGGCGCTTGCGGGATAGTCCTGCGCGCCGTAGCCGTCGATGATCAAATGCGTTGCGACACCGCGAAGCGCGGCGCGCATCAGCGCAGCAGCGATGCGTTGCCCGGTCGCGTCATCGGCGTAAATATACGTTTCAAGATAAACGTGGCTGGATGCGCGATCGATCGCGGCTTCGAGCGCGGGAAAGTATTCGGCGCCGTTCTGAATCAGAGTGAGTTGATTGCCGGCGATGTAACGGATCATATCCGGGAGACAGTCGCGGACAAGGCGGCGTGGTCCGAGATGCGCGACCACGGGCGGCCGTGATACACGCGCGCCGATTTCACTTTCAGCCCGCGGAAGTAAATGCGGTCCAAGCGCAGCAGCGGCATGGCTGCGGGATAGCTTTTCGCCGACTTGCCGTGCAGATGCTCGAATACTTCATGCACCTGCAGCGAGCGCGCCAGGTATTCGCCCGCCTTGATGCGCCAGTCGTTGAAATCACCTGCGATCAAGAGCGGCGCATGCGCCGGCACCATCTCCTGAATGCGGTCGCGGATCGCTTGCAGTTGCTTCATGCGGCCGCGGCTGCCCAAGCCGAGATGCACGTTCACGCAATGCAATTTTTCCTGCCAATCCGGCACATCGATCACGCAATGCAGCAAGCCGCGGCTTTCCATGGCATGGGTGGAGATATCGATGTTTTCCCATTCCAGAATCGGGTATCGCGACAAAATCACATTGCCGTGGTGGCCGTCCGGATAGACCGCGTTCTTGCCGTAGGCGAAGTCGCTCCACAATTGATCGGCGAGGAATTCGTACTGCGACAACTCGGGCCAGTTTTGGTGGCGGCCGGCATGGCCGCGATGTTCGCCGATCACCTCTTGCAGGAACACCACATCCGGGTTCAATAAATGCAATTGGTCCTTCAGTTCGTGCAGCATCATGCGCTGGTTGAACTGCGAGAAGCCTTTGTGGATGTTGTAGGTCGTGATGTGCAGCGTGTCGGACATATCAAAAAGTATAGCGTTTTTTTATTGGCTGGATGCAGACCACGTTGGCAGCATCAAAATCGCTTGTGCATTGCTGGGTGAGAAGCAGCGCTGCGCCGCTTCCCGGTAGGGATACCAGGCGCAGCCCAAATGCTCCCGCTCCGCCAGTTTAATTGGCATGGGCGCAGGCAGCGTTAGGCTCCACACATGCTCGGTGTTATGTGTGACGCCCGGCGCGTAGCGGCGTCGCCATTCGGGGTAAATCTCATACACGTTCTGCCGGTTCCGATCAGTCAGCACAAACTGGCTGGCATCGAGCCCCGTTTCCTCCTCAACCTCCCGAATCGCCGTATCGCGCAGGGTCTCGCCCGGGTTTTGGCTGCCGGTCACCGATTGCCAATAGCCGGGATGATCGGCGCGCTCCAACAGGAGCACTTGCAAGTCAGGGGTGTGGATCACGACCAGGACCGAGATGGGAATTTTGTAGGGAGCGGTCATTTCAATAACTCAACAACCCATGCTCACCACGGAGTACACGGAGGGCACGGAGTTTTTGGAAATTATGCCTCCGCGTACTCCGCGTACTTCGTGGTTCAAGTGGTTTTTACTTCAACCTGCCGCAGCCGGATATGCAGTTCTTTCAACTGCGCTTCAGACACGGTATTCGGCGCTTGGGTCATCAGGTCGTTGGCGCGCTGGGTTTTGGGGAAGGCGATCACGTCGCGGATCGATTCCGCACCCGCCATCAGCGCCACCAGGCGATCCAGGCCGAAGGCCAGGCCGCCGTGCGGCGGAGCGCCGTATTGCAGGGCATCGAGCAGGAAGCCGAATTTTTCTTGCGCTTCTTCGGGGCTGATCTTGAGCGCGCGGAATACTTTCGATTGCACTTCTTCGCGGTGGATACGCACCGAGCCGCCGCCCACTTCCCAGCCGTTCAGCACCAAGTCGTAGGCGCGCGACAAGGCTTTGCCCGGATCGGATGCAAGCAGATCTTCGTGGCCGAGCATGGGCGCGGTGAAGGGGTGGTGCAGCGCGACCCAGCGATCGGCTTGGTCGTCGTATTCGAACATGGGGAAATCCACCACCCATAGCGGCTTCCATTCCTGCACGGCATGGCCGCGCTCATGGCCGATTTTGACGCGCAGCGCGCCCAGGGTGTCGTTCACGATCTTGGCGCGGTCGGCGCCGAAGAACACGATGTCGCCGTCTTGCGCACCGCAACGGGATAGCGTTTCTTTCACCGCCGCTTCCGGCAGGAATTTTACGATGGGCGATTGCAGGCCTTCCATGCCCTTCGCCAATTCATTGACCTTGATGTAGGCCAAGCCTTTGGCGCCATAGATTTTGGCGAATTCGGTCAGATCGTCTATGTCTTTGCGCGATAGCTCGCCGCCCTTGGGCACGCGCAGACAGGCCACGCGGCCGTCTTTCAGGTTCGCCGCTTCGCGGAACACTTTGAATTCCACTTCGCGCATCACGTCGGTGAGTTCGGTCAGTTCGAGATTCACGCGCATATCCGGCTTATCCGAGCCGTAGCGCCCCATGGCCTCGGCCCAAGTCATGCGCGGGAAAGGATCGGGCAGATCGATGCCCTGCACGCGCTTGAACATATCGCGGATCATGGCTTCCACCATGCCGGTGATTTCCGCCTCGTTCATGAATGAGGTTTCGATATCCACCTGGGTGAATTCAGGCTGGCGGTCGGCGCGCAAATCTTCGTCGCGGAAACATTTGGTGATCTGGAAATAGCGGTCGAAACCGGCCACCATCAACAATTGTTTAAACAGTTGCGGCGACTGCGGCAGCGCGAAGAACATGCCGGCGTGGATGCGGCTCGGCACCAGATAATCGCGCGCGCCTTCCGGCGTGGAGCGGGTGAGCATCGGGGTTTCGAGTTCGATGAAGCCATTCGTGTCGAGGAAATCGCGCATCGCCTTCGCCACCTTGTAGCGCAGGCGCATATTCGCTTGCATCGCCGGGCGGCGCAGGTCGAGATAGCGGTAGGTGAGACGAATGTTCTCGGACAGGTTTTCGTCGTCGAGCTGGAATGGCGGCGTGAGCGAGGGATTGAGGATTTCGATTTCATCCGCGATGACTTCGATTGCGCCGGTGGGCAGATTCGGGTTCTCGGTGCCCTCGGGGCGGGCGCGCACGCGGCCGGTGATTTTCAATACAAATTCGTTGCGGATGGTTTCAGCAAGCGCGAAGGTTTCTGCGTGCTGCGGGTCGCACACGACTTGCACCAAGCCCTCGCGGTCGCGCAGATCGATAAAAATCACCCCGCCATGATCGCGGCGGCGATGCGCCCAGCCGCAGAGCGTGACGGTTTGCGAAAGATGGTCGCGGTTTACTTGCCCGCAGTAGTGGCTACGCATTGCTGAAGTCCTTGAAAACACACCCGGACGGGCGCGGAAAAAGCGTGGATTATACCCGGAAATGCCTGGAATTTCAGGCTATTGGCCGCGCGGACGCTTCTCTTTCGTGGCCACGCCCATGGACACGATGTACTTCAGCGCCTGGTCCACGCCGATGTTGAGCTCGATGGTTTCGGACTTCTTCACAAAGAAATAAAAGCCGTTCACCGGGCTCGGCGTGGTGGGAATAAAGACGGCGACATAATCCGGGCCGAGCTTTTCGGCGACATTGCCTTCGGGGATATTGGTTTGGAAAGCAATCGACCAGGCTTCCGCGTGCGGATAACGCACCAGCAACACTTTGCGGAAGGCCTCGCCCGAGCCCGAAAACAGCGTATCGCTCACCTGTTTGATGCTGGTGTAGATCGATTTCACGACCGGGATGCGCGCGAGGATGTTTTCCCACAGCGCGAGCAATTGCCGGCCGAAGTAATTGGCGGCGAGCACGCCGGTAATGAAAATAATGAGTAGGGTGACAATCGCGCCCAAGCCCGGAATGCGCGTACCAAGCAAGGCTTCGGGGCGATACTCCACCGGCAGCAGCAACAAGGATTGGTCCAGCGTACCGATCAGCAGATTGAGCACCCAGATCGTGGCTGCCAGAGGCACCCAAATCAGCAGGCCGGTGATGAAGTATTTTTTCACGGAGATTTTGCTGGGCGGCTTGTGCGCCGCCTCATGCTCTTTAAAGGGTGGCCGGGCTTAGCCGGTGCAGGCCGGGCAAGCGCCGGTGCCGCAAGCGGGGGAGGGCGCTTCTTTTTTCTCTTCCTTGGGCTTGGCGCCGCCCTTGAAGTCGGTCGCGTACCAGCCGCTGCCTTTCAATTGGAAGCCGGCGGCGGACAGCATTTTCGAGAAGCTTTCTTTCTTGCACTCCGGGCAGGTGGTGAGCGGTGCGTCGCTCATCTTTTGCAAAAATTCTTTTTGAAACCCGCAGGCATCGCAGCGGTATTCGTAAATCGGCATGATTACTCCAAATACCAAATAAAATATTAGAAAAACGGATTATACCTTAAACCTCGCCCCACCTCGGCGGCGCAGGGCTCAAGCACAATATGGCGGCGCGGCAAACCATTTCAATACCTGGTACTGGCCGGATATCAGTACGGCTTAAACCTAAGGAACTTCTTGACCTGGAGCCGGCTCCAGGGTTTACGCTGAGCCTATCTTGAATTCAGCGAGTGAAAGACCGAAGCCATGACCATCAAAATCGAAGTTTTCTCCTCCCCCGGCTGCGGCAAGTGCGGCCACGCCAAAACCGTATTGCACAAACTGGCGCAGGAATTGGGCGGCATCGAATGGCGCGAGGTGAATGTGTTGGAAGAACTCGACTACGCGGTAGCGCTCGGCGTGCTCTCCACGCCGGCTATCGCCATCGACGGCGAGCTGGTTTTCTCCAGCCTGCCGTCTGCCGCCAAGCTGCGCGCCGATTTGGCGGCGCGCTTGGAGCGCAAAGCATGAGCGAGCTGTTGCTGATTGCCTCGGTGCTGCTTGGGGTGCTGGCTTTTTTCGAGCCCTGCACCATCGCGACGCATACGCTGTTTACCGCGCGCCTCCATCAACAAAAAACCGGCTGCTGGAAAAGTGTGCTGGCTGTGTGGATCGCGCGCAGTGCGCTGCTGTGCGGCTTGTTGGCGTTATTGGTGTGGGCCAGCACCGCGCCGGTGTGGGGGCCATATGGGCCGAGCGCGATTCTGGCGGCGATGGCGACGTTGTATCTGGTGTCGCGCTGGGTTTGCCTGCCCGTGCCGCATCTCGCATTCCATCGCTTGCTGCCGGGCGGCAGCCGCTTGCCGCAGGCGCTGCAACTCGGGCTCACCTTGCCCGCCTGCACGATTCCCCTCTTCGCCGTGGTGGCGGGCCTCGCCGTGAGCGTGGATGCTATCGGCTATGCCGTACTGGCCGGCCTGTTGTTCGCCAGTTTTTTCACGCTGCCGATGGCGTGGGCCGCGTTTAAGGGTATTCACGCCGAAGGGCGCGAGCTGCTTAATCGCGCCGCCCGCGGCAGCCCGTATTTGACCGCGGTGCTGCTGTATGGGGCCGCGCTGTATTTATTGACGCCCGGATTCGAAATCAACATCGGCGATTTGCGCGCCGCGCTCATAGAGGCGAGCTGGCTCGGCATCGGCCTGGGCTTTCTGGCTGGATTCGTATTCAGTTTCAATCCAGTGTCGTTCGCCTCCGTGCCGGTGGTGCTGGCCTATGTGACGAAGGCGCACGAAGAAAAACGCGCGCTCATGCTGGGCGGCGCTTTCATCGGCGGCATGCTTGTCACCCACGTCACACTAGGCGTCGCTGCTGCGCTCAGTGGTGATTGGGTGAAAGCGATACTCGGACGGCAATGGGGCTTGCTGCTCGGCCCGCTGCTCATCGTGCTGGGCCTGTTGTGGCCGGGCTGGCTGAAGCTGCGCCTGCCCTGGATCAGTATGCGCGGGCGCAAGGTCGCGGGCTTTTGGGGCGCGTTCTTGTTGGGCATTCCGTTCTCGGTGGCCGTGTGTCCGTTCTGCACACCAGCGCTGCTGGTCACGCTCACCGCCTCCGCAGCCATCGGCTCCGCGCCATTCGGTTTCGCCCTGCTGCTCGCTTTCGCCCTCGGGCGCGCCATTCCCATCGCGCTCGGCGCGTGGGGCATGGGCTGGCTCGAATCGCTGAAACTGTTATCGCGCCACCAGAAAGCATTCGAGGTGGCGGCGGGCATCACGCTGATTGCGACCGGACTGTATCTGCTCAACGAATATTTTTTCTTCATTCAATATTGATGACAAAAGCGGCGACCGAAACGCGCTATCGCATCGGCGACATGGCCAGCTTGTTGGGTATGAGTGCCGATACCCTGCGCTACTACGAAAAGCTCGGACTGCTGCCGCGCGTTGGCCGCAGCGGCGCCGGGCTGCGTGAGTATGGCGAACGCGATGTATCCCGCTTACGCTTCATCCAGCGCGCGCAGAAAATGGGCTTCAGTCTGGCCGAAATTGCCCACTTGCTCGCCATGCGCGAGAATCCGCATCTGGCCCGTGACGAAGTGCGCATCCTCACCTCGGTCAAGCTCGAAGAAGTCGAAGCGCGTCTCAAAGAGTTGACGCTGCTGCGTGATGAATTACGCCTGCTGCTCAATCTGTGCCGCGGCGCGAAAGACGGTTGCCCGATCATCGAAACCATCGGCCAGCCTAGCCCCAAAAAACCGCGCGGCAAAAAGTAATCCGCGCACTGAGCGCGGGCGCTTGCCTTTTCTACGCCGCCAGTAGGCTATATTTGGATTGATCGGATTCGGTTGGAAGCCATGAAAACATTTCTCGCGGCATTGCTGGTACTGACGATTTCCCTGCCCGTCCATGGCGAGGGGAAATTCGTGCAAACGCCGTACAAACCCGCCAAGGTCGTGTTCGACTTTTTCCTGGACGACCCGAACAAAATGGCGAGTGCGCTGTACTGGATTCGCTCGCTGATGAATCCGCTGCTGGATGCGCCCTACGGCTATCCCCCCGAGGAGCTGAGCATCAAGGTGGTGATCCACGGCACGGAAATCGTGACCGTAGCCAAGAAGAACGAAAAGAAATACCGCGAAGTCGTCGAGCGGATGCGCTACTACGCCGACCTGGGCGTGGAGTTCAAAGTATGCGGCCAGGCATCGGAAGACTACGGCTACACAGTCAAGGATTATCAGGATTTCATCCAGGTTGTGCCCAACGCCTACACTGAGCTCGCGCACTGGCAGCAAGAGGGGTATGCCCTGATTACGCCGCAAATTTACGTGAAGCGCATCCCGATCGAGAAAATCCGCTAGGGTATCTCTGAAAAAAGCCCGCCGTCCCCGTGCAGGCGGGGACCCATAGAATGTTTAGTTGCTGAGCAGGCCATCAAATAGTGCGCATTTAGCGCCATACACAGAACTTGACCGGTGGGTTCCTTCCCCTTCCGCAGCCCTTGAAGGGGGAAGGAGCGCCATGCCGCCGTGGGCGGCTCACGGTTTTGCTCGCGCCTTTGAGGCGCTACCCATTCAAGCCGCCGGCTTTGCCGGTGGTATTTGACTTGACTGGTGTGCAAGAGAAATAGCCTAAGACAGACGCGCGCCTTTCTCCACTCTTCTAGCGGTATACCTCATCATGGCTACCGATATCGAGCAAGATGATTTCCTGCCCGGTGATCTGCAAGCTTAAAGTGAGACGATAGCTAAAGGTCAAACTCACCGCATGCAAACCCGCAAACTGCCCGCTCAAAGCGTGCAAACGCAGGGCTGGGGCAAAAGGATCGTCTTGCAATTTATTCAAGACTTGCTTGAATTTCGGCTTGAGATCCGGGTGTTTTTGAAAAAACTTGCGAGCCTGCCGAATAAAGGCATCCGGTGTGACCAAGGCATAACTCATTCCGGCTTGGCAAGCTCAGCAAGCAAATCCTCGGGGCTTGAAAAACGTTTCACCCGCCCCGCCTTCATATCTTCGAGCGAAGCTTTCAAACGGGTGACATAGGCATCTTGCTGTGCATCGAGTAGCGCCTGGTAGCTCTCTTCGCTGAGAACGACATACCGTGGGCTGTTGTTCTTGATTACATGCACGGGGCCTTTTTTGAGCGCCTCGTCCACGGCCGAGATGCCTCTGCGCTTGATATCCTGGGAGGGAATGGTATTCATTTAAAGCACTCTTTTAGGTATCTATTAAAGTGCTCATAATACGTAATATTTAGTGCATATGTCAATATCGATTATCGTCTATAGAGTAAATAACGTTAAATTATAATTACTTGAATTACGTGCTTGGCGCACCCGCGCTTGCACAGACCATCGACACCTGGAACGAATTTGGCGACAAAGTTGCCTCCTTCGCGGACGAGCACTCGAGCCTCTGATGGCCCAATTCGACATTCACTGAAATACCGGAAAAAAACCGGGAGGCCATTCCGTTTGTCGTGCTGGTGCAGTCTGCTATTTTTGTCCCTGATTTACTTTCCCCGGTGTCCTTGCACGTGGGGAAAATGCTGGATAGAGTGCTTAAACAAGCGGCGAGCCGCTAAAGGAGCATCATTATGACCACCGTTCAAATTACCTTGCCAGACCAATTAGCTCAGGACGCACAGCGCGCCGGCCTGCTGTCGCAGCCAGCCCTGGAGAAACTGTTGCGCGAGAAATTGCAGGCGCAGCGTATGGATGAGTTTTTTGCGGCCTCGGAGCGCATGGCGCAAGTTACAGAGCCACCCGCGATGTCGCCGGAGGAAGTGGCCGAGGAGATTCGCGCCATGCGAGAGGAGCGTCGCGCTAAGGCTTCCGATTGATGCGGCTGGTGCTCGATACAAATGTGGTTGCGTCAGCGATGTTGTGGGGTGGCAACCCTTTACTGCTGTTGCAGGAGCGGCGCGAGAATCGAGTCGAGCTCTACACCAGCATGCCGCTCTTGGCGGAGCTGACCGATATTCTGAGCCGACGTAAATTTGAAAAGAAGATCGTTGCCTCTCTGCTGACGGTCGATCAGTTGGTGGATCGCTATACGGAATTGGCGCAGGTGGTGCGGCCAACGGCCATACCGCGCATCGCTCCTGATCCGGATGATGATGTCGTGATCGGCACCGCGCTCGCGGCAAAGGCCGATTTACTTGTGACAGGCGACCAAGCTTTGCGCTCGGTAAGTGAATATCAGGGAATTAGGATCGTCGGTGTGGCCGAGGCGCTACAAGTGCTGGCGGCTAAGAAATAACACAACAACCAAAGCCTGACACCGGCAAGCTCGAAGAAGTCGAAGCGCGCCTCAAAGACTTGACGCTGCTGCGCGATGAATTACGCCTGTTGCTCAATCTGTGCCGCGGCGCAAAAGACGGCTGCCCGATCATCGAAACGATAGACAAGCCTGGTAAGAAAAAACCGCGCGGAAAAAATTAAACCGCGCGTACCGCCACACATTTTCTCTGTATCGAGAGGGCCAAAGTATTGGCAAACCCAAGTAATGCGCATACAATGCGCATTGGAGGCCTCACATGAAATCCACCTACGATCAGCAAGCCCGCAAGCGTCCCGTCAACCTGACGCTGAATGAAGACTTAGTGCTTCAAGCACGGACAATGACAAACAACTTGTCTGGCGTCGTCGAATCCCTGCTTAAGGATTTTGTGGAGCGTAAACGCCAGCAACGTCTCGCCGAAGCCAAAGCGCTTGAAGTAACCATCGCCACCTGGAACGATTTTGGCAGCAAAGTCGAATCCTTCGCGGACGAGTATTCGACACTCTGATGGCCCAATTCGACGTTCACCGGAATACCGGAAAAAACCGGGAGGCCATTCCGTTTGTCGTGCTGGTGCAGTCCGCTATTTTCGACAGCTACCGCCGAAGAGTCGTGGTGCCTCTGGTACGCAAGTCTTCTCTCGGCGCCATCAGCGATGAGCGCTTCAACCCAACATTCAAAATTGAACGCATCGAAGTGGTTCTGCACCCATTGGAGATCGTTTCCATTCCCAATGAGAAATTAGGCGAGTTCGTGAAATCAATTGCCGAGCAAGGCAGCCGCATCATGGATGCGCTGGACGTATTGCTGAGCCGCGCTTGGGGCTAGTTTTTTGATGGGCGATATACGGCCGTACGGCCGGGGTCAACGGCCGGGGTCACATCTTGTAATGACGCATCCGGCCTGCGCATACAGAAAACTGCATCAGTTAAGTTCCCCCATCGACGCCTTTGGCAACGCCACCCCAATGCGCCTTGATCACCTGGGCAATGACCGGGAAAAATATAGAATCTATCCCGCATTACGGCTACCCTTTTTTCACCCGCCGCAACGCATAGATCGCCGGCAACACAAACAAGGACAGCAGCGGCGCGGTGAGCATGCCGCCCACCATGGGCGCGGCGATGCGGCTCATGGCTTCGGAGCCGGTGCCGCTTCCGATCAGAATCGGCAGCAGGCCGGCCAGGATTACCGCCACGGTCATCGCTTTGGGCCGCACGCGCAGCGCCGCGCCGTCGATCAGCGCGGCGTGCAAATCTGCTTGAGTGTTGAGCTGGCCCGCCGCGCGGTGACGCGCGAGGGCGTCGTCCAGGTAAACCAGCATGATCACGCCGAATTCCGCCGCGAGTCCGGCGAGCGCGATCATGCCAACCCCGCTGGCGATGGAAAAATTGTGGCCCAGCAGATAGAGAAACCATACCGCGCCGACCAGCGCAAAGGGCAGCGTGCCCAGAATCATCAGTGCGGGTGCGATGCGTTTGAAGGTTAGAAACAGCAGGATGAAAATAATGCCGAGCGTCATCGGCACCACCCAGGTTAGGCGCTTTGCCGCGCGCTCGAAATATTCGAATTGCCCGGACCAGGCGAGCGAGTAGCCGGCGGGTAATTGCAATTCGCGCTCGACCTTGGCCTTCGCTTCCTTGACGAAACCGCCCAAGTCGCGATCACGAATGTCCACATAGACCCAGAGGCTGGGGCGCGCGTTCTCGCTCTTGATCATGGGCGGGCCGTCGACGATGGCAATAGTGGCGATGCTGCCGAGCGGCACGGTGGCGCCAGCAGCGGTCACCAGCGGCAATGCTTTGAGTTTTTCCACCGAGTCGCGCAGCTCGCGCGGAAAGCGCACATTGATCGGAAAGCGCGCCAGGCCATCGAGTTTCTCGCCCACGTTTTCGCCGCCGATGGCGGTGGCCACCAGGTCTTGCACTTCAAGAATGTTGAGGCCGTAGCGTGCCGCTTGCAGGCGATCGATTTTCAAGTCGATGTAACGCCCGCCGGTGACGCGCTCGGCGATCACCGAGGTTGCGCCGGGCACTTGCTTCACGCTGCGCTCGACGGCTTGTCCCAATTTTTCCAGCGTGGCGAGATCGGCGCCGGCGATCTTGATGCCGACCGGGCTCTTGATGCCGGTGGCCAGCATGTCGATGCGGTTGCGGATCGGCTGCACCCATACATTGGCCATGCCCGGAATCTTGAGCCGCGCATCCAATTCTTCGACTAGCTTCTCCGGCGTCATGCCGGGCCGCCATTCATCGCGCGGCTTGAATTGTATGGTGGTCTCCAGCATTTCCAGCGGCGCGGGATCGGTGGCGGTTTCCGCCCGTCCCGCTTTGCCGAACACCGATTTCACCTCGGGCACGGTTTTGATCAGGCGGTCGGTGAGTTGCAATACCTCCGATGCCTTGGCCGCCGAGAGGCCGGGCAGCGCGGTCGGCATATAGAGCAGATCGCCTTCCTCCAAGGGCGGCATGAATTCGCTGCCGAGGCGGGACAAGGGCCACAGCGTGACGAGCAGCACGACGAGTGCTGCGGCCAGCGTCGCTTTCGGGTGGCGCAGCACGCGCGCGAGCAGCGGCTTGTAGGCGGCGATCAGCCAGCGGTTGAGCGGGTTGTCGGCTTCATTGCGAATGCGCCCGCGTATGAAAAAGATCATCAGCACCGGCACCAGCGTCACCGACAGTCCGGCCGCCGCCGCCATGGCATAGGTTTTGGTATAGGCGAGCGGCGCGAACAGCTTGCCTTCCTGCGCTTCCAGCGTGAATACCGGGATAAACGACAGCGTGATGATGAGCAGCGAAAAAAACAAGGCGGGCCCGACCTCAGACGCCGCCTCGATCATCAGCGCCGCATGTTGCTGCGTATCCGGCTCGCCGTGCGCCGTGCGATAGTGCTCCAGCTTTTTGTGCGCGTTCTCGATCATCACGATGGCGGCGTCCACCATCGCGCCGATGGCGATAGCGATGCCGCCCAGCGACATGATATTGGCGTTCACGCCTTGCTGCGGCATCACGATGAACGAGATCAGCACCCCCAGTGGCAGCGCCACGATGGCGACCAGGGCCGAGCGCAAGTGCCACAGAAAAAGCCCGCATACGAGGGCTACCACGATGAATTCCTCAATCAGTTTTTGGCGCAGATTGTCCACCGCGCGCTCGATCAACTGCGAGCGATCGTAGGTGGTGACGATTTCCACGCCGGGCGGCAGGCTCTTCTTCAATATCGCCAGTTTGGCTTTCACGGCGGCGATCACTTCCAGCGCGTTTTGTCCCGAACGCATCACGATCACGCCGCCCACCACTTCGCCTTCGCCGTTCAGCTCTGCGATGCCGCGCCGCATCTCCGGCCCGAGCTGCACGCGCGCGACGTCGGATAGCAGGATCGGCGTGCCGCGCTCGCTGTTGCCGAGTGGGATGCGCCGAAAATCGTCCAGCGTTTCCAGATAGCCGCGCGCGCGCACCATGTAATCGGCCTCGCCCAGCTCCACCAGCGCGCCGCCGGTCTCGCGGTTCGCGGCTTGAATCGCGGCGGTCACCGTGGCCAGCGGCAGGCGGTAGGTGCGCAGCTTGCCGGGATCGACCTGCACTTGGAACTGGCGCACCATGCCGCCGAGCGTGGCGACTTCGGACACGTTCGGAATGGTTTTCAATTCGAACTTGAGAAACCAATCCTGCAAGGCGCGCAATTCGCTGATGTCATTTTTACCGCTGCGATCCACCAGCGCGTATTCGTACACCCAGCCCACGCCGGTCGCATCCGGCCCGAGGCTGGGCGTAGCCCCCTTCGGCAGCCGCCCGCTGACTTGGCTCAGATATTCCAGCACGCGCGAACGCGCCCAATACAGATCGACGCCATCGTTGAACAACACATACACGAAGGAATCGCCGAAGAAGGAATAGCCGCGCACCGCCTTCACGCCGGGCACCGAAAGCATGGTGGTGGTGAGCGGATAGGTCACTTGGTTTTCGACGATTTGCGGGGCTTGACCCGGCCAGTTGGTGCGGATGATGACTTGGGTGTCGGACAGATCGGGAATCGCATCCAACGGCGTCTTCAGCATCGCATACACGCCCCAGGCGGAGACGAGCAAGGTCACCAGCAGCACCAGCAGCCGGTTATTCGCGGACCAGCGGATGAGTTTCGCGATCATTGCGTAGCTCCTTGTGGCGCAATGTGTTCGATCACGTAATCGCCGTCTTCCGGCTGCGGGCTCAATTCGAATTCGACCGCATCGTTGGCTTTGAGCGCGCCGATTGTTTTCGGGTCGCGTACTTTGAATTCCATGGTCATTGCCGGCCATTTGAGCGCGGGAATCGCCTCGTGCGCCAAAGTGATGCGGCCGGCCTTGACGTCGATTTCAGCCACCTTGCCGCGCACCGGGAGGGTTGCGGGTGCGCTCGTCGCAGACGACAAGCGCGCCAGTACACCCGCCAGCGAGGCTTCCGAATCAATCAGGAATTGCCCGGAAACGACCACGTTTTCGCCGGCGGCCAGGCCCTTGAGAATTTCGGTTTTTCCTTCGCGCTCCAGGCCGGTCTCGACTGCGGCCGGGCGGAAAGCATCGCCGTCCTTGACGATCACCACCTTGCGCGTGCCGGTGGCGATCACGCTTTCGGTCGGCACCGCCAGCGCTTCGCGCACGCGCCCCGCCAGCGCCACGCTGGCATACATGCCCGGCCGCAGCCGGCCCTGGCGGTTGGGCAACTCGATGCGCACGCGCACGCTGCGCGTAGCCGCGTCGAGCGTCGGGTAGAGGTGGCTGACGCGCCCGGCAATGGTTACGCCCGGCAGGCTTTCCAGCCGTGCTTCCACGGTTTCGCCCGGCTTCAAGCGGCCCGTGTCGCGCTCCGGCACTTCCGCGATCAGCCATACCGTGGATAGGTCGGCGAGTTGCATCAGGGTAGTACCCGGCATGATCTGCCCGCCTTGCCGCACGCCGAGTTCGGTGACGAAGCCGGAAGCGGGAGCATACACGCCGAAACGCGGATTGGCCTGGCCGCTGCGCGCGATGGCGGCGATCTCACTTTCCGCCATGCCCAGCAATTTGAGCCGGGTGCGCGCCGCCGCGCGCAGCGTCTCGGCATCCGTGATATCGAGTTTGAGCAGCGCGAGATATTCCTGCTGCGCGGCCAGCAGTTCCGGCGCATAGACATCGGCGAGTTTTTGATTTTGTCCCACCGCATCGCCCACCGCGCGCACATACAGCCGCTCGACGAAGCCGGGCAGGCGCGTCTGCACCGCATACAGCCGATGCTCGTCGGCTTCGATGCGCCCCACCGCCGTGAGCGCGTCGCCGAAGGAGGCGGATGCCACCTGCGCCAGGCGGATGCCTAGATTCTGCGCGACTTGCGCGGGAATCGTCACGCCGCCGCTGGTCATCTCGTCGGCATACTTCGGCACGAGTTGCATGTCCATGAAAGGGGATTTGCCGGGCTTGTCGAACTTCTGCCCCGGCGTCATCGGGTCGTACCAATAGAGCACGGTGCGGCCGGATTGAGCTTGGCTTGCCCCCGCAGAATCGGGTTTTTCGGCTGTGCCCATCCTAGGTTTTGCAACATACCAATATCCAGCGCCGGCGGCGACCAGGGCGGCGATAACGCTTACGATGATGAGTGTGCGGCGATTCATTTTTTGTACTCCTGAGAATCGGTTAAATAGGCGAGCCGAATCGCCGCGCGCTGGCGTTCGACTAAGATCACCCAATGCTCTAGCTCCACTTCCAGCACGCTGCGGCGCGCTTCCCAAACCATTCCAAGCGGCGAGCCGCCGGCGGAATAAGCGGCTTGGCGCGTGGCATAACGCGCACGGGCGGCGGGGATGAGGCGATGCTCATGTTCTTGCAAGCGCGCTTGTGCGGCATCCCAATCGGCCCAGGTGCTGTCGAGTTCCGCAGTCAGCTCCCGGCGCCGGTCTTCGGCGAGTTCGTTTGCGCGTTCTGCCAGAGCGAATTTTTCCGCCGTGCGCCGGTCTTGGCGATTGGCGCGATCCCATGGCAGATCGAGCGATACCTGAAATGTCAGCATGTCGGCGCGATCCCTCTGGCGTTTGCCGTACATCATTTCCCAGCCCCAATTCTGCAGCCGCTCGGCCTTGGCGCGATCGACGTCGGCAAGGGCTATGCCTTGCATGCGGCGCGCGGTTTCCAAGGCGGGATGTTGATCGATGCGCGCGGGGCTTCGGTCAGCGGGCGGTGCGGCTTCAGGCAGATCGGCCGCGAGCGGTCCGCTTGCGGCCTCGCCGATCCAACGCGCCAGCATCGCGCGCGCCTTGCGTTCGTCGCGTTCGGCGGCAAGCCGCTTATCGTTGGCCATGGCCAGCATGGTATCGAGTTGGAATACCTCGCCCGAAGCGCCGCCCGCCGCGAGCCGGGAGAGGGCCACTTGGCGTTCGGCGGTCATTTCGCCGGCCATGCGCCGGTACACTTCGGCTTTGCGTTGCGCTTCATAGGCATCGAGCCAGGCGAGCGCGGCATCGCGCCGGATGCCGCGCGCGCTGGCTATTTGCTCCGAGTCGATCTGCTCGGCCTCGGCCTGCATGCGCCGTGAGGCGGCTTCGCGCTTCTCCGAGCGCACCACGTCTTGCATGACGCCGAGCGTGGTCATGGTCATGTCCTCACGGTCGAAACGATATGCATTGGCGCCGTTGATCGGCAAATTCTGCACGCCGAAGCGCAGCCTGGGATCGGGCAACTGCGCTTCCGCCACGGCGGCTTCGCGCGCCGCACTGGCCGCGTGGCCGAGCGAGCGCAGCATGGGTTGGCGCTCGACGGCCAGCCGCATGGTTTGATCGAGCGTAAGCGGAGCGGTGTCCGCGTGCGCGATGGCGGGCAACAGGAGCAGCGCGCACAGCAGCACGTTGAGTTTGCTTAACATGATTGAACACCTTTCACATCGTGTTCGAATAAGAAAGGATCGAGTGCTGCTCAAAACACGAGCGCATCGACCGCGATGTGGGAATTAACCCAGGATGAATCGCGGGTCAGGCAGGGGGTTTATAAGGCGGGGGCGTATCCGCAGAGTGCGGAGCAGAAGAAATGGCTAAAGCAAAATGCATGTCGTGCTGCCCGAGCGCGACTTGCGGCGCAGCAAAAAGCGCGGCGGAAGAAGCAAAGTGGCAAGCGGCCGCCATGCCGCAGTCGTTCGAGCCGCCGGGCGGGGAAGGATCATTTGTGCTCGCATCGTCGTGGCAACAAATGGCGCTTGCCGCCGCATCCGATGCCTGCCCGGCGCTCATGTGCTGGGATTCCATGGCGCAAGCAGTCGCGCATGCCATCGCCCAAGCAGGCGGAGCAATCATCAGAAAAATCAGGAGGGCGGCGATGCGGCGCACGGATTTCATGTTCGAAGTAAAGCACCGTTACCCATCAAACACAAGGCTGGGTTTCATTGGTAATCAGGAAATGAGATAACAAGCACGCTCCATTAACATTTGCTAAAATACTGAAAATTCAGGGGAAATACCCCTGTTTGTTTAATGGAATTCGCGCAGGAGGTATGCAAATGTCTGAATCAATTTTCGAAGCCGTGAAGTCTGGTGCTATGGCCCAACTCAATGCCGCCTTGCAACAAAGCGGCGCGGTCGAGGCGCGCGGTGAGATGAACATGACCCCGCTCATGCTCGCCGCCAGCCTGGGCCACCTGGAAATGGTGCGGGCGCTGCTTAAAGCCGGCGCCGACGTGAAAGCCACCGATGAGCGCGATTACACGCCGCTGTTTTACGCGACGTATAACTCCGAGCTGGATCGCGGCTTTCCCGAAGTGATCAGAGCCTTGATCGATGCCGGCGCCGATGTCGAAGCCGCAATCTTCTACGGCGTGCGCCCGCTCATGCTGGCTGCCGGCAGCGGCGAAGCGGGGGTGGTGGATGTGCTGCTGAAAGCCGGCGCCGATGCCAAAGCGCGCAACGAGGGCGGCCGCACCGCGCTGATGATGGTCAAAGAAAAAGACTACATCGAAGTCATCAATATGCTGCACGAAGCCGAATCGAACATTGAAGTTGCCGAAGACGGCGGCGGCTGCGGTTCACGCAATGCGCCGGGCTCGAATGTGGTGACCTTCCTTAAGAAGGATAAGCACTGATTAGCGCGGCAGTGCTTGACCGTTATACGGCTAAGCGCGAATCAACATCGCGGGAATACCGAAACGCTGAGCGGCCTTCATGAGTGTTTCGTCGGCGGTAACCAGTTTCGCGCTAGCGAGTGATGCACAAGCCAGGTGCAGTGCATCGAGCGTACGCAATGCGCTTTTTCGTGACAGCAACCATTCCCGCGCCAAGTGAAATGCCTCTGCGCTGACGAGGGTGCGTTCAAAGCAACCGTTTGCGGTGTCTTCCTCCAGCGCGGCCTGAATCGCTAGCGCGCTCGCTTCATCCAACTCCTTCATGCGCCGCAGCCGTGATAACACGGAAGCAAACTCCACCTCGACCAGCGGACTAATACAGACTTGTGATTTTGGATCGCGCAGCAGTTTTTGCACTTTGTTGCTACAGGCCTCTGGCCGGTAATAAGGAAACAGTGCGCTGGTGTCAAAATAAAGCATTACGACCGCTCTTCATCCCGTATTTTGCGCACGATGTCAGCTGCTGATGTGAGCGCCATCGGTAAATTTGCGCGAAAACTACTGCGATCCGGAAAGGGTGCCCGCTCGCCGCTACCGACCAATTTCGCGATGACCTTGCCGCGACGCGTGATGGCGATGTCCTCGCCATGCGCTGCGGCATCCAATAGTTGGCTGATCTTTTCCCGTGCTTCACGGACGCTGACGGTACGCATGGCATGCCTCCATTAATATGTGTACATAATTAGTGTACACAATAGCAGAAGGATGGGCAATAGTGCGGCGTTTGGCTGCCATTTCCTCCTCTTCAAGGCATAGGTATCTACACAAGTGCGCAATCATCTATCGAGCTAGCGTCTCCCCCTTTGAAAAAGGGGGAACAAGGGGGATTTAGATGTTGCGCCGACGCTTCAAAATCCCCCCTAACCCCCCTTTCCCAAAGGGGGGAAGTGATGTGTAGATACCTATGCCTTCATGAGGAAGGAGATAATCGTTTACGGCGCCACTTCTTCCCACGCCTTAGCCAGCCGTTTATACGAAACCGGGTAAGGCGTTTTCAATTCCTGCGCGAACAGCGACACGCGCAACTCCTCCAGCATCCAGCGAAACGCAGCGAGCTTCTCGTCTTGAATCCCCGCTTTGCGATGCTTCTCCAAGCGCGCCTCGTATTGCTGCCATAGCTCGCGCACGCTGGCCATATGCTTGCCATCGCGCTCGGCGTTGTTCAGACGCTTTTCCAGGCGACGTTGAATCGCTTTCAGATAGCGCGGCAGGTGTTGCAGATGTTCCCACGGTGTTTGGCTCAAGAAATGGGGATAGATCAGGTGCGTGAGTTGGGTGTTGAGATCGGTTTGCAGCGGGTGCGACATTTTCTGCGTGAGCTGGCTTTGCAGTGCGTGGTATTCGGTAAAAATATCCGCCGCGATTCGGGCCGCACCTTGCGCCACTGCGGGCAGCCGGGCGCGGGCGCGGTCGCGCTGCTTGATAAAGGCTTTTTCATCGCGCGGCAACTCGTCTTCGCCGATGAAGGCGCGATCGGCAATGGCAATGAGCAGATCGGTTTTCAAGACATCCGGCGCCATGATGTTGCGTGCTTGCAGGGCGAGTTGATTGAAGTTGGGAATGTTTTTTTCCAACTGCTTGATCTGTTCCTTCAGCGCCAGCATGAGCAAGCGCCGCACGCCGCCACGCATCGATTCATTGGCGGCTTGGGCGGTATCGAATAAGTGGATCGACACATTCTCGCCTTCGTCCACCAGTGCCGGGTAACCGGTCAGGGTTTGGCTGCCGCGATTGAAGCTCACTTTTTCCGGCAGATCGCCAAAATCCCACTGCGTGATGCCTTCGCGATCAAACGGCGTGGCAGTGCCCTGGGCAAACGTCATTTGCGCCGCTTGGCCCAGCTTTTGTTTGAGCTCGGCCAGATTGCGGCCTTGGGCTAATTCCTGGCCGGCATCGTCCACCACGCGGTAGTTCATGTGCAGATGTGTAGGGAGTTCGATTTTTTCCCAAACTTCGGGCGGGACGGTTTCCTTGAGTTTGCGGCGGATGAAGATGGTAAGGGCAGCGGTGATAGTAAGGTTTTCACCCTCTCCCCGGCCCTCTCCCATCAAGGGAGAGGGAGTAACCCCCTCCCCCCTCGCGGGGGAGGGCTGGGGAGAGGGGGAGCTGATCAAAAACCCTGTCACAAATTCCTGTACCGGCACCGTGCGGTTGCGAATCCCTTTCGGTAGGCCTTTCAGCAGCGCCGCCACCTTGTCGCGCACCATGCCCGGCACCAGCCACGCGCAGCGAGCCTCATTTACCCGATTGAGCAGATGCAGCGGTAGCGTAAGGGTCACGCCATCCAAGGGGTGGCCCGGTTCGAAGCGGTAAGTCATGGGGCAGGCGGTATCGTCCACCAGCAGCGTGTCGGGAAACAAAACTTCCGTCACTTCTTCCGCGCCATGACGCATCAAATCGTCGCGCTGCATGCAGAGCAGTTGCGGGTCTTTGCGCTCCGCCTCGCGCCGCCACTTTTCAAAACCAGAACCGTTGACGATATCGGTCGGGATACGCGCATCGAAAAAAGCGAACATCCTTTCCTCATCCACTAGCACATCCGGGCGGCGCGATTTGTGTTCCAGCTCGCGAATTTCTTCCACCAGCGCCTGGTTGTGTAAAAAGAATTTGGCCTTGCTTTCGAATTGACCGGCCACGAGTGCTGAGCGAATGAATATCTCGCGTGCCTGTTTCGGATCGATCGCACCAAAATGCACGCGGCGGCGCGGCGTAAGCGTCAAGCCGTAGAGCGTGGTGCGCTCGAAGGCCACGACTTGCGCCGCACTCTTTTCCCAATGCGGGTCGAAGTAATGGCGCTTGATCAGATGCGCGCCCACTTGTTCCACCCACTCCGGCTCGATCTTGGCCACGTTGCGCGCGTAGAGCTTGCCGGTTTCGGTCAGCTCCGCCGCCATCAGCCATTTCGTGCCCTTTTTGAATAGGCTGGAGCCGGGGTGAATATGGAATTTGATTTCGCGCGCGCCCTGATAGTGGCCCTCGTCGGCTTTGACGCCGATATTGGCGATCAGACCCGCGAGCAGCGCGCGGTGGATTTGCTCGTAGGTGGCAGGCGAGGGGTTGAGGCGCAACCCTAGCTCATTGGCTTGCGCCGCCAATTGGCCATTCAGATCATGCCATTCACGCAAGCGCAGATAAGAGAGAAAGTGGCTGTGGCATTCCTCGATCAGTTTGCGCGTGGATTTCTTGTGCTGGAGCGATTCGACATAAAAAGCCCAGATTTTTAACAGCCCCATGAAATCCGAATGCTCGGCCACGAAGTATTTGTGTTTCACATCCGCCGCACCCTCGGCGCCCATGGGCCGGATGCGCGGGTCTTGCACCGAGAGCGCGGAGGCGATCACCAGCATCTCGCTCACGCAATGCTGATCGTGCGCGGCCAATAGCATACGCGCGAGCTTGGGGTCGAGCGTGAGCTTCGCCAGCTTTGCACCGATGGGGGTGAGGCTACGCGCCTCATCCACCGCATTCAATTCTTGCAGCAAGACATAACCATCGGCGATGGCGCGCGAGGAGGGCGGCTCGATAAAGGGAAATTCGGCGACATCGCCCAAGCCCAAGGCGGCCATGCGCAAGATCGTGCCCGCGAGCGAGGTACGCAAAATCTCCGGGTCGGCAAAGCGCGGCCGCGCCTGGAAATCGGCTTCGCTATACAGCCGCACACAAACGCCCGAGCTGACGCGCCCGCAGCGCCCGGCGCGCTGATTGGCCGAGGCCTGCGCGATCGGTTCGATCAAAAGCTGATCGACTTTATTGCGATAGCTATAGCGCTTAAAGCGCGCATAGCCGGGATCAATCACATAGCGAATGCCGGGCACGGTAAGCGAAGTCTCCGCCACATTGGTGGCGAGGATGATGCGCCGCGCATTGGTCGGCTGGAATACGCGCTCCTGCTCCTGCGCCGTCTGCCGTGCATACAGCGGCAGGATAGCGACGCCCGGCGGGTGATGTTTGCGCAGCAATTCCGCCGTATCGCGAATCTCGCGCTCGCCCGGCAAAAAGATCAGCACATCGCCGTCGCGCGAGAGGCGCGAGACCTCATCCACCGCATCGACGATGGCTTGCTCCATATCGCGCTCTTGATCGTCACGGTCCTCTTCCTTAACCGGCTCGCGCACCGGGCGATAGCGCATCTCCACCGGATACAAGCGGCCCGAGACTTCGACCACCGGCGCGTTATTGAAATGGCGCGAAAACAAATCGGTGTTGATGGTGGCGGAAGTGATGATGATTTTCAGATCAGGCCGGCGCGGCAACAGTTGCTTCAAATAGCCCAGCAGAAAATCGATGTTGAGGCTGCGCTCATGCGCCTCGTCGATGATCAGCGTGTCATAGCGTTTGAGCAGCCGGTCAGTCTGCGTCTCCGCCAGCAAGATGCCATCGGTCATCACCTTGATCAGATTATCCGCGCTGCCTTTGTCGGTGAAGCGCACCTTGTAGCCGACCAGATCGCCGAGCGGCGACTGCAGCTCATAAGCGATGCGCCCCGCCACCGTGCGCGCCGCGATGCGCCGTGGCTGGGTGCAGCCGATCATGCCCGCGGCGCCGCGCTTCAGATCGAGGCAAATCTTGGGCAGCTGAGTGGTCTTGCCAGATCCGGTTTCGCCTGCCACCACCACCACTTGGTGCGCTTCGATGGCGCGAGAAATTTCCGCGCGCTTGGTGGCAATGGGCAGTTCTTCCGGGTAAAGAATGGCTGGGATACGCGCGAGGCGGGCTTGGTATTTGTCGCTATTCATGACGATGGAGATTCAAGCCGGAGGCGTGCGGAGGACAATGTGCGATTTTCCACTACCGAGCGCGCTAGGTAAATCGAAGTCTTACTTTTAGGGCGCCACTGGAATAGCAAGTTTTGCCATATCAAAGGGGCCGGGATAAATTATTTTGTTGATTGCCTGAATAAAGCGAGCCTGGCCCTTTAGTATTGGGAGCGGTCGTTGAGATACAGAGGCTGAGCGACGTGTTATACGGATTCAAGCTCTTTGAGCGTTTTACCCTCTTTGTTCTTCCACGCGATGAGTCCGTTAGCATGACCACCGTGAATCACGGCGGCGGCGGCACTAGGACTGGAAAATTCCACATCTTGGGTAAACAAGAGATGATCCGTTTTAACAGTGAGTGCGCCATCGTCTTTTAGCTTTTGCCGCATATTTAATGCCCACGGATATTTCTGAGAGGAAGGGCGTTCATTTAGAACGGCTTGTGACCCTGCAAGCACTACAATTCCATTGGGTGTTAAATGCCCGGTGGCTTTAAACCCCTTTATTTCGCAGGAAAGCGACTCAAGCTCAGTTACACCGGCCGCAGTTATTGTTGTTGGAACCAATACTTCCACGCCGAGCACAGGCAATAATTGGTGGATTTTTTCAAGAAAGATTTCCATGTCTTCGCGGTCAGATTCCGGTAACCGCGCACCGCTACTTTGACTATTCTTGACTTGGGCCCGACCGGCTTGCTTTGCCTGATCTATTAGGCGCCCCTCAAGATACCTGATGTGGGCTTTAGTGAGATTTTCGTCTTTGCTTGTAAAGAAAGCGATGTGATTCCAGAAATCTTTATCGAGATGGCTTTTAACTCTGTCCCGAATGGATTCTGCCTCTCCGATATATACGGCGCTCTTTCCAGTTTCGGGGTCAATGCCTGTGAGAAAGTAGATGCCTGAATTCTGAGACTCTTCACGGGCAAGCACGCTATCGAATTCGCTTCTTGGGCCAGCGACAGCTTTGCCTGTCCAGTTTGACAATTCTGCCGTTCGGAGCCGTTTCGGGTCTCCGTGGGCAAGGAATATCTTAATGGTTGCGCTTGGCATGAATTTAATCCGTATCAGGTTCGAATTTAAGGGGCCACGAATTTAAGCACGAATTTAAGGGGCCAGGCTCGGATTAAATTCTCACACCGCTTCTGTTGAATCCATTTTTGGATGCCGTGCTCAGGCCACGGATTCAAGCGAGGTGGAGTGCTCAATCTGGTTGCGGTACAAGTCGATCACAGGGAAACACAGGTCATAGTCGCCCCAAACCAATTCGCCGTATTCGAGGCGAAATGTCGAAAAGCGGGCAGGATCAAGCCACGCCCGATTATCAGGATGGAGGGCATTCGTAAGGAAGGGTTTGAAATCTATAGTCTGCTCGATGCCGTCATCAAATTGCAGACGGATGCGGAAGTCTCCAACTTGTTCAGCAGTGACGATATTAATGGTGGCGGGTGTCATTTGAGTCTCCTTGTGATGCGTTCCGGTGTGATGGATTTATGCAAAACAAAAAAGTCTATCCACTTGGTGATGATGTCGTCGGCGCGTGCGCTGACAACTTCCTCAAAGTGGCGCATTTCATTGGTGCCGAGCGGATCGCGACCCGCAACGGTGCTGTAACGAATCTCAGAGACCACGCCGTTAAGCACGATGATTTCGGCGCGGGATTCACGATCTTGAAATTTTCCATGCACATGGACTGGCTCATGTTCGTTGGCATAGAACATGATGATTAGCCCGAAGTATTCGTAGAGTTTAGGCATGATTCTCAGCGGATTAATAGCGTATTGTATAAGAAATTGGGGCGGGTTCGGGTTACACAAGCACTTCAAGCCCGTGCTTTTCGACCACACGCAAAAGCCTTAGCGCCATGCCACTGGGTCTTTTCTGACCCGTTTCCCATTTTTGCACGGTGGACTCGCTGGTGTTCAGGTAGCGGGCAAATACGGGCTGGCTAACGCGTGCGTGTTCGCGAATGCGCTTGATGTCTTTGGCGCTGAATTCGGGAATGGTGTCCAGGCACAAGGCGTCGTATTCGCGCATGGTCGTTTTGTTGACTGCGCCCACGTTGTGTAATCCTTTCGCGGCGCTATGGATGGCCGCGAATGCGCCACCCTTGGCTTTTGCTGTAGCGGATTTAGTCGTCATGGCAAATCTCCAATAATTCCTTAGCATTTAACAGCGCCGCAATCTTGGCATCACTCGTGCTGGCGTAATCTTTGGCAAGTTTTTTGAATGCAGCCAATTCATCCGGTGCGATGTTTTCGCGATCCTTCTTGCATAGAGGTAGGTATATATCCAATGCCGGCCAGCCTTGGCCAGGATGATCGAGCGGTGCATGTTGTCGTTCAACCGCTTTTTGTACACCCCGCCGCCGAGGTCGTCCGTTTGCCCCTGCATGACTTGCCCGATCGCCTGACAAAGCGCTTCATCTGAAATCTTTGCTTTACGAGCTTCTTTCGCAAACCAAGCTGTTTTGAATGCGCGATCCATTTCGGCTGTCTTTGCTCTGCCAAGCTCGGTTAACAGTTTAATGATGGTGGCACTTGGTGCTACCTATATCAAGCGGATATTTTAAGGCCGGGGGGTAATGAAGCCGAAATTAAGCTGTCAGGTGCAGCGT
Organism: Hydrogenophilales bacterium; assembly: GCA_016235775.1. GTDB lineage: Bacteria > Pseudomonadota > Gammaproteobacteria > Burkholderiales > Thiobacteraceae > RBG-16-58-11. Next base: position 31,523 of record JACRIU010000046.1, read on the forward strand.
CTCGGTATTACCCCTTTGCTTATTGTGTGGCATTCACTGTCCGGTCAGGAACAGATTTGGCTCAGTTGTGCGTGATGCGCAACATGCTATACTTTCACAATGATTATTACTTGGCGCCACAAAGGGCTAAAAAGGTTTTATGAAACCGGCAGTCGATCCGGGATTCAACCTGCCCACGCCAGCCGACTAAGAATGCAAATAGCCGCGTTGGAGACTGCGCACTTAGCCGACGATATGGATATCCCGGGGTTTCGGTTGCACCCATTAAAGGGAAGTGAGCGGGGGCGTTGGTCGATTTGGGTAAATGGCAATTGGCGGCTGACTTTCGAATTTCGAGATGGAAATGTGCATGTTTTGGATTATGAGGATTATCACTGATGACGATGCATAACCCTCCGCACCCGGGCGAGTTTGTTCAAGCGGTTTACCTGGAGCCGTATGGCTTGAGCTGCCGCGAGCTTGCAACGAAGCTGGGCGTGGCGGCGTCCACGCTGAATCGTATTCTCAAGGGAACTAGTGGGATCAGTCCCGAAATGGCGCTACGTCTTTCCAAAGCCATTGGGCGGTCACCGGAAAGTTGGCTTGCCATGCAGGACAACTACGATCTATGGGTGGCAAAGCGATCTGTTGACCTGCGAGATGTTAGCCCAGTCAAATTCAAGGCGGCTTAGCCTGAATAGGGCGCAATCGTTATTGCGCCCACACGGGTTAAGTGCGTTACAAGCGATGCCGCTGGTCGCCCCGCGCAAACCCAATCAGATGCGTGTCAATCCCCTTACCCAGCGCGACCACTTTAAACAACTCCCCCATCTCGGCGGGGGACAAAAGAAACTGCGCTTGATTGGCGAGCGGTAAATAGTTCGCCACATCCTCGGGCGAGGTTTCGGCGAGCAAGCCGGTGATGCCGCAGTTGATCAAAAAGTTGGCTTGGGTGGTGAAGCCTAACAATTCGCAGCCATGATCTACACCGGCTTCTGCGATGGCGCTGAAATCCACGTGGGCGGTGATGTCCTGCAAACCGGGCCAAAAAAAAGGTTCGCCATGCGCAAAGTGGCGGTAGTGGCACATCAGCGTGCCTTGATTGCGCTGCGGGTGGTAATACTCGGCGCGCGGGAAGCCGTAGTCGATCATCATCAGCGCGCCGCGTTGCAGGCGCTCGGCTAGGCTACTGATGAAGGCGGGTGCGGCGAGATTGATTTCGGTGAGATAGTTTTCTGGCACATCGAGCGCCTGCGCGGCATGCAGCAAAGCGTTGTCCGCGATGGGCCGGTCTTGCCAGCTAAACCCGGCTTGATTCGCGCATACGCCACGCTCCAGCCACGCGCCGTCTTGGCGTGCGACCAGATAGGCCGGCATTGCATCGAGCACTTCGTTGCCTAACACGATGCCGTTGAAGCTTTCTGGCAGTTGATTCAACCATTGCACTTTGTCCAGCAAGTGCGGCATGTGGGCGGCGAGGGTGGCCTGTTGGCGCGCTTTCAATTCGCCTGAGAGTTCGAGAATGAAGTAGCGCTCGGGCAGCGTGCCCAGCTTTTCCAGTTCCGCCAGCACGTCGCAGGCGAGCTTGCCGCTGCCCGCGCCCGCTTCCAATATATCGCCGCCCGTCTCGCGCAAGACTTGCGCCGCTTGCCGGGCCACGCAGCGGCCAAACAAAGTAGAGCGCTCCGGCGCGGTGGTGAAATCGCCCGCCGGTCCGAATTTGGCGGCACCTGCGGCGTAATAGCCCAGCCCCGGCGCGTACAGCGCCAGCTCCATATAGCGCGCGAAGGATATCCAGCCGCCTTGTGCCGCGATGTCGGCGTGCAGGTGCGCTTGCACCTGTTGGCTGTGGGCCTTTGCGTCGGGTGAGGGTTTAGGTAGTGAGGGCATGGGCCGGCAATGAAAGAGTGTGGTAAATTTCTGCTTTTACGGGGGTTTTTGCCGCGCCATTATAGCAGCGGCCCCTAAACCCGCTCCCTCTTCAGCCCATGCAAACAAACGAAAAAATCGTTCTCATCACCGGTGGCGCCAAGCGCGTCGGCGCGGCCTCCTGCCGCATGCTGCATGCCCAAGGCGCGCGGCTCATGCTGCACTATCGCTCGTCGCACGACGAAGCGAAGGCGCTGGCCGATGAGTTGAACCATCTGCGCCGCGATTCCTGCGCCTTGGTGAAAGGCGACCTGCTGCATATCGACAAGCTGCCGCATCTGGTGGAAGCGACGCTCAAGCATTACGGACAACTCGACGTGCTGATCAACAATGCGTCCAGTTTTTATCCGACTGAAGTGGGCGAGATCAGCTTGGAAAATTGGGACGATCTGATCGGCACCAATCTCAAAGCGCCCTTATTTCTGGCGCAAGCGGCGGCGGAGGCCTTGCGCCATAGCCATGGGTGCATCGTCAACATCGCTGACATCCATGCCGAGCGCCCGATGAAGAGCTATGTCGTGTACAGCATCGGCAAGGCCGGGCTGGTGGCCATGACCAAATCGCTGGCGCATGAATTGGGGCCGCAGGTGCGGGTGAATGCCGTCGCGCCGGGACCCATCCTTTGGCCGGAGAACGATCCGACTTTCGATGAGACCGAGCGCCGCCGCATCATCTCGCACACTGCCTTAAAGCGCGAAGGCAGCGCGGAAGACATCGCACGCGCAGTGCAGTTTTTGGTGTATGACGCGCCTTACGTGACCGGCCAGATTTTGGCGGTGGATGGCGGGCGGAGCGCGAGTTTGTAGTTTGAAATTATGTTGAAACCACGAATGAACACGAATAAAATCGAAAAAGATTTTGGTTTATTAGTGTGTATTCGTGTTCATTCGTGGTTACAAAAGGGTTGGAAATGATCGATCCAGTTAAACCCCCGCGTTCCCTCCTCACCGCCGCCGGCAAAGCCATCGGCGATTACGCCATGATCCAAGACGGCGACCGTGTGTTGCTGGGCCTGTCCGGCGGCAAAGACAGTCTCTCGTTGTTGCACGTGTTGCTCGATTTGCAAAAGAAAGCGCCGATCAAGTTCAGTTTGGCCGCGTGCACGATTGATCCTCAATCGACGGACTATGATCCTTCGCCGCTCAAGGATTATGTGCCGCAACTGGGCATTCCCTATTTCATGGAGCGCTTCCCGATTATGGAACAAGCCAAAAAATCCATGACCAAGGATTCGTACTGCGCGTTTTGCTCGCGCATGCGGCGCGGCATGCTTTACGGCTGCGCGCGGCGCGAAGGCTATAACGTGCTGGCGCTGGCGCAGCATCTGGACGATGCGGTGGAGACGTTTTTGATGAGCGCGTTTTTTGGCGGCAAGCTGCGCACGATGAAGGCGCACTATGTGAACGACGCGGGCGATCTGCGCATCATTCGCCCGTTCATTTATGCGCGCGAACGTCAGACCGCTGCGTTTGCCCAAAACGCGCCGCTGCCCGTGATACACGAAAATTGTCCGGCGTGTTTCGGCATGCCCACCGAGCGCATGCACATGAAGACGGTGTTGGCGCAATTGGAACAAGGCAACCCGAATTTGTTTTCCAATACCCTGACCGCGATGCGGCCGTTGCTGGGCGAGCGGGTGATAAAAGAGCATGCCAAGAGAAACAGAAAATCTTTAGCCACAGAGGTCACAGTGATTCAGGGTTGAAGTTTTTCTCTGTGATCTCTGTGACCTCTGTGGCTGATTTTTAGGAAAATAGACTCATGAAAACCGACGCCCATAAACGCATCACCTCTTTCATGCCGCCACACCGCACCTTGATGGGGCCAGGCCCCTCGGACGTATCGCAGCGCGTGCTGGACGCCATGGCGCGGCCCACCATCGGCCATCTCGATCCCGCTTTTGTCGAGATGATGGAGGAAATGAAAACGCTGCTGCGCTATGCGTTCCAAACAGAGAACGATCTGACCTTCCCGATTTCCGCGCCCGGTTCGGTGGGCATGGAAAGCTGCTTCGTCAATCTGGTGGAGCCGGGCGACCAAGTGATCGTGTGCGTGAACGGTGTGTTCGGCGGGCGCATGGTGGAGAACGTCAAGCGCTGCGGCGGAACGCCGATCGTGATTCAAGATGCCTGGGGCGCGCCGGTCGATCCGAACAAAGTCGGCGATGCCTTCAAAGCCAACCCCAATGTAAAAGTGCTCGCTTTCGTGCATGCCGAGACTTCCACCGGCGTGCAATCGGATGCGAAGACCCTGGCCGAAATCGCGCGCCGGCAGGGCGCGCTGACCATTGTCGATGCCGTGACCTCACTCGCGGGAACAAAGCTCTTGGTCGATGCCTGGGGCTTGGACGCGGTGTATTCGGGCAGCCAAAAGTGCCTGTCGTGCACGCCGGGATTATCACCGGTGACCTTCAGTCCACGCGTGGTGGAGACCGTCAAAGCGCGCAAAGCGCACGGCCAAAGCTGGTTCATGGATTTGAGTTTGGTGCTCGGTTATTGGACCGCGGCCAAGCGCACCTATCACCACACCGCGCCGATCAACGCGCTGTATGGCCTGCACGAATCGCTGGTGATGCTGCAAGAAGAGGGATTGGAGCATTCCTGGGCGCGGCATCACGCCAATCACCTCAAGCTCAAAGCCGGGCTGGAGCAACTCGGCATTGAATTCCTGGTGGCGGAGCCCTATCGCCTGCCGCAACTCAACACCATCAAAATACCGTCCGGGGTGGACGATGCCAAAACACGCAGCCGCTTGTTGAATGAGTACAACCTGGAAATTGGCGCGGGGCTGGGCGATCTTGCTGGCAAGGTGTGGCGCATCGGTCTGATGGGCTACGGCAGCTGCGAAGCGAATGTGAATAAATGCCTGGCGGCGCTGGGCGAGGTGTTGGCGTAGCGCCGGCATCTTGCCGGCATGCAAGCAGGGATGCTTGCGCTACAAACCCAATCGCTGCCAAATCGTCGAGCTCGGCCCGGCTTGATTCAAGGTGTAGAAATGCAAGCCCGGCGCGCCGCCTTGCAATAAGCGGTCGCACAGATCGGTGACCACATCCAAACCGAAGGCGCGGATCGAATCCAAATCCTCGCCGTAGGCCTCCAGCCGCTTTCTGATCCAGCGTGGAATCTCCGCGCCGCAGGCGTCGGAGAAGCGCGTGAGTTGCGCGCAATTCGTGATCGGCATGATGCCGGGCACGATGGGGATGATCACATTCATCGCCGCACAGTCATCCACGAAGCGGAAATATGCATCGGCGTTATAGAAATACTGCGTGATGGCCGAGCTCGCGCCGGCATCGGCCTTGCGCTTGAAATTGGCGAGATCATCCTGCGCGTTTTTCGCCTGCGGATGGAACTCGGGATAGGCCGCGACTTCGATGTGGAACCAATCCCCGGTCTGCTGGCGAATGAAAGCCACCAACTCGTTCGCGTAACGAAACTCGCCCGGGTCGGCCATGCCCGAGGGCAGATCGCCGCGCAAGGCGACGATATGGCGGATACCCTTCGCTTTAAATAGATCGAGAATTTCCTGAATCGATTCCTGGGTCGAACCGATGCACGAAAGATGCGGCGCGCTGGCGGAACCCGAAGCCTGAATTTCCATCACGGTTTCCAGCGTCCGGTCGCGTGTCGAGCCGCCCGCGCCGTAGGTCACCGAGAAAAATTTGGGTTTGAGCTGCGCGAGTTGCTGGCGCGTGGCGCGTAGCTTTTCCATGCCCTCGGGTGTTTTTGGCGGGAAAAATTCGAAACTGAACGTTCGTGAGGTGTTAGGGGTGAGGGGTGAGGTGTTCATGTATCGATTTTCTTCCGCATGTGGTTAATTAGGCCGCCAAGCAGGGAAAACGTTTTGTCTAGTTGCTCGGTGGGGAAAGCGTCGCTTGGTAGATATCCAAGTTCACGCGCAATGATGAGTTGAGTATCGATTTCACTCAGGGAGCCACTAGCGATTCCGAGAAAGTGAAGAAACTCTCGGTCAGTAAAACGGGCGCAGCCCTCCGCGATATTCGACGGCACGGATACTGCCGCCCTACGTATCTGACTCGTGAGGCCATAATTTTCGTGGGGTGGGAAAGCAGAGGTGAGGCCGTAAATCTGTTTGACCAGATCGATAGCTGTTTTCCACACCTCTAAGTCGTGGTGTTTACGCCTCACCCCTAACTCCTTACCCCTCACACCATTACCGCTAGTAGCGGTAATGGTTAGGCTTGTACGGCCCGTTTTTCGGCACGCCGATGTAAGCGGCTTGCGTGTCGGACAGCTCGGTCAGGTGCGCGCCGATTTTTTTAAGATGCAGGCGCGCGACTTTTTCGTCCAGATGCTTGGGCAGCACATACACGCCCACCGGGTAGTCGGCGGTGCGGTTGAACAGCTCGATCTGCGCGATGGTCTGGTTGGAGAAGGAGGCCGACATCACGAAGCTCGGATGCCCGGTGGCGCAGCCCAGGTTCACCAAGCGGCCCTTGGCCAGCACGATGATGCGCTTGCCGTCAGGGAAAATCACGTGATCGACCTGCGGTTTGATTTCGTCCCATTGGTATTTTTCCACCGAGGCGATGTCGATCTCGGAATCGAAGTGGCCGATGTAGCAGACGATGGCTTGGTCTTTCATCTTGACCATATGGTCGTGGTTGATGACGTGCACATTGCCGGTGGCGGTGACGAAAATATCGCCTTTGTCGCAGGCTTCGTCCATGGTCACCACGCGGTAGCCTTCCATCGCCGCTTGCAGCGCGCAGATCGGATCGATCTCGGTGACCCACACCGTGGCGCCCATGCCGCGGAAGGCCTGGGCGCAGCCTTTGCCCACGTCGCCGTAGCCCAGCACCACGCAGACTATGCCGGCGATCATGACGTCGGTGGCGCGCTTGATGCCGTCGAGCAAGGATTCGCGGCAGCCGTAAAGATTGTCGAACTTGGATTTGGTGACGGAATCGTTGACGTTGATGGCCGGGAATTTCA
>JACRIU010000043.1 GCA_016235775.1 Hydrogenophilales bacterium
GGACTTCATCGAGGCCACACGCTGGATTACTCAGCACCTGCCCTACGCCAAGGTCAGCGGCGGCGTGTCGAACGTGTCATTCTCATTCCGTGGCAACGAAGCGGTGCGCGAGGCGATCCATACCGTGTTCCTGTATCACTCGATCAAAGCCGGACTGACCATGGGCATCGTAAATGCCGGGCAGCTCGGCGTGTATGAGCAGATTCCGCAAGCGTTGCGCGATGCGGTGGAAGATGTGGTGCTGAACCGCAATCCGGAGGCCGAAGAGAAGCTGGTGCAGATGGCCGAAACGGTGAAGACCGGCGCAAAGGCGCAGGTCGAGGATATGGAATGGAGCAAAGGCACGGTGCAGGAGCGGCTTACCCACGCGCTGGTGCGCGGCATTACCACCTATATCGTCGAGGATACCGAAGAGGCGCGCCAGCAGGCGAAGTTCCCGGTCGAGGTGATCGAAGGCCCGCTGATGACCGGCATGAACGTGGTCGGCGACCTGTTCGGCGCGGGCAAAATGTTCCTGCCGCAAGTGGTGAAATCCGCACGGGTGATGAAGCAGGCGGTGGCGCATCTGGTGCCGTACATCGAGGCGGAAAAATTGCGCACCGGCAACACCAGCGCCAAGGGCAAGATCGTCATGGCCACGGTCAAGGGCGATGTGCATGACATCGGCAAGAACATCGTTACGGTGGTGTTGCAGTGCAACAACTTCGAGGTGGTGAACATGGGCGTGATGGTGCCGTGCCAGCAGATTCTGGACACCGCACGCGAGCACAATGCCGACATCATCGGCCTGTCCGGGCTGATCACTCCGTCGCTGGAAGAGATGGCGCATGTCGCCAAAGAGATGCAGCGGCAAGGCTTCAAGATTCCGCTGATGATCGGTGGCGCAACCACGTCGCGCGTGCATACCGCAGTAAAAATCGAACCGAATTATCCCGATGGCGTGACCGTATACGTGACCGATGCCTCGCGCGCGGTGGGCGTGTGCAGCAATCTGTTGAGCGAAACGCTGCGCGATAACTATGTGGCGGAGATCAAGGCCGACTATCAACATATGCGTGAGTTGCACGCCGGCAAAAAGGGGCAGGGAGCACGCTACACGCTGGCGCAGGCGCGCGAGCACGGACTGAAAACTAATTGGAGCAAAACCCCAACCCCTCCCGGCCTCCCCTTGTCAGGGGAGGGAAGGGCTGGGGAGGGGTTAGGAGTTGAGCCTTACAACCCGCCCAAACCCAACTTCATAGGCGTGCGCGAACTGCGCGACTATTCGCTGGCCGAGATCAGCCAATACATCGACTGGTCGCCGTTCTTCCATGCATGGGAATTGTCCGGGCGCTACCCGAAAATTTTGCAGGACGAGTCGGTCGGCGAAACCGCGCGTAATCTGTTTGCGGATGCGCAGGCGATGCTCAGGCGCATCATCGACGAGAAGTGGCTCACCGCGAATGCCGTGTTCGGCCTGTTCCCGGCCAATAGCGTGAATAGTGATGACATCGAAATTTACACCGATGAATCGCGCAGCAAAGTGGCGATGACCTGGCACAACCTGCGCCAGCAAATGGTCAGGCCCTTGGATAAACCGAATATGTGTCTGGCGGATTTCATCGCGCCCAAGGACAGCGGTGTGGCGGACTACATCGGCGCCTTCGCCGTGACGGCGGGCATCGGCATCGACGCGCGCGTAGCGGAATTCGAGGCGCAGCACGACGACTACAGCAGCATCCTGCTCAAGTCGCTGGCGGACCGCCTCGCCGAAGCTTTCGCCGAACTGCTCCATGCGCGTGTGCGCCGCGAGTTCTGGGGCTATGCAGCCGATGAGCAACTGGACAACGACGCATTGATAGCCGAGCAATATCGCGGCATCCGCCCTGCCCCCGGCTACCCGGCTTGCCCGGAACACACCGAAAAGGGGCCTTTGTTCGAGTTGCTTGATGCGCCCAACAGGGCCGGCATCACTGTCACCGACAGCTACGCCATGCTGCCCACCGCCGCAGTCAGCGGCTTCTACTTTTCGCACCCTGCGGCGAAATATTTTGCTGTCGGCAAGGTGGACAAGGATCAGGTCGAAGACTATGCGCGGCGCAAGGGCTGGAGCCTGGAAGAGGCGGAGCGGTGGCTGGCGCCGGCGCTGAATTACTAGTGTTCAATTGCGTAATTACACGACAGCATCCGTAGGTCGGGTTAGCGCAAACGTCGGGTTACGGCGCAAAAAACCGCGCCTAACCCGACCTACGGATATTTGTTAAAAATGGCATATTTAATAATGCAATTAAACACTGGCGGATAGTGCGCCATATAATTTTCAACCATCCGGCGCATGCGCTATATTTAGCTCCCCTGCGGATTACGAATTACACAAATCAATAATTGACTGGAACGCAAAATGAATGGAATCAAAAAAACAGTGCTTGCCTATTCCGGCGGGCTCGATACCTCGGTCATCCTGAAATGGCTGCAAGACACATACCAATGCGAAGTTATCACCTTCACCGCCGACATCGGCCAGGGTGAAGAACTGGAACCCGCGCGCAAGAAGGCGTTGCAGTTTGGCATCAAGCCGGAAAATATTTTCATCGATGACATGCGTGAAGAATTCGTGCGTGATTTTGTGTTCCCGATGTTCCGCGCCAACACCATCTATGAAGGCGAATATCTGCTCGGCACATCGATTGCACGCCCGCTGATCGCCAAGCGTCTGATCGAAATTGCCAGCATGACCGGTGCACAAGCCATTTCGCATGGCGCGACCGGCAAGGGCAACGACCAGGTGCGTTTCGAGTTGGGCGCTTAC
>JACRIU010000049.1 GCA_016235775.1 Hydrogenophilales bacterium
ACTTTGTTACAGATATTGTCGGTCTCAATTTTTGAGAAAACCCCTATTTCATGCGCCTTTCAGCCACTGGGTAACAGAAGCATCGTGCAGCCAGTCACTAACCAATTGATGTTGTTTTGAATTTAACCGGACACTAGTGTGATTGCCTAGGGAATAACGGAAAGAATCGCCGCAACTTTAATACCGTTTCATTACAGAAATAAGACTGAAACGTGCGCTATAAGCTGGGAATTAATACGGGCTGGGGGAGCTTAAGGCCTGTTGAATGAAAGCTTGCCACACCGCATCCGGTTCCCAGATATCCGTCACCAGGGCCATCGCCTCCGCGTCGGACCAGCCGAGTTGGAGGATGCGGTAAAGCGCGAGGAAAACGCTCACGCGCATATTCGCCGCACAATGCAGAAAAACTTTGCGTCCCTGAACTTGGCGCATCACCGTGAAAAACTGCTGCAAATCTTCCAGCGTGGGACTTTCCCAGATGACGGGAATATGAAAGAACGCCATGCCCAAGGAACGCACTAACCCAGGTTCATCGGGTAGGGAATACTCGGCGTCGAGCAAAGCCAGATTGATGACGACTTCGAATCCGGCATCGGCCACCGCACGCAATTCCGCCTCCAGCGGCTGGCCGGCGGTGGCGAGATCGGGCGCGCGCCAGCGAAAATGATAGATCCGATCGAGCGCGCCCGCCGCGATCATTTCAACTCAGAGGTGCACTGCGGGCAACGCGTGGCTTTCAGGGGAATCGCCGAAGCGCAGAAGGGGCACTCTTTGGTCGTGGCCGGCGCAGGCGCTTCCGCTTGCTTGAGCCGGTTGATGCTGCGAATCAGCATGAATACCGCGAAGGCCACGATCAGGAAGCTGATCACGCTGTTGATGAACACGCCATAGTTGATAGTCACCGCACCGGCTTTTTTGGCGTCGGCCAGCGAAGCATAGGGCGCAGCCGCCGCGCCTTGTTTCAGCACCACATACAGGTTGGAAAAATCCACATTCCCCATCAGCATGCCGATCGGCGGCATGATCACATCGTCCACCAGCGATTTGACGATGGCGCCGAAGGCCGCGCCGATGATGATGCCGACCGCCATATCGACCACATTGCCGCGCATGGCGAATGCCTTGAATTCCTTCAGCATGTATTTCTCCTCGGCGGAAGATAAAATTTATGGCGGAAGCGGTGAGATTCGAACTCACGAACGGTTGCCCGTTGCTGGTTTTGCTCCGACTAACCTGCTTTGCAGGTAAGTCTCGCAAGCGCAAGCTAAAGCGTGCGCCAAGTTCTCTGCTCTACGCCACAAAAACAGTATGTTAGCGCATTATTTTCTCCGCATCACGCCCTAAACTTGGCGTCAAAAAAACCCGTATCTATAGGAGTTCATATCGCCAATGCGGAGATGATTTTGTGTCTTCGAGTTGCCAGTTTTTTCAGAACCCACCCAATCAATCGAGCGTGTCGCACGTCGGCGATGCGCGACACGAAGAGCAAGTCATTGAAGCCGAAATGATTAGGGAAGGATACGGGTCAGGCATGAGAAGGCTTCGGCGCCTTCTTGATTTTGATTTCGACGACCTTGCCAACCGCCCTGGCCGCCTTGATGAGCGTATCCAGTTGGATGGACGTATTGTTGGGATCCAAAACGCGATCAAGCTGGGAGCGGCTGGTTTCCATTTTTTGTGCCATAGCGAGCTTGGTCAGGTGCGCTGCTTGCATGCTGTCTTCAAGCTGCTCGGACAGCACGCGTTTGAGCGCCTTGGCCTGCACTTCTTCGAAGACACCTTCTTCTTTCAAGAAGTCGTCAAAATCAGAACCGGTATGCGGGTTACGTTTCGCCACGATGCCACTCCTTAAAGCGTTTTTCCGCCAGATCAATGTCTGCAATCTGCGTCTGCTGTGTTTTCTTGATGAAGCCATGCAGCAGAATCATTTGCCCACCTTCGACCGCAAATAGCGTTCGCGCGATCCGGTTACCCAGAGACGTGCGAACTTCCCAAACAGCGCCGCGCAAGTGATCGACGCGCGGCTTGCCGATGGGCCATTTGTATTGCACGTAGGCAATATCTTCGCCAATGGTTTTTCGATCATCCTTTGGCAATCCCTTGAGCCATTCGCGCACCGGTTCCTTGCCGCTCGCCGAGCGATAAAAAACCGCCTTGAGTTTCTGGGGGCCGGACATTTAAAAATGTACCGCATAAGGTACGTTTTGGCAAGCGTGCTTATGCATATTCAGACTGATTCACAGCGATGTTCTGGCGGAAGCGGTGAGATTCGAACTCACGGATGCATTCCTGCATCGGTGCTTTTCAAGAGCACTGCCTTAAACCACTCGGCCACGCTTCCAATTAATTTCTGCTACTAAATACTACGATTTGCCGGTTTTAGCTCCGACTAACCTGCTCTGCAGGTAAGTCTCGCAAGCGCAAGCTAAAGCGTGCGCCAAGACCGGTGCAATCGACCACTCTGCCACGCTTCCTGTTATTTCCGACACTTCTTCGACTCGCTGGTTTTGGCTCTAACCGCTTCCAAGCACCGCAAAATCAACGGCCTACATAATAACCCGCCTAGCGAAATGAAACCAATGGGCTATTGAAACTTTCCCCCGGCTTAGGTAGTCTTACCTGCAGTTTTTGCTAACCCAAGGAGGCTTCATGCAACCGCAAAATCAATATCAATTTGGCGCGACCACCGCTGGTGGCCAGGTCCTGGCCTCAGATTCGCAGAAAGTGTTGCGCAACACTTATATGCTGCTCGCCATGACCCTGCTTTTCAGCGCAGCCATGACCGGTGTCTCCATGGCGCTGGCCGTTCCTTACGGCTTGAGCTTAGTATCCAGCCTCGTTGCGCTGGCTCTGCTCTGGTTTGTGATGCCGCGCACGGCGAATTCCAGCGCCGGGATCGTTACCGTATTCGTCATTACGGGTTTGCTTGGCTTTGGCCTCGGCCCGGTGATTAACCACTACCTGAGCTTTTCCAACGGCTCGCAAATCGTCATGCTCGCGCTCGGTATTACCGGTGTCGCTTTTGCCGGTCTGTCAGGGTATGCCCTGGTTTCGCGGCGTGACTTCAGCTTTATGCGCAGCTTTCTGATGATCGGCGTATTGATCGCCTTCGTTGCCGGGATCGTATCCTTGGTGGCGGCAATGGTAGGCTACCCCATGCCTGCGCTGGCGCTCACGGTCTCGGCTATGTTTGCTTTCCTCATGTGCGGCATGATTCTATGGCAAACCGGCGAAATCATTAACGGCGGTGAAACCAACTATGTCCTGGCCACTATCAGCCTGTACGTTTCAATCTACAATTTATTCACCAGCCTGCTGCACTTGCTCGGCGCTTTCATGGGCGAGCGCGACTAAACAGTAATAGTAAAAAACTTAAAACGGGGCGGCCTGACCGCCCCGTTCTATTTTCAGCGCTCAAACAAGGCGATCGACTCCACATGCGCCGTATGCGGAAACATATTGGCGATGCAAGCACTCGCTAGCCGGTAGCCCTTGGTATGGACCAGCACATTCGCGTCGCGCGCCAAGGTCGCCGGGTTGCAGGAGATATACACAATGCGCCGCGGCAATTCGCCGGACAGCGCCTTCACCAACTCGATCGCGCCATCGCGCGGCGGATCGATCAGCAATTTATCGAAATGCCCCCACGCAAGATAGGACTCTTCCGTCACCTCGAACAGATTCGCGGTTTGAAAAGCCGTGCGCTGGCTCAAGTCGTTGTGTGCGCTATTGGCCGCCGCGCGCGCGACCAGCGCCGCGCTGCCTTCGAAGCCCACGACTTCGGCGCCGCGGCGCGCGATGGGCAAGGTGAAGTTGCCCAGGCCGCAAAACAAATCCGCGATGCGCTCGCCCGGCTGTGGGTCGAGCAAGCCCAGCGCACGCCGCACCAGCACTTGGTTCACGAAGGGATTTACCTGCGTGAATTCGGTGGGCGAAAACGGCATTTCAATCGCGAATTCCGCCAAGCGGTAACACAGGGCGGGGCTATTCAGCGGATAAAACGGTTGCACCGTATCCGGCCCCTTCGATTGCAGCCACCACTGGATGGCGTGTTGATCGGCAAAGGCACGCAAGGCGTCTTCATCGGCGGGCGACAGCGGCTCCATGACGCGCAGCACCAGCACATCCACATCGTCGCCCAAGGCGATTTCGACTTGCGGAATGCGATCCGGCCGCGACAGGCGCCCGATCAATTCCCGCAGCGGGTCGATCAAGCGCGATAGGCGCGGCGGCATCACTTCGCATTGATGCATGTCGGCGATGAAACTGCTCTTGCGCTCATGGAAACCGACCAGCACGCCTCCCTTCTTCTCCACATAGCGCGCCGAGAGGCGCGCCCGGTGGCGATAGCCCCAGCTCGGACCGTGGATCGGCGCGAGCAGTTGAGCGGGGCGAACGCGGCCGATGTGCCACAGATTATTTTCCAGGATGCGTTGCTTGGCCGCGACCTGGGCCGAGGCATCCATGTGTTGCAGGCTGCACCCGCCGCACACGCCGTAATGCGGGCAGCGCGCTTGCACGCGGGTGAAGCTTTCGCGCACCAGGCGCGTCATTTGTGCAAAAGCGAAGGTCGGCTTTTTACGATAGACCGAATACTCCACAAGCTCGCCGGGCAGCGCACCGTCGATGAACAGCGTCTTGTCATCATGGTGGGCGACGCCGCGGCCTTCGTGATCGAGCGATTCGATTATCACCGGCATCATGCGCTCCGCATCAAGTAGCGCGTTTCGATCAAGTGCAAGCCTTGCGCCAGGGGTGTGGCCGCGAGCAGCCAGCCCAATAGCACGCCGCCGGCATTGGCGGCCATGTCGAGCGCTTCATACGCGCGATCGGGGGTCAGGCTCTGTACAAACTCCAATCCCACGCCCAATGCAATGAATGAAAGCGCCAAGCCCCAGCGCACGGTTCCGCTATACAACTGGCAGAACCAAAACATCAACCAGCCATAGGCCAGAAAATGCGAAAGCTTGTCGCTCTGCTCGAAGGACAGCGGATCGGGCGGGTTGGGCATGAGCGAGAAAATGATCACGATAGCGATCCACAGGCCGCCCAAGGCAAGCCAGGTACGGTGGTAGCGCAACCTCATGCCCAGGCCGCCAGGAATTCCCGCCAATGCGGCAAATCCAATGCCGTCAATTGCGCACGCACGATGTCGCATTCCTGGCGATAGCGCTCGGGCGTAAATTGGCCGCGCAATAGCTGGAAGCGCAGATACAGCAGGTAAGTATTCACCGCATCGGTTTCGCAATAATCGCGGATAGATGCCGTTTCCCCGCGCCGGTAAGCAGGCCACACTTGCGCGCCATCCATGCCGAGCTTGCCGGGAAAGCCGACGAGCTTGGACAAATCATCCAAGCCCACATTGGCGCGCGGCTGGTACAGCGCCAGCAAATCCATCAGATCCAAATGCCGCGTGTGGTAGCGGCTGAGGTAATTATTCCATTTGAAATCGCGGTCGTCCTCGCCCATATCCCAATAGCGCGGCGCGCTGATGCCATGCACCATGGCCCGGTAGTGCAGCACCGGCAGATCGAAGCCGCCGCCGTTCCACGACACCAACTGCGGCGTGTATTTCTCGATGCCGTCGAAGAAGCGCTGCACGTTCGCCGCCTCATCCTCGCCGGATAAGGACCAAACGCGGAAGCCCTCATCCGAACGCAGCGCGCAGGAAATCACCAGCACCCGATGCACATGGTGCTGCAAAAAATCACTGCCCGTCGTCACGCGGCGGCGTTGAAAGGCGATCTCCGCCACTTGCTCCGCGGGCGTATCCGGCGGCAGCGCATACAGCTTGGCCAGGCCCGCCGTATCCGGAATAGTTTCAATATCGAATGCGAGCACAGGGATCATAAATTAACCCGTTTGTAATATTCTTGACACGCCTAAAAAATAGGCGAAAAATTCGTCCGGTATATGACGTCGTTTTATTTCGGCCTGTGGAGGGGAGAGAGAATATGCAAAGCACACTGGAACAACGGTTTCCTCATATCGCCATCAAGCTGACGGAAGTCTGGCGCGACGGCAATCAGGCCACGGAATATCTCAATGCGCTGCTGTTCAAGGAATCCACCCGCGCCGAACGCCAGGGATTTACCAACGACACCTGGCTCGAACTGACGTTGTTACACGATATTCTGCGCCTGGAATATCCCCCGCTCATCTCCTCCACCGCCACCGATGTCTGGGCGCAAGCGGTGGATGCATCCCCCGTTATTTCCTGACCCACGCCCCACCCGCGTTCTGCACCCACCAGCCGCCGGCGGCTTTGTCGATCCAGCGCTGGGCGAAGGTGGAACGCACTTCCGCTTCCCATTCCGGATGGCCGTTGGCGCGGGCGATTTCCCGGTATAAGCTCGCGCGGTCGCGATTCTCGTCCGCCACCATTCCATTCACCGCTTGGCGTTCGGCCAAGGGCACCGCATTCGCGTCGCGCAGCGCGACGCCGCCGTCGCGCGTCAGCCCCAGCGCGCCGCTGGCGTAGTGCGGCGCCAATTTCCCGTGGCGCGCCTGCATGGCGGATTTCAGCGCCGAGATCGCGGGCGTGTTGATTTCGAGATCGGCCGCCGCGCCTGCCGCGCCGGCCACAGCGAATAATCCCACCAACAACAAATTTCGCATCCAGTTCATAGGCGTCCTCATTTCGTTTTACCTTCCACCGCAGGGTCGGCGGGCTTGGCTTCCTGCTTCAACTGCCACACCTCGTCGATGATCTTATCGGCGGCTTTTTCTGCCGCCGCCGCCGGGAAATAAATATTGATCGTCACGCAGCCGGCCAGGATGAGCCCCGCGCCTGCCATCCACCCGCTTGTCCACAGTCGCATTTCATCTCCTCATTGCACGATGGGCTTGTTGCCCTGCATCACGCGCCCGATGCGCGTCAGCAATTCGTTCCATCCCACGCGGCGATTGTAGCCGATCACCGACAAGGCCGGTATCCCGCCGCCTTTCACGATCACATAGCCATGCGGCGCGGCTTCGATGCCATCCATCTCGCACACATCGCGCGCCAGCCGGCACGAGAGTCCGATGCGCTGGTAGCCGAATTGATCGAAAAAGCGCAAGAAGCTCGCTTGTATCGCCGCCCCGCCGCCCGCCCCGCCGATGGATGAAATATTCTGCACCGCACGCTGCGAAATTTTGCGCAGATAGTCGCCGGGGCTGCTCGCCACGCGCGCGTCGAAGCGCACCGGCCGCCAGTTAGCCAATTCCAAATCGTTCACGTCCACATCGAGCCGGCCTTGCATGCTGCCGAATGAAAACGCCCGCGTCAGCAAATCCAGGTCGAGATTGCGCATCTCGATATTGGCCTGCACGCGCGGCGCCAGGCCCAGCAAATCGGCGACGCGCACATCCTTCATCACCGCCGTGCCGTCGAATAAACGGAACAGCAAGGCGCCTTCCACGCGCAGTCCTTGATTAGCATAACTCACCTTCGGAATCACGCCCGACAAGGCGCCGTGCATCACCGGCCATTTCAGCATGCGCGTGAAACGCTCCATGCTGATCGGCCGCAGCGCGCCGCTCATCTCCCACGCCCACTGGCCGGCATGATGCGTCGCCACGACCCCATCGAGCGCCAATGCGCCGTCGAGTATCGGCACTACGACCGGTTCGATCTGCACGCGATCCGGACTGAGCGTCGCTTGCAGATGGAAACCGCCCAAGGGCAGGCCACGCAGCTCACCGCTCCCGGCTTGCACCCTGGCCTGTGTCGGCAAAATGCGATCCCAAGCCGCATCGGCGTTCACCCCCGCCAGCGCGAACAGGCCGGCCTCATGCCGCGCCGCGCCGTCTTGCACGGTCATGCGCAGTTGGGCCAGCCGCGCATCTTTGACTTCCAACGCACCGGAGGCGCTACCGCTGACCGCAAGCTTGCCTAAGACGCCGTCGCCCAGTAACGGTTTGAGCAGGCTCGAATACAAACCCGCCAGAGCCAGGTCGCGCGCCTCGGCCTGCATTTGATCGAGACGGCCCCGCGCCCGATCCCAAGTCGCGCTGAAGGCGATGTCGCCTATTCCGGCCAGCTGGGCGCTGGCCTGCGCGATTTTCAGCCACTGCGCATTCAATGTGCCGCTCGCCGATACGGTGCGCGCCGCAGCCGGCAAATAAAAAGGCTGCCAAAACACCTCGCCCTCGCGCCAGACCGCGCTGGCCTGCCACCGCCATTCGTCGCGTTGCTCGGCATGCAAGGCGAGATTGCCGGCCAGCTTCTCTCCGGCGCGTGTGCCGGCCGCATCGCTGAACGCCGCGTTGCGCACGGCGGCACTGAGATCGAGCCGGCGCGCCGCTTCCCACTTGCCGCTCAAATCGAACACGCCTTGGCTGAGGCGCGGACTGTGCTCAGGCAACCACGGATTCAAGCGTGTGGTTTTACCATTCTTCACCTCCAGCTTTGCGGTGAGCGGCCCCTGCCGCCAGTCGAGCTGCGCCTGCCAACGCTCATTGGTTTCCGGGGAAAGGGTGATGCTCAGACTGCGTGCACGCGGGCGATAGACAAATGCTAGTGGTAGCCGCTCGCCCATCTCCAACCAACCGCGCCGACACTCGATGCGATCCGCTTCCACGAACGCATCGGGACAATGAATCGCCAGCCTCTGCCATACGTGGCCTTGCAACGTGGCTTGGGCAATCGTGAGATCGAGCGTGGTGCGCGGCGCCAGCGCCAAGCGCGCTTCGATGCCCTTGAGATCGAACGTGGGTGACTGGATATCGTCCATCGTAAGCCGCAATTCCTGGGCAGCGGCGTGACCGCCAAAGACGAGCGCGCAGCAGAGCCCTAGAAAGCGAAAATAACTCATGACAAATTTACGAAACGTTGGAGTTTCACTGGTTTTGACCTGGTTTTCGGGGCCCCTTGCTGCGCCGCCGAGTAGCACAGGCATGCCGGGGGAAGTCGGCGAGCACTGTCTGAGCACGTGTCCGCGCAGCGGATCGTGCGAGTTGCGCAGCCGCCCGGCATGGCGAGCAACGCAGGGAACCCGAAGGGCGGTGCAGGGGGTGTCTTTTTCTTGGGTTACCTTCTTTTGGACAAGCAAAAGAAGGTAACTGCCCCGTCGGGGCATGACCGACCCTAAAAAAAAGCGCATAGCGCACAAAAGCAAAATGCTTTTCGTGATTTTAAGTAATGCTCATTAGGCCGGAAATACGCCGGTGGAAAGATAGCGGTCGCCACGATCACACACGATAGAAACGATAACGGCATGCTGCACTTCCGCCGACACTTTGAGCGCTGCGGCAAGTGCGCCGCCGGAGGAGATGCCGGCAAAAATCCCTTCTTCGCGCGCCAGACGGCGGGTCATTTCCTCGGCTTCGGCCTGGTTCACATACAGCAGGCGATCCACGCGTTTTGGATCGTATATTTTGGGAAGATATTCTTCCGTCCATTTGCGGATGCCGGGGATTTGCGAGCCTTCTTCCGGCTGCACGCCGATGACCTGGAGGGCGGGATTTTTTTCCTTGAGAAAGCGCGAGCAGCCCATGATGGTGCCGGTGGTGCCCATGCTGGAAACGAAGTGCGTGACTTGCCCGGCGGTGTCGCGCCAAATCTCGGGGCCGGTGCCCTCGTAATGCGCTAGCGGGTTATCCTGATTGCCGAACTGGTCGAGGATGCGGCCACGGCCCTCGGCCTGCATCCGGTTCGCGGTATCGATGGCCTCTTCCATGCTGCCTGCCTGGGAGGTGAGCACGATGTCCGCGCCGAATGCGCGCATCACTTGCCGCCGCTCCATGCTCATGTGCTCCGGCATCACCAAGATCATGCGGTAGCCGCGCATCGCCGCCGCCATCGCCAGCGCGATGCCGGTATTGCCGCTGGTCGCTTCGATCAGGGTGTCGCCCGGCTGGATTTCGCCGCGCGCTTCGGCATGCTGAATCATGGACAGCGCCGGACGGTCTTTCACCGAGCCGGCGGGGTTATTGCCTTCGAGTTTCACCAGCATGGTGTTGCTGGTTTCGCCTGGCAGGCGCTTGAGTTTGACCAAGGGCGTGTTGCCGACGAATTGCTCGATGGTTTTATACATGGACGTTATCCAAAAATAAACGGCATATCTTGCCACAGAGGTCACAGAGCACACAGAGAAAAGCTCGACAGGCTCATGGCGCCCGGTTCACCCTTTGAGTGAGAACAGCATGAAAGTAAAAACCCTGTATTTTCTCTGTGACCTCTGTGTTCTCTGTACCCCGGAGGGTAGGCTTCGCGCTGGCTAATTGCTTTTTTGGATTTATTCAACATCCAACGATTGAGGCGAACCGCTTTGGTAGAGATGATCGCACTCGCCCACCACGCCCGCCATGGTGATGGCGTTTTTGCCATGCGCCTTGGCATGTTTGAGCGCGCGCCAGGCGCGGGCATACAATTCTTCGCGTTGCTCGCCGGAGAGATAGATCGCCACGCCGAAGCTCGCGGTCGCCGGCTCCAGCACCGGCAGCATGATCTGGCCTTCCAAATCCATGCGCAGACGTTCGGCCACGATCAGGGCGCCCATTTCGTTGGTCTCGGGCAGCAGGATGGCGAACTCCTGGCCGCCATAGCGCACCGCCACATCGACCGAGCGCACGGCTTGCATGACCACGGTGGCGACATGCTTCAGCACCTCATCGCCCACTTCGCGCCCATAGTCGGCGTTGATTTTGGTGAAGCCATCCATGTCCATCAACATCAAGGCCAGCGGCCGGCGCGAACGCTCCCAGCGCTTGATTTCCTCTTCCATGCGCTGATCGAGGATGACGCGATTGGCGAGCCCGGTCGTCGGATCGTGGCGCTTTATCTCGGTCATTTCCTCCAGGGCCGACTGCAAGGCGTGATTGCGCTTGGAGAGTTGGCGCCGCACATCGTCCAGCTCTTTTTTCAGCTTGCCGATTTCATCGTTCATTTGCTCGAAGGCGGAGATATCCATTTCCGCCGCGACAAACAGCATCTGATTCATGCGATACACGCGGCCGGAAAAGGAGCGCCGCGCGCCTTCCGGCGCACCGAGCGTGAGCAAGCCGTGATAAATCAGGCCATCCGCCTGCGGCGGGCTGTGACACAGCAAATTGAAGCTGGGTTCAATGAAATTGGAAGTGGAGAAGCCTTCGGTGATGCCGGCCAAGGTCATCAGAAAGCCTTCGTTCGCTTCCACGATGCGGCCGTCGTCGGCGATCAGCGCGACCGCGATGGCGCGAAAATCCTTGAGCCAGGACGGTACGATGGCAAACGGGGAAGCGTTCAATTTTTGTTAGCCGGGAATGCGTCCATAAACATCATCAAAGCGCACGATATCGTCTTCTTCCAGATAGGGACCGCTTTGGATTTCGATGATTTGCAGGGCCACCTTGCCCGGATTCTCCAGCCGGTGGCGGTTGGTCTTGGGAATATAGGTGGATTGATTTTCTTCCAGGTAAATATCCTGCTCGCCGTTGGTGATGCGCGCGGTGCCGTCGATCACCACCCAGTGTTCGGAGCGGTGATAGTGCATCTGCATCGAGAGCTTGGCGCCGGGATTCACCAAAATGCGTTTGATCTTATAGCCGGGGCCTTCTTCCAAAATGGTGTAACTGCCCCAGGGGCGCGTCACGGTGAGATGGATTTCGGTCAGATGCGCATGCGATTCTTTCACCGCGGCGACCAGTTGCTTCAAATCCTGTACGCGTTCACGCGGGCAGATCAAGGTCGCGTCGCGCGTTTGCACCACCGCCAGATTGGCCACGCCCAGTGTCGCCACCAAACCGTGCTCGCTCCATAACAGATTATCTTGGCTGTCGATCGCCAAGACATCGCCCTCCAGCATATTGCCCTGCGCATCCTTGCCGCGCTGCTGGTAGATCGATTCCCACGAACCAAGATCGCTCCACCCCATATCCACCGGCACCACCGCGACGTTGTCGGCCAGCTCCAATAGACCGTAATCGATGGAAAGATCGGGCATGCTCGCGTACACATCGGCGGCGGCCAGGGCTTCGTTTTTCTCGGCCAAAGTCTCTGTCGCGGCAAAGATTTGCGGCTGATGTTGTTTGACCATCTCCATGAAACGATCGGCGCGAAACACGAACATGCCGCCATTCCAGTAATAACCGCCCTCGCTGAGATAGCCTTGCGCCGTGGCCAGATCGGGCTTTTCCACGAAGCGCGCGGCTTGATGCACCTCGGACAAGGGGCCGCTATTCGCGCCGGCCAGCGGCTTGCCGCTTTGAATATAGCCATAGCCGGTGGCGGCTTCGGTGGGCTGCATGCCGAACAGCGCGACATAGCCTTCTTTCGCCGCGGCTTCGGCCGACTGCCAGGCGCGCAGGAAGGCGTCGTCATTGGCCACCGCATGATCCGAGGAGAACACGCCGATCAGCGCATCCGGCGTTTCGCGCGCGATGCGCGCCACGGCCCAGGCAATCGCGGGCAAGGTGTTGCGGCCCATCGGCTCGGCCAGGACGCCCCCCGCCAATGCCGCGTCCAGCGCCAGCAATTGACCCGCGACTTCGAAGCGGTATTCGGCCGAGGTCACGGTGACCACATGCGAGGCATCCGCCATCGGCAACACGCGCCGCACCGTTTGCTGCAGCAAACTCTCCTCGCCGTTCAAGCACAGCAGTTGCTTGGGTTTCGAGGAACGCGACAAGGGCCACAAGCGCGTGCCGGATCCGCCCGCGAGTACGATCGCGTAGCGCTTGGCGGACACTTGCGGCTGCGCCGCCGGGTGCATTTTGACGTTGGGAGCGTTCATGCCTCTTTCCTCACCGTGAACTGCTGCGAAAAGCAAACGATAGTGGGTGAAACGATAGCACAATTTCGTTTACAAACGCTTTAACCATGCGCGCTTAGGAGGAGAATGTCCAGCGCATGACTCACTCCTGGAAAAACTGAAACGCTGTGCTAGATTTGGTTAATGGCACATCTCTTGGCAAATCCCGCCCCACGAGAGATGCGCCGGTTACGAGGCCAATATGGTTCCCGATATCCCTCAGGCGGCCTTGCCGCCAAGCGCCGACAGGAAAGAAGCCGCCGATCTCCTCGAAGGGCTGGAAGCCTTGCGCGAAGAGCTAGGCAGCGTTGCCGACGAGTTGATCGAGTTGTTGCGCCAGGCGGGCATCACTCCGCCGCAAGATCAAAACCCCTCGGCGCATTAAACTCCCATTTGAACAATGATGCGCTGTCCAAAGCCGGAGCAGGAAACCTGCGTCGCGCCCGGCATCAGCCGCGCGAAATCGTAGGTGACTTGTTGGGCGAGAATCGCTTTTTCCATGCCCCGGATGATGAGATCCGCGGCTTCGAACCAACCCAGGTGGCGCAGCATCATTTCCGCCGACAGCACAATGGAGCCGGGATTCACATAATCCTGCCCCGCGTACTTGGGCGCGGTGCCGTGCGTGGCTTCGAACATGGCGACCGAATCGGATAGATTCGCGCCCGGCGCGATGCCGATGCCGCCCACCTGGGCCGCCAGCGCATCGGAGACATAATCGCCATTGAGATTGAGCGTGGCGATCACGTCGTAGTCTTCCGGGCGCAGCAGGATTTGCTGCAAGAAAGCATCGGCGATCACGTCCTTGATCACGATGCCGTTCGGCAGCTTGAGCCACGGCCCGCCGTCGATCTCGACCCCGCCGAATTCGCGTTTGGCGAGTTCGTAGCCCCATTTCTTGAAACCGCCCTCGGTGAACTTCATGATGTTGCCTTTGTGCACCAGGGTCACCGATTTGCGCCCATTGTCGATGGCGTATTGGATCGCCTTGCGGATCAGGCGCTCGCTGCCCTCGATGGATACCGGCTTGATGCCGATGGCGGATGACTCGGGGAAACGAATTTTTTTCACGCCCATTTCCTGCTGCAGAAAGGCGATGACTTTCTTCACTTCGACCGAGCCGGCTTCCCACTCCACGCCGGCGTAGATATCTTCGGTATTCTCTCGGAAAATCACCATATCGGTTTTTTGAGGCTCTTTCACCGGGCTCGGCACACCGGTGAAATAACGCACCGGGCGCAGACACACATAAAGATCGAGCATTTGGCGCAAAGCCACATTGAGCGAGCGCATGCCGCCGGAAGTCGGCGTGGTGAGCGGGCCCTTGATCGACACCACATACTCGCGCACCGCTTGCACGGTTTCGTCCGGCAGCCAACTATCGGCGCCGTACACTTTCGTCGCCTTCTCGCCCGCATACACTTCCATCCACGCGATCTGGCGCTTGCCCGCATAGGCCTTTGCCACCGCCGCATCGACCACTTGGCGCATCACCGGGGTGATATCCACCCCCGTGCCGTCGCCTTCGATGAAAGGAATGATCGGATGCGCCGGTACCGCCAGCGAGGCATCGGCGTTGACGCGAATCTTTTCGCCGCCCGCCGGAATTTGAATGTGTTGATACATTTCGACTCCCAAGTAAAAACCTAGTAAAAAATAGACAGGATAGGCAGCGGCTATAATGGCCCCATACCTATCCTGTCCGTTCTCCCATGCCCCGCTTAATCCTATTCAACAAACCCTACGGCGTACTCTGCCAATTCAGCCCAGAGGGCACGCACACCACGCTCAAGGATTTTATCGCGATACCGGACGTCTATCCCGCCGGACGGCTCGACACCGATAGCGAAGGGCTGCTTATTTTAACCGATGACGGCCCGCTCCAGCACCGGATTAGCGATCCGAAACACAAGCTGCCGAAGACTTATTGGGTGCAAGTGGAGGGCGTACCGGATGAGGCTGCGCTGGATCAACTTCGGAAGGGTCTCGACTTAGGCGATTTTGTCACGCGCCCGGCTGAGGCACGCTTGATGGAGGAACCTGCGATTTTATGGCCGCGCAATCCGCCGATCCGGGTGCGCCGACATATCCCTACCTCTTGGCTGGAGCTCACCATCGCCGAGGGCAAAAACCGCCAAGTGCGGCGCATGACGGCCAAGGTCGGCTACCCTACGCTGCGCCTGATTCGCTACCGTATCGGCGATTACACCTTGGACGGCCTGGCCCCAGGGGCTTGGAGCAGCGAAGACCTTAATGATGCGACTTGAATGTATTCAAGTCGTATCCCCTTGCTCTCCCCAGCCCTTCCCACAAGTGGGCGAGGAGGACTTTAGGCGGCAGATAAACTTCATCTGCCGGTTCATTAGACGGGCATCAACTTCAGATCGAACACCCGCTCCACCAGCCAAACGCTCGCCACCGTGGCGATCAAAATTGAGCCGCCCAACAAAATGAGGCGCTGGTAGAACCAGCTCTGACGCAAGGCATACGCCACGGGCAGGAAGGCGGCGACAATCGCGAGCTGCCCCGCCTCCACCCCCAGATTAAACCCCACCAGCGCCAATACCAGCGCGTCTTGCGGCAAACCGAGATCGCGCAGCACGCTGGCGAAACCAAAACCGTGAATCAAGCCGAAAGCGAATGCCATCATCCAGCGCCGCTCGCGGAAGATGGGAAAAACGTTATTCATGGCCGCGATCACCACTGAGGCGGCGATGGTCGCTTCTACCCAACGCGAAGGCAGACTCACCACACCCAAGGTGGCCAAGCTCAAAGTAATGGAATGCGCGACGGTAAACGCCGTGACGATTTTAAAGACTGCCCAGAACGCCGGCTTGAACGCCGCCACCGCTTGCCATTTTTCATTTTGGCGCAACACCACCGCGGGCAATAACAGCGCAAGCAAAAATAAAATGTGATCGAAACCGATCCAGATATGCCACACGCCTTCATGGCCGTAATCGAGAAATTGACGCAGCTTATTCGGTCGTGCCAGGGTGAATTCCTGCATCGCGGTGGTTGGGCTGAAAATCCCGGTAACGGATTGGCCGGAGTATTCCAAACGCAGCAAGCCTTTGTGCTGCGGGTCGATATCGAAAAATAGCGCATAGCGCGCCTGTAAGGTTTGCACCGGCGCCGGGCACACCGCCGTAAAGCGCATGACCGCATACGCGCCATCGGTATGGTCATCGATCAAATACTCGCTCACCCGCGCCGGGCACGCCTGCCCCGCCGCTGCCAAGCTGAGCCGCGACAATGCATACGCCGCGATCTCCTTCTGTTTCGCGCGCACTTCACCCCAAGTAATCTGCGCATCGCCATTGGCATCCAGGCCGAGAGCGAAATCCAAGTCGCGTAGCGCGATGTCCCATTGCCCGCTAACGGTTTCACCCGCTACGCTCAGCGTCAGATAGCTATCGCTGGGTTTATGCGCGGCTGCACTGAATGACAGGCATAAACTGCAAACCAATAACAGTAGGCGCTTCATGGCAAGGCTTTCAACTGTTCAGCCAAGCGCCGCAAGGTGGCGTCTTCGATGCCGCTCTCGCTTAGCCAGCGCAGCACGGGCTTAGCAGCCGCCGGCGCTTTCGCTGCAAGCGCCGCTTCCAGCACAATCCGTGCATCGCGTGGTTCAAGCTGTACTTTCCAATTCTCCAGGGCCAGCGCCAGCGCTTTTTTTGCGTCGTGTTGCACATGCAACGCAAAGCGCGCTTCTTCCTGCTGATGCACCGTATCGCCGCGCAGTTGCGCCGCGTGGAAGCGATCAGCCAGCGTCGTAGTACTGGTCTTGGCCGCAGGCAGCTTGAGCGCATATTCCGCGAACACCAAACGCAGCAGCAGGGTATCCGAGCGGGTTTTGTCCTTGAGCAGCGCCACCACTTCGCTTGCGCGCCCTTGGTCCAATAAAAAATCCGCATACGCCGCGAGTAAAAACGTATCGGTAATATCCAAAGCCAAAGCCTGCTTAAAATGCGCTTCGGCGGCGTCAGTACGCCCCAGTCGTTGCGCCATTTCCGCCAGCCGCGTCAGCACCCATAGCCGCTCATCGCGCGCCGCTTCGGGATGCCGCGCCTGCATTTGGCTTAGGGCGGCGTAAGCCTCGGCCGCATGGCCGGTGAGACCCTGCACCATCGACTCGCAGCCGAGCGCAATCAATTCATTGGCCGCTTCGCGCAGGGCGAGGCAATCGGAACGTGCCTCCGTATAGCGCGCCTGCACGATATGGATGATGGCGCGCAATGACCGCGCCCGGGGATGACGCGGATCGCGCGTGAGCGCCTGATTCAAATCGGCCAGCGCGCCTGAAAAATCGTGCCGGAACTGGCGCAGGCTGGCGCGCAGCACCTGCACTTCGAGCGGGGGCGCCGGCAGATCCCACCACGGTGCGAGCGCAGCCTGGGCATAGCCGATATAGCGCGGATCGCCCTCCGCCGCCACCAATTCGTAGTAGCGCCGCCCCAAGGCCACCGCCACCGTGGCATCGCGCGGATTGCGCTGCAAGGCGGCGCGCAGCTGCGCCAGTTCGCGCGCCACTGGATCATTGGCTTTGAATGGCAAGCGTTCCAATACCTGCGCATCGCTTGCGGGAACATAAGGCGCGGCGCAGGCGGCGTGCGCGAACAGCCAGCTGAGGGCCAGGAATAGATTAAAACGCAGCAACATGGGGAGATTACACAGGCGGTTTAAGAAAGGCAGGGATCATATCCATTCAGCGTTGTGCTGGCAATTTTGCTTAAAACGCTATCGCAATCAATATAGAAAACAAAATATCTCAATATAAACAATATATTGAATTTAAATGTCTGCCGCGCTCAAGAACCCATCCCCCGACAATCTAAGCTGGCTCATAATTTGCGCACTTGGCTGTCAACCTCGTTCCCTACTACCGCGTTATTGGCTCGACGCACAGTTTTACACTGTGTTGTTGAATCCACTTAAAAACTTTTTAGCTAAAAGGAAATAAAATGAGCAAACTGTTATCCGCTTTGATCGTCGTTGCTTTCTCCGCTGTCAGCCTGAATGTTTTCGCTGCTGCTCACTCCGGCGCTGCACCTGCTGCTAAAACCGAAGCTGCTGCTCCGGCCGCTGACAAAAAAGCTGCTCCGGCTGCTGACATGAAAAAAGACGAAGCCAAGAAAGACGAAGCTAAGCCTGCTAAGAAAGCTAAAAAAGCTAAAAAAGCCAAGAAAGCTGATGCTCCTAAGGCTGACGCTGCTCCTGCTGCCAAGTAATTTGCAGCAAGCCTAAAAAAGGCAGGGTTCGCCCTGCCTTTATTTCTTGGTAGAAGCATTAGTTTATTAGGAATATTTAATGCATATTCCCCCTTCTCCGCATCAATCTTTGTCAACAAAGCCCTAAGAATTGCGTTAAAATTCGCGGGCACAAATTTTCGTGCCCCAAAACACAACTCACCAACCCTTGAGGATGAAACACATGAGCAAACTGTTATCCGCCCTGATCGCCGCCGCTTTCGCAGCGGTTTCCATGACCGCTATCGCTGCTGACGCTCCTAAGGCCGACGCTGCTAAAGCCGCTGAAGTCAAGAAAGACGACAAGGCCGCTGCTAAAGACGACAAGGCTGCTGCTCCTGCCGCTAAGAAAGGCGACAAAGCCGCTGCCAAGAAAGGCGACAAAGCTGCTGCTCCTGCCGCCAAAGCTGACGACAAAGCCGCTGCTCCTGCCGGTAAGAAAGACGACAAAGCCGCTGCTCCCGCCGTTAAGTAATCGCTGGGTAGTGCTTAAAAAGGCAGGGATATTCCCTGCCTTTTTTATTTCCCGAGACAAACATGACTGAAATCTGGCGCCCCCACGTCACGGTTGCCGCCGTCATCGAACAAGATGGCAAATTCCTGTTCGTGGAAGAACAAGCCGGCCAATCCATCGTACTCAACCAGCCCGCTGGGCACTGGGAATCGGATGAAACCTTGACCGATGCCGCCGCGCGCGAGACCCTGGAAGAGACCGGCTACCATTTTCAGCCGGCATCCTTGCTCGGGGTGTATCGCTGGCCGCATCCCGCAAAAGAAATTGTCTATCTGCGCTTTGCCTTCGCTGGCGCGGTGCTGGGCTTTGACGCAAATCGGCCATTGGATACGGGCATCCTGCGCGCGGTCTGGCTCACGCCGGACGAGTTGCGCGCCCAAACCGGCCGCCACCGCAGTCCGCTAGTGTTACGCTGCGTGGAAGATTATCTCGCCGGCAAGCGCTATGCTTTGGATTTACTTACCCACTTTTGATATGCGTTGGCTTTCTATTGTGTTTTTGGTTTGCGCGAGCTTCACCGCACAGGCAGCGGAAGTCTCTATCTGCTACAACTACGGTTGCGCGGTGCAAGCTAAAATCGAGGTCGATCTCGACGATCTGACCCGGCTCGACCAACTATTCGAGGGTGTCGAGGATGCGGTGGTGGAACGAAGCTCGATTCAATTCGCCATCGGCTTCATGAATCGCATCGCCGGTAAACAAACGCCGATCCGCAATGACAAAGGTGGGAACTACGATGACGATGGCGTGGAAGGCCGCATGGATTGCATCGATCATTCACACACCACCACCGCTTATCTTAAACTGATCGAAGCGCGCGGCCTGCTGCACTTCCACCGTGTATTGGAGCCCGTGCATCGCGCGCCGCTCTTGGTGAACGACCATTGGAGCGCACGCATTCTTGATACCGAAAGCGGAGAACAGTATGCCGTGGATTCCTGGTTTTTCGATAACGGCGAACCGGCGGCAATTTTTCCCATTCGCGACTGGCTAAGAGGCGCGGAGCCCCATGTCTAATCGAGTCGTGGTTGGCCTCTCCGGCGGCGTCGATTCTTCGGTTGCCGCCCTGCTGCTCAAGCGCCAAGGCTATGAAGTCATCGGCCTGTTCATGCGCAACTGGGAAGACGATGCGGAATGCCCCGCCAAGCAGGATTTCCTGGATGTGCTCGCGGTCGCCGAGGTAATCGGCATCGAAGTCGAAGCGGTGAATTTTGCCAAGGAATACAAAGAACGCGTGTTCAATTATTTCCTGCGCGAATACCAAGCCGGGCGCACGCCCAATCCGGATGTGCTGTGCAATTCCGAAATCAAGTTCAAGGCTTTTCTCGAGCACGCGCTATCCTTGGGTGCGAGCAAAATCGCTACCGGCCACTACGCGCGGGTGGCTGAACGCAACGGCGAGTTTTCCCTGCTCAAGGCGCAGGACAGCGCCAAGGATCAGTCCTATTTCCTGTATCGCCTGAAGCAGGCGCAACTCTCGAAAACCCTGTTTCCGCTCGGCGAATTGCTCAAACCCGAGGTGCGTGAAATCGCACGCGCAGCCAATCTGCCGACCCATGCCAAAAAAGACAGCACCGGCATCTGCTTTATCGGCGAGCGAGATTTTCGCGAGTTCCTCTCGCGCTATCTGCCGAAACAGCCGGGCGAGATGGAAACGCCCGATGGGCGCTGCGTCGGTAAACACGAAGGGCTGATGTACTACACCCTCGGCCAGCGCCAGGGCTTAGGGATCGGCGGCCAAGGCGAGCCGTGGTTCGTGGCGGGCAAAGACATGCAGCGCAACGTGCTGATTGTGGTGCAAGGCCACGAGCATCCGCTGCTGTTAAAAAATACGCTCGCCGCACAAGATTTAAATTGGATCAGTGGTCGCGCACCGGAAATCACGCCGCCCTACGCCGCCAAAACCCGCTATCGCCAGCAGGATGCGGCCTGCCGCATCACCCAGCTCGCGCACGATCAGATTTCATTGAAATTCGACGCTGCGCAATGGGCGGTAACGCCGGGGCAATCGGTGGTGATGTATGCAGGGGGTACCTGCTTAGGAGGCGGGGTGATCCAATAAACGCAGCGCAAAAAACAAAGGGAGATGGTTTTACCCGTCTCCCTCGTATCGAGCAGTCCGATTCGGTCAAACAACCTTAGACCACGGCGCGGGTACCGCGCTTGCGGTCGATCTCTTTCAAGAAACGCTTGCGCACCCGAATGAAGTGCGGCGTGACTTCAACCAATTCGTCGTCTTCGATGAACTCCAGCGCGCGCTCCAGGTTCATCTCGATCGGCGGCACCAGGGTCACCGCTTCGTCCGTGCCGGAGGCGCGCACGTTGGTGAGCTGCTTGCCTTTGAGCGGGTTCACTACCAGATCGTTGTCGCGGGTGTGAATGCCGATGATCATGCCTTCGTACAATTCATCGCCTGGGCTGACGATCATGCGGCCGCGATCCTGCAAGTTGAATAAGGCATAGGCTACGGTCTTGCCCATGCCGTTGGAAATCAACACGCCGTTGCTGCGGCCCTTGAGCTCGCCGGCCTTGATCGGGCCGTAGTGATCGAATACGTGGTACAGCAGGCCGGTGCCCGAGGTGGCGGTAAGAAACTCGGTCTGAAAGCCGATCAAGCCGCGCGCGGGGATCATGTACTCCAGGCGCACCCGGCCTTTGCCGTCCGGCTCCATGTTCAAGAGCTCGCCGCGGCGCATGCCGAGCTTTTCCATGATCGTACCTTGATTCACGCTCTCCACATCCACGGTGAGCATTTCATACGGCTCCTGCTTCTCGCCGTTTACTTCCTTGATGATCACCTGCGGACGCGAAACGCCCAGCTCGAAGCCTTCGCGCCGCATGTTTTCGATCAGGATGGACAGGTGCAATTCGCCCCGTCCGGAGACGCGGAATTTATCCGGGCTGTCGGTATCTTCCACGCGCAGCGCCACGTTGGAGAGCAACTCGCGATCCAGCCGCTCGCGAATCTGGCGGCTGGTCACGAATTTGCCATCTCGCCCGGCGAAGGGCGAGTTGTTCACTTCGAACGACATGGTCACCGTCGGCTCGTCCACCGACAAGGGCGGCAGCGCCTCGGGGGCCGCGGGATCGCAGAAGGTATCGGAAATATGCGGCGCTTCGATGCCGGTGATGGCGACGATATCGCCCGCGCTGGCTTCCTGCACTTCGACCCGGTCCAGGCCCTGGAAACCCAGCACCTGCAAAATCTTGCCCGTACGTTGTTTGCCTTCGCCTTCCACCACCGCCACGGTTTGACCCGGCTTGATGCGGCCACGCTTGATGCGGCCGACGGCGATGGTGCCGACATAGCTGGAATAAGCGAGGCTCGATACCTGCATCTGCAACGGGCCATCGGGGTCCACATCGGGCGCCGGCACATTCTTGATAATTGCATCGAATAGCGGCGTCATGTCGCCCTCGCGCACGTCCGGATCGAGGCTGGCGTAGCCGTTCAAGGCCGAGGCGTACACCACGGGGAAATCGAGCTGCGCTTCGGTCGCGCCGAGTTTGTAGAACAAGTCGAAAGTCTGATCCAACACCCAGCTGGCGCGCGCGCCGGGGCGGTCAATCTTGTTGATCACCACGATCGGGTTCAAGCCTTGCGCGAAGGCTTTGCGCGTCACGAAGCGGGTCTGCGGCATCGGGCCGTCCATCGCGTCCACCAGCAGCAACACGGAATCCACCATGGACAACACGCGCTCCACTTCGCCGCCGAAATCGGCATGGCCGGGGGTGTCGATGATGTTGATGCGGTATTCGGTGTCGCCCTGCTTCCAGCGCAGCGCCGTGTTCTTGGCCAGAATGGTAATGCCGCGCTCACGCTCCAGGTCGTTGGAGTCCATGACTCGCGTGCCCATCTGTTGGTGCGCGGCAAACGTGCCGGATTGTTGCAGGAGCTTATCGACCAGCGTGGTTTTGCCGTGGTCGACGTGCGCGATAATGGCGATGTTGCGGAGATTTTGTATCACAGGAGCACCCGGGGTTTACGGCGAAAAAGCCGGGCATTATACCGGAAACGGGGGGGAATAGCCCTGCTTATCCTTTAGGCGCCGTATCCTTGAACGGCTCCAGTTCATTCAGCCGGTCGGCGAGTTTGGCCAGATTGGGATGCGCTTCGCGCCATTTGATCTCGGGGAAGCGGAAATCGAGGTAGCCCAAGGCGCAACCGGTGGCGATATCGGCCAGATTCATCAAATCGCCGGTGCACCACTTTTTCTCGCCCAACTCCTCAGCCATCGCTTCCAGGCCACGAAATACCGATTGCTCCTGGCGCACGATCCAGTCATGGCTCTGATGTTCCGGTGCGCGCTGGGCGCGTTCGATGAAGATCAGCGCGGCAGAATCGGTGATGCCATCGGCCAAGGCTTCCCAGCGCTTGACTGAAATGCGTTGCCGACTGGCTTCGGGAATCAAGCGCGATACGGGAGTCACGGTATCCAGATATTCCACGATCACGCGCGAATCGAACAGCGTCGCGCCATCGTCCAATACCAGCACCGGCACTTTGCCCAAGGGATTGAAGTCGCCCACTTTGGTATCGGGATTCCACGGGATATCCACGACGAATTCCAATTCGATATGCTTTTCGCTGGCGACGATGCGCACTTTGCGCACGAAAGGACTGGTTAGCGATCCGATTAATTTCATAATTTTCCAATAAACCTATTAAACCGGTGTGACCGGAATGACCTTACCCGGCCGCGAATATTCCGTCATCTGATTGAAATTCAAATAGCGGTAAATGTTGTCCGACAGCGGCGTGATCTTGTCTTTCACTATAGCCAAATATTCTTCCTGCGTCGGAATGCGCCCGAGTTTAGCGCACACTGCCGCCAACTCCGCCGAACCGAGATAGACCCGCGCACCTTTGCCCATGCGGTTGTCGAAGTTGCGCGTGCTGGTGGAGAACACCGTCGCGCCATCCGCTACCCGCGCCTGGTTGCCCATACAGAGCGAGCAGCCGGGCATTTCCATGCGCGCGCCGACACGGCCAAAAATGGAATACACGCCTTCTTCGCGCAATTCGTGCTCGTCCATGCGCGTCGGCGGCGCGACCCAGAGCCGGGCCGGAATCAGGCCCGCATCTTCCAACACCTTGCCCGCAGCGCGGTAGTGGCCGATATTGGTCATGCAGCTGCCGATGAACACTTCATCGATCTTGTCGCCCGCCACCGCCGACATCGGCTTGATGTCGTCCGGATCATTCGGGCAAGCGAGCAGCGGCTCTTTGATTTCATTCAGATCAATTTCCAGCACGTAGGCGTATTCCGCATCGGCGTCCGGCTCCAACAAGCTCGGCTGGTCGAGCCAAGCGCGCATGGCGTCGATGCGCCGTTGCAGCGTGCGCGCATCCGCATAGCCTTTGTCGATCAAATGTTCCAGCAGCACGATGTTGGAATTGAGAAACTCGATCACCGGCGCCTGGGAGAGGCGCACCGCACAGCCGTTGGCCGAGCGCTCGGCGGAAGCATCGGCGAATTCGAACGCCTGTTCCACTTTCAGATCGGGCAGGCCCTCGATCTCCAGAATGCGGCCATTGAATACGTTTTTCTTGCCCTGCTTGCCGACGCTGAGTTCGCCTTTTTGAATTGCGGCGTAGGGAATCGCATTCACCAGATCGCGCAGGGTGATGCCGGGCTGCATCTTGCCTTTGAAGCGCACCAGCACCGACTCCGGCATATCCAAAGGCATGACACCCATCGCGGCGGCGAACGCCACCAGGCCGGAGCCGGCCGGAAAGCTGATGCCGATCGGAAAGCGCGTATGCGAATCGCCGCCGGTGCCCACGGTATCGGGCAGCAGCATGCGGTTGAGCCAGGAGTGGATCACGCCATCGCCCGGGCGCAAGGACACGCCGCCGCGCGAGGAAATGAAATCCGGCAGATCGTGTTGCAGTTTGATATCGACGGGCTTGGGGTAGGCCGCCGTGTGGCAGAAGCTTTGCATCACCAGGTCGGCGGAGAAGCCCAAGCAGGCGAGCTCTTTCAATTCATCGCGCGTCATGGCGCCGGTGGTGTCCTGCGAGCCCACGGTCGTCATCTTCGGCTCGCAGTAGGCGCCGGGGCGCACGCCGGTCACGCCGCACGCGCGGCCGACCATTTTCTGCGCCAGCGTATAACCCTTGCCCGTATCCTTGGGCGAGACCGGTTTGATAAACAAATCGGACGCGCCCAGGCCCAGCGCCTCGCGCGCCCTGCCGGTCAGCCCGCGCCCGATGATCAACGGAATGCGCCCGCCGGCGCGGATCTCGTCCGGCATGGTCAGCGGCTCCAGCTTGAAGCTGCTGATCACCTGGCCTTGGGCATTGTGGATTTCGCCCTTGAAGGGATAGATCGTGATCACATCACCCGTATTCATCTGCGCCACATCGCACTGGATGGGCAGCGCGCCGGAGTCTTCCGCCGTATTGAAAAAAATCGGCGCGATCTTATTGCCCAGCACGATGCCGCCGGTGCGCTTGTTCGGCAGATGCGGAATGTCCTGCCCCATATACCACTGCACCGAATTGATCGCCGATTTGCGCGAGGAGCCGGTGCCCACCACATCGCCCACATAGGCGAGGGGTAAACCTTTTTCTTTCAGCTTGGCGATGGTCGCCAAACCGTCGGGCATTTTATTGACCAGCATCGCCTGCGCATGCAACGGAATATCCGGCCGCGACCAAGCATCCTGCGCCGGTGACAAATCGTCGGTATTGGTCTCGCCCGGCACTTTGAATACGACGGTCTCGATCTTCTCGGGCAGCGCTGGCCGGTTCGTAAACCATTCGGCCTGAGCCCAGGATTCGAGCAGCGCTTTGGCATGCGCGTTGCCCGCTTTGAATTCTTCCACCACATCGTGGAAGGCGTCGAAAATCAACGTGGTGTGCGAGAGCGCCTGCACCGCATCCGGCGCCAGCGTCGCATCGTCGAGCAAGTCGATCAGGGGATGCACGTTGTAACCGCCGAGCATGGTGCCCAGCACTTGCACCGCGTGCTGGCGGCAGATCAGCAGGGTTTCCAGCTTGCCGCGCGCGATGTCGGCGAGAAAGGCGGCCTTGACATAGGCGGCTTGATCCACACCGGGCGGGACGCGGTTTTCCAGCAGATCGAGCAGGAAATCCTCTTCGCCTTTCGGCGGCTGTTTGATCAGTTCGACCAGTTGCGCGGTCTGTTCCGCGTTGAGCGGCAGCGGCGGCAGGCCAAGGCCGGCGCGTTCCGCGACATGGGCACGATAAATTTCTAGCATGATGGGGGACGTAGTGCGAATAGTCAGGCGCGAATTATACCATCCGCCTCCGGCCGAATTTAACCCTGTTCATTGCAAAGATATTTATGGCTTTCCTCAAAAACACTTATGCACCTGCTGAGTGCCGCGACTACGCCAAGGCTGCGGCTACACGCGTTTTCAGGATCGGTGCCACCTCATCTTCAAACCAGGGGTTCTGCTTGAGCCACAACTGGTTGCGAGGGCTGGGATGGGGTAAAGGTAAATAGTCGGGCAGATAGTCACGGTAGGCCTGCACCGTCTCTCTCAAACTTTTCTTGCGCTGCGCACCCAAATAATAGGCTTGGGCATATTGCCCAATCAAGAGCGTCAAACGGATACGGGGCATCAACGCTCTGAGTGGGGGATGCCACAGCGGCGCGCATTCTGGGCGCGGTGGCGCATCGCCGCGCGGCCCGGAGCCGGGATAGCACAGCCCTGCGGGCACAATGGCAATATGCCGCTCGTCGTAAAACTGCTCGCGCGTCATGCCCAGCCAGATGCGCAGCCGGTCGCCGGATGGATCGTTCCAGGGAATCCCCGTCTCATGCACCCGCCGCCCCGGCGCTTGGCCGACGATCAACACCCGCGCGCTGGCCGAGACGCGCAGTACCGGCTTGGGGCCGAGGGGTAAATGGGGCTCGCACAAGCGGCAGGCGCGGATTTCTGTGAGCAAGGTGCCGAGGCGGGTCATCAGTCAAGTGATCAGGTCGAGCTAGCGGGATTGCGCCCGCTAGCCCTCCCACACCACCGGACATGCGGTTTTCCGCATCCGGCGGTTGAGTCCAGCGGGTTCAACCCGCAAGCTCCCACGGCAGTGTGAAACCGTAGCGATTGAGCGTC
>JACRIU010000047.1 GCA_016235775.1 Hydrogenophilales bacterium
TGAAATCCCCCCCAACCCCCCTTTGACAAAGGGGGGAGAAGGGTGGATTTTGCCGTTCGTTGAGTACGGCACCTGCATTAACTCCGGCAAATACGATGGCCTAAACTTCGACCAAGCCGTCGATGCCATCGCCGCCGATCTCTCCGCCAAAAACCTGGGCGAGAAAAAAATCACCTGGCGCTTGCGCGACTGGGGCATCTCGCGCCAACGCTACTGGGGCACGCCGATCCCGATCATTCATTGTGATGCCTGCGGCGCGGTGCCGGTGCCGGACGATCAACTGCCGGTGCGCCTGCCGGAAGACCTGATCCCCGATGGTTCCGGCAATCCGCTGAACAAGTGCGCGGCGTTTTTGCATTGCGCCTGCCCGAAATGCGGCAAAGCGGCGCGGCGCGAGACTG
This sequence comes from Hydrogenophilales bacterium, assembly GCA_016235775.1. Lineage (GTDB taxonomy): Bacteria > Pseudomonadota > Gammaproteobacteria > Burkholderiales > Thiobacteraceae > RBG-16-58-11. The sequence goes on from JACRIU010000047.1 coordinate 402, forward strand.
ACACCATGGACACCTTCGTCGATTCGTCCTGGTATTTCTTCCGCTATTGTTCTCCGGGTGCTGACAAGATGGTGGATCAGCGCGCCGATTATTGGATGCCGGCCGATCAATACATCGGCGGTATCGAGCACGCGATTCTGCATCTCTTGTACTCGCGCTTCTGGACCAAAGTCATGCGCGACCTGGGCCTCACTAAAACCGCGGAGCCCTTCGCCAATCTGCTCACCCAAGGCATGGTGTTGAACCACATCTTCTTCCGCAAGGGCGAGAAAAGCGGCATCACCTATTTCGCGCCGGACGAAGTGGATTTGACGCGCGACGATAAGGGCACGATTCTCGCGGTGAAAAGCCGTGCCGATGGCCAGCCGGTGGAATACGGCGGCATCGGCACCATGTCCAAATCGAAAAAGAATGGCGTCGATCCGCAAGGCTTGATCGAGCAATACGGCGCCGACACCGCGCGCCTGTTCATGATGTTCGCCGCCCCGCCGGAAAACACCCTGGAGTGGTCGGACGCGGGCGTCGAGGGCGCGTCCCGTTTCCTTAACCGCTTGTGGAAAGCGGTGCATGCGCATGTGGAAAAAGGCGTGGTCGCGGCTTATGTCGGCGGCGATCTGTCGCCGGAGCTGAAAGCCATCCGTTTTCAAACCCACTCGACCCTGCAAAAAGTCACCGACGACTACGCCCGGCGCAAGATTTTCAACACCGTTATCGCGTCCAACATGGAATTACTGAACACCCTGGGCAAACTTAGTGATGATTCCGCCCCGGCGCGCGCGGTGGTGCAAGAGACCTTGGAGCTGGTCACTCTCATGCTCTCACCCATCGTGCCGCATATCTGCCACGCCCTCTGGGCCGAGCTAAAGCCGGGCGCGGTGTTGTTGGAGGCACGCTGGCCGGCAGTGGACGCAGCCGCCCTGGAGCAAGACGAAATCGAGCTGGTGGTGCAGGTCAACGGCAAATTGCGCGGGCAAATTCGCGTGCCCAAGCTTGCTACCAAAGAGGCGATTGAAGAAATGGCGCGCAGCAGCCCCAATGTGCAGAAATTTATTGAGGGCTTAGGCATCAAAAAAATCGTGGTCGTCCCTGGCCGCCTGGTCAACATCGTGGCAGGATAGCGAGATGCTAAAACAAGCCCTGATACTGATTGCCGTTTTAAGCCTCGCCGCGTGCGGCTTCGAGTTGCGCGGCAGCGCCGCCTTACCGTTCGAAAGCCTGTATATCGAAGGCGGGCAAGACATCGCCGTGGATCTGGAGCGGGCGGTGCGCCCCACCGCCACCAAGGTCACCGACCGCGCACAAGACGCCCAAGCCACGCTGCAAATTTTGGGTGAAGAACGCGAAAAGCGCATCCTGTCGCTGAACCGGGCTGGCCGCGTGAGCGAATTTCGCCTGCTTTACCGCGTGAGCTTCAAGGTAAGCGATCAAAAAGGCCGCGCCTTACTCCCCACGCAGCAGATCGAGCTGCGGCGCGACATTACCTTCAACGACAGCGAAACGCTGGCGAAAGAATCTGAAGAAGCGCTGCTCTACCGCGATATGCAAACCGATGCGGTGCAGCAGATTATTCGTAGAGTCAGCGTGATCCGCACTGCTTCCTAGCGTGCTGCTCCGTCCCGACAAGCTTTCCGCGCACCTCCAATCTGGCTTAAAGCCGCTGTATGTCGTCACCGGCGATGAGCCGCTGTTGGCGCTGGAAGCGGCGGACGCAATCCGCGTCCGCGCCAAGGAACAAGGCTATCTGGAGCGCGAAGTGCTCACGGTGGAAGCGCACTTCAACTGGGGTTCCTTGCAAGCCGCCAGCGCCAGCCTGTCCCTGTTCGCCAGCCTGCGCGTACTCGAAATTCGCATCCCCACCGGCAAGCCGGGCAACGAGGGCGCAGCCGCATTGGAAGCGTTTTGCACCGACCTGCCGCCCGATACCCTGAGCCTGGTCTTGCTGCCCAAGCTCGACAAGCGCACCAAAGACAGCGCCTGGTTCAGCGCGTTGAGCCAAGCCGGGGTGGTGATCGACGTGTATCCGGTCGATCTCGACGCCCTGCCGGAGTGGATTGCACGCCGCTTGGCTACACAGAACCAAAGCGCCGACCGCGAAACGCTCGCCTTCCTCGCCGAGTCGGTAGAAGGCAATCTGCTCGCCGCTCACCAGGAAATCCAAAAACTCGGCCTGCTCTACCCCGCGCGCAAACTGACCTTTGACGAGGTGAGCGAAGCGGTGCTCAACGTCTCCCGCTTCGATGTCTTCCAATTAGGCGACGCCATGCTCATTGGCGATGCGGCGCGCGCCGCGCGCATCCTGGACGGCCTGCGCGGCGAGGGCGTAAAGCCGATCCCGATCCTGGGAGTGCTGGCCTGGCTGACGCGCAGCCTGAATAAAGCAAAGCTAGCGCTTACTCGCGGCACCGACATGAGCGGCGCGCTGCGTGAAGGCGGCTTCTGGGGCGACCGCCAAAACCTCGCGCGCCGCGCCCTGCCCCGATTGTCGGCCGAGACCCTGGCCCACGCGCAACGCCACGCAGCGGAAATTGATAGAATGAGCAAAGGCCTGAAGCCGGGCGACGTTTGGGATGAGTTGTTGACGCTGGTGTTGGCGGTCGCCAAACCAGAAAAACAAACGGGGCCACGAATTAACACGAATTAACACGAACCCACGTTGGTGTTATTCGTGCAAATTAGTGTTAATTCGTGGCAAAAAGGTTTTTATCGGAAATGAAACGAGATATGGACGTTAAACAATACATGCGCACCGTGGGCGAGCAAGCCCGCGCAGCGTCGCGCATCGTGGCGCGCGCCGACACCAATGCCAAGAACAAAGCCTTGCTGGCGATGGCGGATGCGATCGAGCGCGATCAGGCAAAACTGCTCGCGGCAAATGCGCAAGACATGGACGCAGCCAAGGCGTCCGGCCTGGACAGCGCGCTGCTCGACCGGCTGCTGATCAACGCCAAAGGCGTGGCCGGCATGGCCGAAGGCTTGCGCCAGATCGCCGCACTCGCCGACCCGGTGGGCGCGATCACCGATTTGAATTACCGTCCTTCCGGCATCCAGGTGGGCAAGATGCGCGTGCCGCTGGGCGTGGTGGGCATCATTTACGAGGCGCGGCCGAATGTCACCGCCGATGCGGCGGGACTGTGTTTGAAAAGCGGCAACGCCGCCATCCTGCGCGGCGGTTCGGAAGCGATTAATTCCAACCAGGCCATCGCCGCGTGCGTGCGCGAGGGTTTGGCGGCGGCGGGGCTGCCGGAAACGGCGGTGCAAGTGATTACGACTACCGACCGCGCCGCGGTGGGCGAACTGATCACCATGAAGGAATTCGTCGACGTCATCGTGCCGCGCGGCGGCAAGGGCCTGATCGAGCGCCTGATGAACGATGCGCGCATCCCGGTGATCAAGCATCTGCATGGCGTGTGCCATGTGTACATCGACGATCATGCCGATCTCGATAAGGCGGTGCGCATCAGTGATAACGCCAAGACCAGCCGCTATGGCACCTGCAATACGATGGAGACGTTGCTGGTGGCGCAAAGCGTAGCGCAAAGCGTGCTGCCGAAGCTCGCAAGAATTTATTTCGACAAGGGCGTGGAGTTGCGCGGCTGTGCCGCCTCGCGCGCCATCGTGCCGCAGATGAAGGCCGCCACGGATGAGGACTGGATCACCGAATACCTCGCGCCGATTTTATCCATTCGCGTCGTAAATGGATTAGATCAAGCCATCGAGCACATCAATACTTTTGGTTCGCAACACACCGACGCCATCGTGACCGAAGACTACACGCGCGCTCGGCGTTTTCTGCGCGAAGTGGATTCGAGCAGCGTGATGGTGAATGCATCGACTCGCTTTGCCGACGGTTTCGAATACGGCTTGGGCGCGGAGATCGGCATTTCCACCGACAAGATCCACGCGCGCGGTCCGGTGGGCTTGGAAGGGTTGACGTCGCAAAAATATGTGGTGTTGGGCGATGGTCATGTGCGCGGTTAATGCGTGTTAAGTGAAAGGTGTTAGGCGTTAGCCCCCTCTCCCCAGCCCTCTCCCCCGGTGACGGGGGAGAGGGAGTCCATCTTTTTCCGCGCCTCACCCCTAACACCTTACCCCTTACGCATCTCACATGATCGGTATTTTCGGCGGCACCTTCGACCCTATTCATTTCGGCCACCTGCGCTTGGCGCAAGAAGCGGCGAGCGCGCTGGCCCTCCAGCAAGTGCGTTTCATTCCCGCCGGCGAGCCGTGGCTGCGCGATACCCCGCGTGCGTCAGCGCAACAACGTTTAGAGATGGTGCGGCTGGCGTGCGCGGGTAACCCGCTGTTTGCGGTGGATGACCGCGAAATCCGCCGCCGCGGCCCGAGCTATAGCGTGGATACGCTCAGCGAATTGCGCGCCGAGCTGGGCCCGGCGCAGCCCTTGTGCTTGCTGCTGGGCGCGGATGCTTTCCTCGGCTTGTCGACTTGGCATCGCTGGCAAGATTTGTTTGGCCTCGCGCATATTGCCGTGGCGCATCGCCCCGGGTTTGCTCAATCAAGCTGGGCCGACAGCATGCCGCCCGCCTTGCAGCAGGCGTTGGCCGCGCGCCAAACGGCCGGCCCGGGCGCGTTGGCGAGCGCGCCGGCCGGGCAGATTCTGATTTATCCCATCACCCCCCTGGACATTTCCGCATCGCACATCCGCACCGGTTTGCAGCAAGGCAAAAGCCCGCGCTACCTGGTGCCGGACGTGGTCCTGAACTATATTTCCCAAAACCAACTGTATAGCGAATGACACCTGAAACCATGAAGAAAGCGGCCGTCGCTGCGCTGGAAGACATCAAAGCGAGCGACATCACCGTGTTGAACGTCAAAAAACTTACCTCGATGGCGGATTACATGATCATCGCCAGCGGAGAATCGTCGCGCCAAGTCAAAGCGCTGGCGCGCAACGTCGCCGACAAACTACGCGAAGCCGGCGCGGAAGTCGTCGGCGTCGAAGGCGAAGACAGCGGCGAATGGGTGCTGGTCGATCTCGGCCACGTTATCGTGCACGTCATGCACCCGGCGGTGCGCGAGTATTACAACCTGGAAGAGTTGTGGACGGCGCCGAAGGCCGTGCGCAAAAAAGTTGCGGCGAAGGATGCCTAGATCAAAATCTAGCCACGGATGCACACGGATAAACACAGATAAAAGCGAAAAAAGGATTTTGCATTTGAATTTATCCGTGTTTATCCGTGTGCATCCGTGGTTCCAAAACTAAATGGATCTCATCATCGCCGCTGTCGGAACCCGCATGCCCCGCTGGGTGGACGAGGCCTTCGCCGAATACCAGAAGCGCATGCCGCGCGAGGCGCGGATCAAGCTCTTGGAAATCAAGCCGGATAAGCACGACGGCGGCAAGACCGCGCAGCAAGCGATGAGCGTGGAGGCCGCGCGGATCGAAGACGCGCTGCCGGAAGATTGCATCCGCATTGTGCTGGACGAGCACGGCAAATCTTTGACCAGCCAAGCGCTGGCAAAGAAAATGCAAGTCTGGTTAGGCAGCGGGCGCAACGTCGCCTTGATCATCGGCGGGGCCGACGGCTTGGCGCCGGAAATCAAGGCAAGCGCCGATCTGATTTGGGCGCTCTCGCCCCTGACTTTGCCGCATGGCATGGCGCGCGTGCTGCTCGCGGAGCAGCTCTATCGTGCACATAGCATTTTGCACAACCATCCTTACCATCGTGAGTAGGTCATCGTGAGCAATCTCTCGCGCATCCTGTGGCTGAGTATCTATTTCGGCGTGCTGATCTGGTCTGGCATTGCACCGAAAGATGGGCTCACTTGGTTGCTTGAAGTGGCGCCCGCGCTAATCGGTTTTGCGGTGCTAGCTTTCACCTACCGCCGCTTTCCCTTAACCCCGCTCGCGTATTGGCTGGTGCTGATGCACTGCGTGATTCTCATGGTGGGCGGGCACTACACTTACGCCGAGGTGCCGCTGTTCGATTGGCTGCGCGAGGTATTGAATTGGCAGCGCAACAATTACGACAAAATCGGCCATCTGGCGCAGGGCTTTATTCCGGCGATCCTGGCACGGGAAGTTCTATTGCGGCTTGAGGTGGTGCGCGGTCGCGGCTGGCTGGTATTCGTGGTGTTGAGTTTCTGCCTGGCGGTGAGTGCGCTATATGAAATCCTGGAATGGTGGGTGGCGGTCGCGTCCGGCGATGCCGGCGTGGCGTTTCTGGCCACCCAGGGTTACGAGTGGGATACGCAATCTGATATGGCGCTCGCCGTGCTGGGCGCAGTGCTTGCCTTGGTGACTTTAAGCAAACTGCACGACCGGCAGTTGGCGGCGCGGGATTCGCGCGCAATCGTCGCAAAATAAGGTAAGCTTTCGTGGGCATAACGCACTAATCGAGATGGGGGAAAACATGAATAAACTAATCGCAAATGGCGGGTGTGCTGTGGGTGTGTTGGGCGTGCTTTTGACGGTTGCTTCCGGCGTTTGGCGTATCACCGGCCATTATCATTTAGCGGGATTTGAAACCATGACGCTGTTTGTGGGCGGCATGGGCCTCATGCTCATTGGCTGTTTCGCCAAACTGCATTTGCTCTCGACATCCCGCGCCTAATCACCGAATAGCGGGATTTTGTTGGTTTTTCCGCATTTGCGGCACCGCTTCTTTTTTGCATCACTATGACGGCAACGACGCAAATCTATCTGGCCTCGCAATCACCGCGCCGGCGTGAATTACTGCAACAGATCGGGATCAAATTCCGCGTGTTGGCGCCGGACGTGAATGAGGCCGCCTTGCCGCGAGAGGCGCCCGCCGACTACGTGGAACGTATTGCCCGGATCAAGGCCGAAGTGACTTGGATGCGCGTGGTGGAGCGGCGCATGAAACGCTTGCCAGTGCTGGCGGCGGACACGGCGGTGATCGCGGGCCGGCGCATATTGGGCAAACCGCAAAGCGATGCCGAAGCGGCGTCGATGTTGCAAGCGCTCTCCGGGCGCACGCACCAAGTCATCACATCGGTGGCGATGACATTTGAGGGAAAGCTGAAGCTGACGCGGTCGGAAACGGCCGTGACGTTCCGGCGTTTGGCGCCGGGCGAAATCGCGCATTATGTACTGAGCCGCGAGCCGCATGACAAAGCCGGTGCCTATGCGATACAAGGTTTCGCCGCCGCGTTTATTTCGCGCATCGACGGCAGTTATTCGGGCGTAATGGGGCTACCCTTATTCGAAACTTCACGCTTACTTAAGTCATTCGGTATTCAAGTGTTATGAGCGAACAAATTCTGATCAATATCACGCCGCAGGAAACGCGGGTGGCGGTGATGCAGCAAGGCGTGGTGCAGGAACTGCATATCGAGCGCGCTTCCAGCTATGGCATGGTCGGCAATATCTATCAGGGCCGCGTGTGCCGCGTGTTGCCCGGGATGCAGTCGGCGTTCGTGGAAATCGGCTTGGAGCGCGCGGCATTTTTGCATGTGGCGGATATTTGGCAGCAAAAACAGAACGAAGAAAAGCCCATCGAAAAGCTCTTGTTCGAAGGGCAAACCATCCTGGTGCAAGTGATCAAGGACCCCATCGGCACCAAGGGCGCGCGGCTGTCGACGCAAATGAGCATCGCCGGCCGGCTGCTGGTGTATTTGCCGCAAGAATCGCATATCGGCATTTCACAACGCATTGAAGACGAACAAGAACGCGAATTGTTGCGCAGCAAGTTGCAGCAACTCATGCCATCCGAGGTGAAGGGCGGCTTCATCGTGCGCACCAGCGCCGAGGCCGCCACCGATCACGAACTCTTGGCCGACATTCATTATTTACAGCGCATTTGGAGCCGCATCGTGGAGCAGGCCAAAACCGCCGTGCCGCAGACCATGCTCTACCACGAACTGAATTTGGCGCTGCGCGTGCTGCGCGATTTCGTGTGGGACGAAACCGAGCGCATCATCGTCGATTCGCGCGAGACCTACGGCAAGCTGCAATCGTTTTCCGCCAATTACATGAGCAATGTCGCCTCGCGCCTGGAGCACTATCAGGGCGAGCGCCCTTTGTTCGATTTGTATCTGGTGGAAGAAGAAATCGAAAAGGCGCTGTCGCGTAAAGTCGAATTGAAATCCGGCGGCTATCTCATCATTGACCAGACCGAGGCCTTGACCACCATCGACGTCAACACCGGCGGCTTCGTCGGCGTGCGCAATTTTGACGACACCATTTATAAAACCAATCTCGAAGCGGCGCATGCCATCGCGCGCCAACTGCGCTTGCGCAATCTCGGCGGCATTATCATCGTCGATTTCATCGACATGGAAAATACCGAGCATAAATCCTCGGTGCTGGAGGAATTCAAAAAAGCCCTCGCGCGCGATCGCACGCGGATGACGGTCAATGGCTTCTCGACACTCGGTTTGGTGGAAATGACGCGCAAACGCACGCGTGAAAGCCTGGCCCATGTCTTATGCGAGATGTGTCCGACCTGCCAGGGCCGGGGCGAGTTGAAAACCGCGCAGAGCGTGTGCTACGAAATCCTGCGCGAGTTGTTGCGCGAAGCGCGGCAATACAGCGCGCGCGAGTTCCGCATCCTGGGCTCGCAGCAGGTGATCGACCTGTTCCTCGACGAGGAATCGCAAAGCCTCGCGCAACTCGCCGATTTCATCGGCAAACCCATCTCCTTGCAAGTCGAAACCCAGTACACCCAGGAACAGTACGATATCGTGTTGATGTAAATTCGGCGGGCCTGTGCCTGCTGAATTTAAGGCTTGGCGGGGTCAGAAGGCCGCGGCTTTAATGCGGGATCGAAAACCAGCGCGACATCCTGTTCCGGCTGCGTCTCGGGCGCGGCGTTGATTAACGCCGGAAGCGTAGGCAGCGCCGGCAGCAGGGCGCGGCTGGGCTGAAGCTGCGGCGGGACCTCCAGTGTATTCGAGATGCGGTGAATGGCATCTTGCTCCCGTGTCGGCTTGCGCGCCAGCCAAGCGGTTCCCGCATAGGCGAGTCCGGCGAACACGGCCAGCATGACGAACCATTTGAACGGCGTGGCGAGGGGCGAGGCATCAAGCTCCAAGCGGTAATTCACGCGTTGGTTCAGCGCGGATCGGGCGAGCCGGCGCAACAGGCGACGGTGGCCGCACAGCACGATAATGATGGGGTAATTACTCAATTGGCGCAGGCTTTCCAGCAGCGCACCCGAGAATAGATGCGCGCCTTCGCATATCAATACAAACCCGCCGCGCGGCGCCGGTTCGCGCAGCCGCTCACCGACCTTGGCGGCGAGTTGCATGGGGCTTAAATCGTGCGTCGGCAGATTGAGCTGACCGGCGAGCGCGGCGAACAATTCCTGGGCATCCAGCGCGGCCTTGATGCGCAGCACCGAGTCGCGCCGCGACACGGCGTGGGTGAGTTCAGAGAGAAACCCGCCCATGCGCCCCGAGTCGCGCCCCGTGGCGAGCACCACGACTTGCCGCTCGACCCCAAGCATCATGGCGACTTGTTCCGCCAGGCTGATTTCCGCCTCTTGCAGGGCGCTGGTGGTGGGCAGCCAGGGGATGACGCTGGTCGCGGCAGCGGCGCTCATAACTCTTCCACCGAAAATAAATGCCGGTATTCCTTCATCGCATAGCGGTCGGTCATGCCCGCGATATAGTCCGCGATGGCGCGCGCCTGGTCTTGGCGGGCCTTATCCTGGTATTGCGGCGGCAGCAGCTTCGGGTCTTGCATGAAGGCGTCGAACAGCGCCTTGATGATGCGCCGCGCCTTGCCGCTCATGCGGTTGACGCGATAGTGCTGATAGAGCTGCGTGCGCAGAAACTGCTTCAACTCGTGCTGTTCGGTGCGGATCGCGCCGGAAAAGCCGATGAGGGGCTGCGCCCGGCGCACATCGTCAATCGAGCGCGGGTTGGCGAAGGAAATATTTTTTGTGCTCTGCGCAACCAGATCGGTAATCAGGGTGTTGATCATGCGGCGCACGGTCTCATGGATGACGCGCCGGCCGCTGAGCACGGGATAGCGCTGTTTGACTTCACTCAAGTGGCGCGCGAACACGGTGACTTGGGAGAGCTGATCCAGCTCGATTAATTCGGAGCGCAGCCCATCATCCACATCGTGGTTGTTGTAGGCGATTTCGTCGGCCAAATTAGCCACCTGCGCTTCGAGCGAGGGCTGCTGCTTGTGCAGGAAGCGCTCCCCGATCTCGCCCAACTGTTGGGCATGGGGCAGCGAGCAGTGTTTGAGTATTCCCTCGCGCGTCTCGAATGTCAGATTCAGCCCATCGAATTCCGCATAGCGCTCTTCCAGCGTATCGACCACGCGCAGCGACTGCAGGTTGTGCTCGAAGCCGCCATAGTCTTGCATGCAGGCGTTCAAGGCGTCCTGCCCGGTGTGGCCGAAGGGGGTGTGCCCCAAATCATGCGCGAGCGCGATCGCTTCGACCAGATCCTGATCCAGCCCCAGGCTGCGCGCGATGGCGCGCCCGATTTGGGCCACTTCGAGCGAGTGCGTGAGACGGGTGCGGAACAGATCGCCCTCGTGATTCACGAACACTTGGGTTTTGTATTCCAGGCGGCGGAATGCGGTGGAATGAATGATGCGATCGCGGTCGCGCTGAAATTCGGAGCGCCCGGCGGGCGCTGGCTCGGGATGGCGGCGTCCGCGCGAATGCTCGGAAAGTGCGGCGTAGGCGGCGGGATCAGCCATGCGCAACGCTCGCCGCGATGGTTTCCTTCAGGAGCGCTTCGGGCGCGTCGGCGCTAACTACCGCGTCGCCCAGGGCTTTCAGCAGCACGAAGCGAATCTTGCCGCCCTCGACTTTTTTATCCAGCCCCATCAGATCAAGATATTTTTCGTACCCCAGATCGGGGGCAAGGGCGGGCAGCCCGGCTTTGAGGATCAGCGTCTTTGCGCGCATTACATCCGCCTCGGACAGCCAGCCCAAGCGGCGCGACAGATCGGCCGCCATGATCATGCCCGCGCCCACCGCCTCGCCGTGCAGCCAGACGCCGTAACCCATGCCGGCTTCGATTGCATGGCCAAAGGTGTGGCCGAGGTTGAGCAGGGCCCGGTTGCCGGCTTCGCGCTCGTCCGCCGCGACTACTTCCGCCTTGTTTTGGCAGGAACGGTGGATGGCATAACCAAGCGTAGCGGGATCGCGCGCGAGCAGCTTATCCATATTGGCTTCGAGCCACTCCAAAAACGGCAAATCACGGATCAAGCCATATTTAATTACTTCGGCCAGCCCGGCAGAGAGCTCCCGGTCAGGCAGGGTGTTGAGCGTGCCGGTATCGGCCAGCACCAATTGCGGCTGATAGAACGCGCCAATCATGTTCTTGCCCAAGGGATGATTGATGCCGGTTTTGCCGCCGACCGAGGAATCGACCTGGGCCAGCAAGGTGGTCGGAATTTGAATGAAGGGCACGCCGCGCAAATACGTGGCTGCGGCGAAGCCGGTCAAATCGCCGATCACGCCGCCGCCGAGCGCGATCAGCGTCGCCTTGCGCTCCATGCGATGGGTCAGCAAGGCATCGTAAATCAGGTTGAGCGATGCGCTGTTTTTATACGCCTCGCCATCCGGCAGCACGATCGGCACGACCTTGATCCCGTTTTGCAGGAGCAGGCGCTGCACGCGCTCCAGGTAAAGCGGGCCGACCGTGGTATTGGTGACGATCGCCGCTTGCGGAATTTTCAAGTGCGGCAGGAGCAGTTCAGGCTGATTCAGCAGCCCGCCGCCGATGTGTATGGGATAAGAGCGATCGCCTAAGGCGACGGTGAGGGTTTGCATGGGCCAACAGTATAACTTATGCGCTGGCTTCCCTTAAGCGGCGCTCGACTTCGCGCACCGCGTGGTGCACGTTTTGTTGTCCGGAAGGAATGATGATGTCGGCGATTTCCCGGTAGAGCGGGTCGCGCTGCCGATACAATTCGTCGAGTTTTGCTTGTGGGTTGGCGGTCTGCAGCAAGGGGCGATTTTTGTCATGCTTGGTGCGGGCGTAAAGGTCTTCAACCCGCGCATTGAGATAAACCACGGTGCCGTTTTGCGCCAGCGCCGCCCGGTTCTCGGGACGCAATACCGCGCCGCCGCCGGTAGCCAGCACCACGTCCTCGCGCTGGCTCAGTTCCTGGATCAACGCGACCTCGCGCTCGCGAAAACCGGCCTCGCCTTCCAGCTCGAAAATCAGCGGGATTTTAACCCCGGTACGATGCTCCAGCTCGTGATCGCAATCGATGAAGGTCTTGTGCAGGCGCTTCGCCAGCAGCTTGCCGATGGTGGTTGTGCCCGCGCCCATGAGGCCGACCAAAAAAATATTGCCCGTCTTAGACATAAGACGGGCAATTTTAGCGGAATTACCGTTCAGCCGCGATCGCGGCTTAGCGCAGATTCAAGGTATCTTTGAGAATGCGCGGGGTGACGAAGATCAGGAGCTCGGTCTTGTCGTCGCGCTTCTGCGTATTTTTGAATAGCGGGCCGATGAAGGGCAGGTCGCCGAACACCGGAATCTTGGTCACGGTGGTGCGCTCATCCTCGGTGTAAATGCCGCCGATGACCACGGTGCCGCCGTTTTCCACCAGCACCTGGGTGGTGATCTGCTTGGTGTCGATGGCAGGCCCGGCAATGGTGTCCGTGCCGCGGCTGTCCTTGTTAACTCTCAGATCCATGATCACGTTTTCGTCCGGCGTGATCTGCGGCTTCACTTTTAGACTGAGCACCGCTTTCTTGAAAGAAACGCTAGTTGAGCCACTACTCGATGCTTGCAGATACGGAATTTCCGTGCCTTGTTCGATGGTGGCTTCCATTTGATCCGCCGTCACCACGCGCGGGTTGGAGATGATTTTCCCGCGGCCGTCGGCTTGCAAGGCGGAGAGTTCCAGATTCAGGAACCGGCCCAATACGGATTTGAACAAGACGAAGGACAACGCACCGGAGCGGAAGCCGCCGATGGCGCCGGCGGCCATATTCACATTGAGCTGCTGATCATTGAAAGTCGGCACATCCGCAGCCTGGCCGGTATGGTAGCCCGGATCTTCGATTTGACCGCCGTAAGACAAGCGGGTGCCGCCGCCGCTGCTGACAGGATAGCCCCTGCCGCCGGAATCATGCAGCCCGAGCCGGATGCCCAGGTTCTTGCTGAACGAGTCGGTGGCCTCGACGATGCGCGATTCGATCATCACCTGCTTCACCGGCACGTCGATTTGGGCCAGTATCGAGCGAACTTCGTCCATCTTGCTAGGTGTGTCCTGAATGAACAAGGTGTTGGTGCGCGGATCGGTTACCGCGCTGCCGCGTTTGGACAGGATGCGCTGCTTATCGTCGGTCAAGACCTTGACGAAGTTCTCCGCGCGCTGGAACTTGAGGTGGAAGGTCTCCGTGCGCAGCGGCTCCAGATCCAGAATCTGCTGTTTGGATTCGAGTTCCAGCTTTTCTTTGGTGGCCAGCTCATCCGAGGGGGCGATCCACACCACGGTGCCGTTCTTGCGCATGGAGAGGCCCTTGCTTTGCAGGATGATATCGAGCGCCTGATCCCACGGTACATCCTTCAAGCGCAACGTAAGATTGCCGGTGACGGTGTCGCTGGTGATGATGTTGAGCCCGGTGAAATCGGCGATGACTTGCAGCACCGCACGGACTTCGACGTTTTGGAAATTGAGCGAGAGCTTCTCGCCCGTGTATTTCTTGGCGCGGATGGCTTTGGAAGGGTCTTCCACGACGGGCTTGATGTCGACGATGAATTGCTTTTCGCTTTGGTAGGCCGAATGTTCCCACTCGCCCTTCGGCTCGACCGTGATGCGGGCGTTCTTGCCTTGGCTAAAGGTGTCCACGGTCAGGACCGGCGTACCGTAATCGGTGACATCCATGCGCCGCTCCAGGTTGCGTGGCACGGCGGTATTCAGAAAATCGATAACCAGGTTCTTGCCCTGCTGCCGAATATCGATGCCGGTGCTGGTATCGGAAAGATCGACCACCACGCGCCCCTCGCCGTTCTTGCCGCGGCGGAAATCCACGTCGCGCAAGCTGTGAGTGGCGGCGGCGTCCTTCGCTTCGGCAAACTGCGCGGTATTATTGGCGACGACCGCCGACGCTGCACCGCCTTGGAGCGAGATAATGAATTGATTGCCTTCGCTGCGGGTTTCGTAAGCCGTGGGGCGCGAGAGATTCAGCACCAAGCGGGTGCGCCCGCCCGATTGCACCACGTTCACGCTGCGCATCGCGCCTTCATTGATGGCGAGGCTGTTTTTGCCCCATTGATTGGCGGTATCCATGAAATCGAGGGCGATCCGCGGCGGGTTGTTGACGGTGAAGCCGGCCGGGGGGGTTTGCAACGCTTGCTTCAGACCCACCGTAATGACGACTTTGCCCCCCTGCTGCACGGTGTAATCCACCCCGGTGATTCCGTTGCCGGGCGCAGTTTCCTGCGCCGAAACGGGAAGCGATATCGCCACCAAAAGCGTTGCCGCGAAAATCCGGAGGAAGGGGGTATAAAACTGCTGGGTAATATTCATGGCGTACCTCTGCTATTTCTTGGGAGTCTGCTGGGCCGTGGATTCAGACATTTCGAGCTTGGTTGCACGCTCGGTCCAATCCCCGCCGCTGTCTTGGACGATTTCGGTGAGGTTGATCTCGGTGTCGGTGACTTGGGTGACGATGCCAAAGTTCTGGCCCATGTAGTTGCCTTGCTTGACGCGATAAAGGTTGTTGTCCGGCGTTTTGACGAGGGCGAAAGTCATCTTGTTTTGCTGCAAGGTGCCGACCATCTTCAAGCCTTCCAGCGGGTAATTCTCCAGGATTTGCTTCACATGGTCGCGCGGCGGTTGAATGCCGCCGCCTTTTCCCTCGCCCGGCGGCGGGGTGAGCTTGCGCGGCTTGAACGGGTCGGGCAGGTCGGTCGCGGCGTAGGTAAACGGCTCATACGGTTTGACTTCGGGCAGGGGATCCACCTTGCCGCGCAAATCCTTGCCGGCGCCGGCGACAAAGGCGCGCGGGTCGTCGCCGTTCCCGCAAGCCGCGAGCAGGCTAAGCAGGGTCAATACGGTGAAATTCTTCACTTCTTGGCTCCCTTATCTTTCGCGGCCTTTTTGGTTTTCGCGATTTCTTCTTCATCCAAATAGCGGTAGGTCATGGCGACAGCGTCCAGCGCCAAGACGCCATCCTTGGTTTGGGAAATGGCGAGATTATTCAGCGTCACAATGCGCGGAAGCATTGCCACATCACTCGCGAAGCGGCCCAAATCATGGTAGCTGCCGGTAATGCGCACCGTAATCGGCAGTTCGGCATAG
This sequence comes from Hydrogenophilales bacterium, assembly GCA_016235775.1. Lineage (GTDB taxonomy): Bacteria > Pseudomonadota > Gammaproteobacteria > Burkholderiales > Thiobacteraceae > RBG-16-58-11. Next base: position 15,616 of record JACRIU010000047.1, read on the forward strand.
AAGTCCCGCATCGTTTCCGGCGCGGGTTTGAACAACTCGAATTCCAGGCCGCGGCCCAGGCCGGCTTGGTTGATGTCCGTCAACAAGGCGTCCATTTCCGATTTGTTCGGTAGTTGGCGCACCAAAGCGCCGAAAGCCTGTTCGATTTCCTTGACTTGCTCGCGATACAGGTCGAGGTTCAGCGCCTGTTTTTTCTTGTCGAGAAACTCCGTGCGCAGCTTTTGTTCTTCTTGCCGCGATTGGTCCAGCGCCTCCATTTGGTCTTTCCAGATAAACCAGTAGCCGGCGAGCAGCAAGGCGCCGAACAGGATCGCCATCGCCGCCACCTTGAACGGAGCGGGCCAAATGCCCATATCTTTAAAATTTAGCTTATTGATGTCGTCGGCAAGGCTCATGATTTCTTGTCCTTGGGCTGCTTGGCGGCGGGAACCTCTTCCTTTTGCGGCGCGGAGATTTTGATGTTCAAGCTGAATTCGTTGGCGCGCAAGTTGTTCACCGTCACCGCTTTGATTTCCACCAAGTCGGGCGATTCCAACCAGGGCGAGGCTTCCAGATTGCGCATCAGGGTCGAGACCCGCGCATTGGACTGGGCGTAACCCTGGATATTCACTACTTTGCCGTTTTGCTTGACGCCCTTTAAATAAATGCCTTCGGGCAATAGCCGCACCATCTGATCAAACAAGTGCACCGCCTCGGCGCGGTCAGCTTGCAGATCCTCGACCACTTTTTTCCGATCCAGCAGCGACTTGGTCTTGTCCTTCAGGGCTTTAATTTCCTCGATTTCTGTGTTGAGCTTGGTTATTTCACCCTTTAAATACTGGTTGTTGCCATTTTGATGGTCGATCATGCCGGCGATGGCGATATAGCCGAGCAGCACCGACAGCGCGCCCAATACCGCCACGCCGCCCGATATAAACAGCATTTGCTGCTGGCGCGCTTTGCGTTTTTCCTCGCGGTGAGGAAGCAGGTTGATGCGGATCATTTGTCGAACCTCCGCATGGCCAGACCGCATGCGATCAGCAGCGCGGGGGCGTCCAAGGTCAATTGCTTCGGCTTGATGCGCGAAGACAAGGCCATGCTGGCGAAGGGATTGGCGATCATGGTGCTGGACTGCGCGCGCGTGGCGACAATTTCGTCCAAGCCGGGGATCATGGCGCAGCCGCCCGCCAATAAAATATGGTCAACCCGGTTGAATTGGCTGGAGGAGAAGAAAAACTGGATCGCGCGCGCGACTTCCAAGGCCAGGGTGTCCATGAAAGGCTGTAAAACCTCGGCCTCGTAATTTTCCGGCAAGCCGCCCTGGCGCTTGGCGATTTCGGCTTCATCCGAGGATAAGCTATAGCGGCGCTGAATTTCTTGCGTAAGCTGGTTTCCGCCGAAGCTTTGCTCGCGCATATAAATCGACTGGCCATTGTGCAGTACATTGATGTGCATCATGGCGGCGCCGATATCGACGACCGCCACGGTTTGGTCACGCCCGGCGTTGGGCAGTTGCTGCGACACCAATTCGCATGCGGTTTGCGTGGCATAGGACTCCACATCCACCACCACCGCTTTGAGGCCGGCGCTTTCCGCCGCGGCGACGCGGTCTTCCACTTTTTCCTTGCGCGAGGCGGCGATCAGTACTTCGACATCTTCCGGGCCGCTGGGTGACGGGCCGAGCACCTGAAAGTCGAGGTTCACTTCGTCCAGCGCGAAGGGAATATATTGATTGGCCTCGGTTTCAACCTGGGCTTCCAGTTCGTCCTCGCGCAGGCCGGCGGGAACGATGATTTTCTTGGTGATGACGGCGGCGGCGGGAAGGGCCAAGCTCACATTCTTGATGCGGGTGCCCATGCGTTTCCAGGCGCGCCGCATGGTTTCGGCCACGGCTTCCAGGTTCATGATGTTGCCATCAGTTACCGCGTCTTTGGGCAGAGTTTCAATCGCATAACGTTCGACCCGCAGCAAATTTTTGCCGGCCTGCTCAATTTCCACCATTTTTACGGCGGAAGAGCTAATGTCCACCCCGATAAGCGGAGGCGACTGGGACTGGAACAAGTTGGCTAGCAAGTCAAAATCCCTTTCTAATCGGGCTGGTTAGACGATCTTAGTATAATTTACGTTAAATCCTAGCAACAAGCTTTTATCCTGTAAAGCGTTTTTTTCATATCGTCCGGTTTGTTCTTAACGGCTATAATGGCGCAACTTTGATGCCGGTAGCCAGAGATAAAGAAAATTTAATGCCGTGCGAGTAGCAAAATACGCAAATCGGCGATAACTAATTGGCGCGGGCTTTACCCCCCGGTTTAAACTTCAGGTTCTTCCCCAATTTATTAAAGGCTAGCCCCGCCTAAGGGCTTAAACATTCCCATGACGCACCGCTGGTGGTTATTGCCGGTCAAACTGGTATTGCTGTTAGGCGCTATATTCTTTCTCATCGCAGCCCTGGCCGCAGTGCTGGTTTACCCGGCGTTGCCCTCCTTAGAGTCTTTAACCGACTATCAACCGAAACTTCCGCTGCGCATCTATACCGCGGACGGCGCCCTGCTGGGCGAGTTTGGCGAGGAGCGGCGCTCGGTGGTGAAAATCGAGGCGGTGCCAAAAAAACTCATTCTGGCGATTCTGGCGGCGGAGGACGACCGCTTCTTCGTGCATGGCGGCGTGGATTACATGGGCGTGGCGCGCGCCGCCTGGGCCAATGTGAGCCGGGGTGGCGCGCGCGAGGGCGCGAGCACCATCACCATGCAGGTGGCGCGGAACTTCTTTTTATCCCCCGAAAAGACCGTCACCCGCAAATTCAACGAAGTGCTGATGTCGTTCAAGATCGAGCACAACCTCAACAAAAACCAAATCCTCGAGCTTTATATCAACCAAATCTATTTAGGCCAGCGCGCGTATGGCTTTGCCGCCGCAGCCCAGACGTATTTCGGCAAAACGCTGGATAAGCTATCCGTGGCCGAAATGGCCATGATGGCCGGCTTGCCCAAGGCGCCGTCACGCAACAATCCGGTAGCCAACCCGGCGCAAGCCGGCAGGCGCCAGCACTATGTGCTGGGCCGCATGCATGCCTTGAAATACATATCGGATGCGGAATACCAGGCAGCGCTGAAAGAGAAGTTGCATGTGCGCCACGACATCAGCATTTCCGAGGCGCCGGGCGATTACGTGGCTGAAATGGCGCGGCTGCTGATGGTCGAGCGCTATCAGGACGCCACCTATACCAGCGGCTTTAAAATCTACACCACCCTGCGCAAGGTTGACCAAGAGGCGGCCAGCGAAGCTGTGCGCCAAGGCGTGCTGGATTACGACCGGCGCCACGGTTGGCGCGGGCCCGAAGCCCAATTGGTGTTGCCGCCCAAACCCACTGAAGAAGCGCTGGACGACCTGTTGCAAGACTACGACGAGGCAGGTGGCCTCATCCCGGCGCTGGTGCTGGCGGCCGACCCCAAGCAGGTCAAGGTGTTAGCCAAGAACGAAGGCTTTCTCGATTTGAGCGGTGAAGCACTGAATTTTGTTCAGAAAAGCCTGCAAGACAAGACGAAGAGCAAATTCAAGCCGGGCGCGGTGATTCGGGTCGCCAAGGACAGCCAAGGCCGCTGGCAAGTGGCGCAGTTGCCCCAAGTCGAAGCCTCGCTGGTCGCGATGAATCCGGTCGATGGCGCCATCCGCGCGCTGATTGGCGGCTTCGATTTCGGCCGCAACAAATTCAATCATGTGATTCAAGCCTGGCGCCAGCCCGGCTCCAGCTTCAAGCCCTTCATTTATTCCGCCGCGCTGGAAAAAGGCCTGACCCCGGCCACCATCATCAATGACGCGCCCATCGTATTGAGCCCCGCGCAAACCGGCGGCAAATTGTGGGAGCCGAAAAATTTCGACGGCACCTATGCCGGCCCGATCCGCATGCGCATGGGGCTCACCAAGTCGAAAAACCTGGTGTCGATCCGCATCCTGCAAACCATCGGCACGCGCTACGCTCAGGACTACATCACCCGTTTTGGTTATAACGCCGAGCAGCATCCGCCTTATCTCACCATGGCGCTCGGCGCGGGCTCGGTCACGCCGTTCCAAATGGCCAGCGCCTACAGCATTTTTGCGAATGGCGGGTATCGCGTGAACCCCTATTACATCGAGCGCATCCTGGATGCGCGCGGCAAGGTGCTGGCGCAGGCCAACCCGGTGCGCGCGGGCGAGACGGCGGAACGCGCGATTGATGCACGCAACGCCTTTATCATGACTTCCATGATGCAAGACGTGGTGCGTTTCGGCACCGCCACGCGCGCCATGCAGCTCGGGCGCGGTGATTTGGCCGGCAAAACCGGCACCACCAACGATCAAGTCGATGCCTGGTTCTGCGGCTTCAATCAAAGCCTGGTCGCGGTGGCGTGGATCGGCTTTGACCAGCCACGCTCGCTCGGCGGCAATGAAACCGGCGCCCAAGCCGCGCTGCCGATCTGGATCAGCTACATGGGCCGTGCACTCAAAGGCGTGCCGGAGATCGCGCCGCCGGCACCCGATGGCGTGGTCAGCGTGATCATCGATCCCGCCTCGGGCAAACGCGCAAGCGAGGGCCGCGCCGAGTTTTTCTATCAGGAAAACCTGCCGAGCGAACGGCCGAGCTGGGGCGATGAAGGCGCGGGCGAGGATGTAAAAAGCCAGATTTTCTAGACGAGCGAGCATGCCCCGCAACCATCATTCCACCCGCAAGCAAATGCGCGAACGCATCGCGCAACTCGCCGCGCGTTTGATGGCGGCGGATGGCGTGCAGGATTTCGCCCTGGCCAAGCGCAAGGCCGCGCGCCAACTCGGCGCGGATGATACCCAAAACCTGCCCAACAATACCGAGATCGAGCAGGCGCTGCGCAACTACCACGATCTGTATCAGCGCGACGAACAGCGCGCGCGCGTGAGGGAAATGCGCAGCCAGGCGTTGGCGGCGATGCGCGAGCTGGCATTGTTCGACCCCCATCTCACCGGCCCCGTTTTGGCCGGCACGGCGATGCGCTATTCCGACATCAGCTTGATGCTGTTCACCGACAGCCCGAAAGAAGTCGAGTTATATCTGCTCAACCGCAATATCCCGTTCAAGAGCGGCGAGAAGCGTTACCGATTCGGCGATAGCCTGCGCAGCGTGCCGGTGTTGGTGTTCACCGGCGGCGAGCATGAAGGTGTTGATGCCGCCATTTTCTCGACAGCGGACTTGCGCCATGCGCCACGCCACGCCGGGGATGGCCGCCCCGTGGATAAAGCGCGCCGCCCAGAAGTCGAGGCGCTGCTCGAGGCCGATCGCTAAGCACTTGATCTCATGCGGGTTGGGAATAGGGCGCCGGGTGTGCGGGACGTGAAAACAGGTCGCCGGGCCGTCAAAACATCGTCATAGGCGTCGCCGGCCTGACGAATCTGGGTTGTTCGCCGCTCCAACCCTGATTAAAACCAGGCAAGCGATTGTTTCTTTGCGACATTACCAGACATGCCGGCTTCATGGCGCTGGCATGGAGTATGCTTTGGTAGCTCTGCCATTTGGCGATAACAACATTCACAAGCCCGCCGCCAGCCAAACATGATCCGCGTTTTCAATTTCTATCTTTCCAAAGGGGTGCTCCTGCTGCTTGCGGTGGAGGCGCTGCTGTTGTTGGCCGCTGTGCCGCTGGGAATCCATTTGCGCTTTCAGGGCGCGCCTTGGACGCCTGACTCGGCGGTAATAGGGACCAATGCCGCGGTGTTCCTGACGCTGGGCATCGTCGTGCTCAGCGCATTCGGGCTCTACCGCCGTGATTTCGAGGAAGGCATGGGCAGCATGCTATTCCGCGTCGGGGCCAGCTTCCTGCTCATCCTGGCCGGCATGGCGCTGGTGTATTACCTGTTCCCCGGCATCTATCTCGGGTGTGGCGCGCTCGGTGCGGCGTGCCTGATCGGTCTTAGCGCGGTGGTGCTGGGGCGAGTAATGTTCTTCCGCTGGGCGGATCTTGAAATTCTCAAACACCGCGTGCTGGTGCTGGGCACCGGCACGCGCGCGTCCAAGGTGGTGGATCTGCTGCGCGGGCGCGACAGCCACCGGCGCATGCATGTCGTGGGGTTTCTGCCGCTGCAAGGCGTGCACCACTTCGTGGATCATAGCCTCATCCTGACGGACCACGCCAAGCTGTCCGAAATCGTCGATAAATATCAAATCGATGAAATCGTGATCGCCGTGCGCGAGCGGCGCGGCGGCGGCCTGCCGGTGAACGAGTTGCTCGACTGCCGGCTGAAAGGCGTGCATGTGGTGGAGCTGTCCACGTTCTTCGAACGCGAACGCGGCCAAGTGCAGCTGGAATCGCTCAACGCGAGCTGGATGGTGTTGTCGGAGGGATTTCAGCAGGGCATCGTGCGCGACATGGTGAAGCGCCTGTTTGACCTGTTCGTCAGCTTTACCATTCTGGTTTTAGCCCTGCCGGTGATGATCTTGGCCATGCTGCTCATCGCGTGGGAATCGGGTTTTCCTATTCTGTACCGGCAGGAGCGTGTAGGCCAAGGCGGGCGCATTTTCACCATTTATAAATTTCGCAGCATGGTGCAAAACGCGGAAAAAGACGGCGCGCCGCAGTGGGCGCAGGCGGACGATGCGCGGGTCACGCCCGTCGGCAACGTGATACGCATGCTGCGCATCGACGAGCTGCCCCAAATCTTCAACGTGTTTAGGGGCGATATGAGCTTCGTCGGCCCGCGCCCGGAGCGCCCCTTCTTTGTCGATCAGCTGATCGAGCAAGTTCCCTACTACGCCTCGCGTCACAGCATCAAACCCGGCATCACCGGCTGGGCGCAGGCGCGCTATGCCTATGGCGCCTCGCTTGAGGACGCGATCGAAAAATTGCAATATGACCTCTACTATGTAAAAAATCACACCTTCTTTCTGGATATCTTGATCTTGTTTCAAACCACGCAAGTCGTGCTGTTTGGCAAAGGGGCGAGGTAAGCCGGCGATATGGGTGACACCACACTAAGCATCGGGGCAGTCAGTTACGGCGTCGCGGCGTTCGCGTTCGCGCTGCTCACAGGGCTGCTGATTTTAGGCTGGCGCGGCAAATTCCAAGGCGCGCTGCTGGCCGCCGCCGCCGGGGTGACCGCGTTATGGGCGGGATTGAGCGCGTATGCCAGCGCCGCCGCCGGGGCGTTGGCGCCCATGGCCGACCTGTTGGAAATCGCGCGCGACGGACTGTGGCTGCTGTTTTTATGGAAGCTGCTGGCGGCTCGCGTGATACCCGAGGATGCCCCAACCCACCAGCGAATGAAGCGCTGGTTTGGGTTCGGCGTCCTCCTGTTTGGCGCCATTTTTATCACTACCTTGGCGCTGCATGCGCATCTGTTAGCCTTCTCCGCGGAGCTTAAATTCATCATTGTCATCATCGGGCGCGTGGTGCTCACCGTGATCGGCTTGGCCTTGGTGGAGCAGCTCTACCGCAATGCGCCCGAAGCACAGCGCTGGGCCATCAAATATTTTTGCCTGGGCTTGGGCGCGCTCTTCGCGTATGACTTCTATCTCTATTCCGACGCCATGCTATTCCATATCGCGGACGCCGGCATTTGGAGCGCGCGCGGCTTCGTCAATGCCTTGCTGGCGCCGCTGATCGCGGTGTCCGCCGCGCGCAATCCGCATTGGTCGCTGGAGGTTCACGTATCGCGGCGCGTGGTGTTTCACAGCGCGGCCTTGTTTGGCGCCGGGGCCTATTTGCTGGTCATGGCCGGCGCGGGATATTACATCCGGCTGTTCGGCGGCAATTGGGGCGGGGTGCTGCAAGTCGCCTTTCTTTTCGGCGCGGCGGTCGTTTTGCTGGCCGTCCTGTTTTCCGGCGCGCTGCGCGCGCGGCTCAAGGTTTTCTTGAGCAAGCACTTTTTCAACTACAAGTACGACTACCGGGAAGAGTGGCTGCGCTTTACCCATACGCTTTCCGCCGGCGAGCCGGGCTTGAAATTGCGCCAGCGCTCGCTGCAAGCCGTGGCGGAGCTGGTGGACAGTCCGGCCGCCGCACTGTGGGTGGAAGAGGGCGGCGTATTTCGCCAAGCGGCGCAGTGGAATCTGCCGGCCCTCGCCGACATCGAAGACGAGCAATGTTCGTTGTGCCGCTTTCTCGCCGAGCGGCAATGGGTAGTAGATCTGAAGGAGTACGCCAAAGCCCCGGATATCTACGGCGAGCTCAGGCTACCGGCGTGGATGTCGTCCCTGCCCCGCGCCTGGCTCATCACCCCCTTGATTTTGCATGAACAGCTAATGGGCTTCATCGTGCTGGCCGAATCGCGCGGCCCGCGCGAGTTCAACTGGGAAGACAGCGATTTACTCAAAACTGCCGGGCGGCAAGTAGCGGTATATCTGGCGCAAATCCAAGCCACCGAAGCACTGGTCGAGGCGCGCCAATTCGAATCCTTCAACCGCTTGTCCACCTACGTCGTGCATGATTTAAAAAACATCGTCGCGCAGTTGTCCTTGCTGCTCGCCAATGCGCAAAAGCACAAACACAATCCGGCATTCCAGGAAGACATGCTCGCCACCGTGGATAACGCCGCGCAACGGATGACCCGGCTGCTCGCGCAATTGCGCACCGGGTATCAGTCCGCGCAGCAAGCGACCGGGGTGGATTTAATCCCCTTGCTGGAGCGTCTGATGAAGGAAAAATCCCACTTCCGCCCCGCGCCGCGGTTGCGCGCGCCGGCGCAACCGGTATGGGTGATCGCGGACAAGGAGCGCTTGTCACGCGTGCTGGGCCATTTGGTGCAAAACGCGATCGAAGCGACGCCGGATACCGGCGCGGTGGAAATCGTGCTGGAAACGCAAGGCGAACAAGCTCGAATTACGGTGCAAGATAACGGCCGGGGCATGGACGAAGAATTTATACGCGACAAACTATTCCGCCCCTTCGAAACCACGAAAAAAACCGGCATGGGTATCGGCGCTTATGAATGCCGGGAGTATGTGCGTGAACTGCGGGGCGAGATCAGCGTCGCCAGCCAGCTTGGTCAGGGTACGACGTTCACAGTGAATCTGCCAAAGCGCAAATCGATAGAAAATGAAATAGTAGAATCGCCTATGCAAGGAGCGTCAGGTGCCTAACGAAGAAAACCAACAATCAAAAAACCTCCTGCTCTTGGTCGAAGATGATCTGGGCCTGCAAAAACAGCTTAAATGGAGCTTCGATGACCTGGAGGTGGTGATCGCCGGCGACCGCGAAGCGGCGCTGGCGGCGGTGCGCCGCTATGAACCGCCGGTGGTGACGCTCGATCTCGGCCTGCCGCCGGATGCGGATGGCGCGACGGAAGGGCTGGCCACGCTGGAGCAGATTTTAGCCTTGGCGCCCAGCACCAAGGTCATCGTCGTCTCCGGCAACCAAGACCGCGCCAACGCGGTAAAGGCGGTGGCGCTCGGCGCTTATGATTTTTATCACAAGCCGATCGAGCCCGACATTCTGCGTCTGATCGTCAACCGCGCGCTGCACCTGCACCAGCTGGAGGCGGAAAACCGCAAGCTGCAAGTGCGCCAGGGAACGGCGCTGCAAGGCATCATCACCGGCAGCGCGGTGATGCAAAAAATTTGCCGTACCGTGGAAAAGGTCGCGCCGGTTGATGCCACGGTCTTGCTGCTCGGCGATTCCGGCACCGGCAAGGAATTGTTCGCGCGCGCGCTGCATGATCTTTCGCCGCGCGCGAGTCAGCGCTTTGTCGCGATCAACTGTGCCGCGATCCCGGAAAATCTGCTGGAAAGCGAATTATTCGGCTATGAAAAAGGCGCGTTCACCGGCGCCGGCAAACAAACCAAGGGCAAAATCGAATATGCCGACCACGGCACCTTGTTCCTGGACGAAGTCGGCGATCTGCCGTTTCCGCTGCAAGCAAAACTGCTGCGTTTTTTGCAAGAGCGGATAGTCGAGCGTCTCGGCGGGCGCGAAGAAATTCCGGTCGATGTTCGCGTGGTGTGCGCTACCCATCAAGACCTGCGGCGCCTGATCGAACAAGGCCGTTTCCGCGAGGATTTGTTCTACCGCATCAGCGAGATCACCATCAACATCCCGCCGCTCAGGGAGCGCGAGGGCGACGCCCTGCTGCTGGCGCATGCCTTCCTCGAAAGATACAACGCGCAATACGGCAAGGCACTGAAAGGCTTCACGCCCGATGCCTGCGCCGCGATCGAGAACCATGCCTGGCCCGGCAATGTGCGCGAAATGGAAAATTGCCTTAAACGCGCCGTCATCATGAGCGAGGATAATCGCCTCAGCGCGCAGGATCTGGGGCTCACGGTCAATGAAGCGGAAGCGGCTCCGCTGAATCTGCGGCAAGTACGGGAGCTCGCCGAGCGCGATGCGGTCAATAAAGCGATCAGCCGCGTAAATGGCAATATTGCACGCGCGGCGGAGATGCTGGGCGTATCGCGGCCGACGCTGTATGACATGCTCGCGCGCTTCGGGATTCAGACAAAAGACCAAGTCAAATAGCGGCTTGCGCGGAATATCATAGGAAAAGCGAAAATTCCCTGATATTCTCGAAAAAACTCGCGATATAGATGCGATTTGTCATATCGCCAAACATATCCACGGAGGATGCCATGTTTCAGCGTTTTATCCCGATCACTCTTTGCTTGACCGCAGCATTCCTGCTCCCCGCTTGCAGCAAGGAAGCCGACAGCCAAAAACTCGTGGCGTCGGCCAAGCAGGCGCAAGACAAAGGCGATTTAAAAGCGGCGGTCATTGAGCTCAAGAATGCGCTGCAGAAAAACCCGGAGAACGCCGAAGCGCGCGCGCAATTGGGCAAGCTCTACATCAAGCAGGGAGACCCGGCGAGCGCGGAAAAGGAATTGCGCAAGGCCATGCAACTGGCTAAGGACAAAAGCGAATTGCTGCCCGAACTGGGCCAGACCATGTTGCAGCAAGGGCAGTTTCAGAAAGTAATCGACGAAATCCATGCGCCGGCTAGCGTGACGCCCTTGCTGCGCGCCCGCATCCTCGCGCTGCAAGGCAACGCCTATATGTCGCTCAAGCAGCACGATAAGGCAAAAGCCTCGTTGGAGGAGGCGCGCACCCTGGCGCCCGATCTGGCGGATGTTTATACCGGCTTGGCGGCGCTGGCCATGGTGGAGCAAAAGGACACGGAGGCCGCCGCGCAGATCGATACCGCCATCGCCAAAGATCCCAAACGCGCCACTACCTGGTTGATGAAGGGGTATTGGCTGCAAGCCAAAGACAAGCTGGAAGAGGCCATCGGGGCCTACCGGGAGGCCCTAAAAGCCGATCCACGCTCGATTCAAGCGCACAGCAGCCTGGCCAATATTTACTTGAGGCAAGGTAAATTGGACGCCGCCCGCGCGGAGGTCGCCGCGATCAAAAAGCTGGAACCCCAGCATCTGGAAGGAAAGTACCTCACCGCGCTGATTGAATTTCAGCAGAAAAATTTCACCGCTGCGCGTGACATTTTGCAAGAAGTGCTAAAAGTTGCGCCGAACCATGCGCCGAGCGTGTTGCTGTTCTCGGCCACCGCGCTCGCGCTGGGAACCTACGGCCAAGCCGAGCAGCAACTCAAGCCCTTGCTGCAACGCTATCCGGACCATGCCTACGCGCGCAAGCTGCTGGCAACGGCCCAATTAAAACTAGGCCAAGCGGAAAAAGCTCTCGAAACCCTGAAACCCCTGCTGACCGGCAATCAAGCCGATCAACAGACCTTGGCCCTGGCAGGCGAACTGCATATGCAACTCAAGCAGCACGCTCGGGCAACGGAATATTTCGAACGTGCCGCCAAGCTTGACCCACAGAGCGCCGCGGTGCGCACCGGCTTGGCCCTGAGCCGCTATGCCGCCGGCGATGTGGCGCAGGGGCTGTCCGACTTGGACGCCGCCTCCGGCATGGAAACCGACAAAGGCCGAGCGGACATTTTGCGCGTGCTGACGCACACCAACAAAAAAGAGTGGGATCAAGCGCTGGCCGCCCTCGACAGCTTGGAGAAAAAGCAACCCAACACCCCTCTTCCCCATAGCATGCGCGGCACGGTGTATTTCAACAAGGGAGACACGGCGCGCGCGCGCCTGTCGTTTGAGAAAGCGCTGTCCATCGACCCCGCCTTTTTCCCGGCGGCGCTGAATCTGGCGCAGATCGACATGCGGGATAAAAAAACCGACGCCGCGCGCAAGCGCTTCGAGTCGGTGCTGGCCAAGGACAAGAACAATCTCCAGGCAATGCTCGCCCTCGCCGCAATGGAAGCCAATGCCAAGCACGAGAAAGAGATGCTGGATTGGTTGAACAAGGCCGCTGCCGCGCACCCCGCCGCGACCGCACCGCGGACATTGTTGGCGCAATACTACCTGCAGAAAAAAGACCCGCAGCGCGCCTTGACCCTCGCGCGCGAAGCAGCCACCGCCAATCCCAATCAGCCGGAAGCGCTTGATCTGCTGGGCATGACGCAGATGGCGGCGGGCGAGAAGGACAACGCGATCGCAAGCTTCACCAAGCTGGCCACACTCGCGCCGGATAATCCGCTGGCGCAAATGCGCTTGGGCGCAGCCCAGGAAGCGGTGAAAAACCCCACCGCCGCGCTCACGGCCTATCAAAAGGCGCTGCAAATCAAGCCCGATCTCATCGACGCCCAGGTCGCGTTGGCGCGGCTGGAATTCCAGGCCGGGCGCAAGGGGGAGGCGTTAAAGATCGCGCAACAGATTCAGAAGCAGCAACCCAAGCTCGCCATCGGTTATTTGCTGGAGGCGGATGTGCTGGAAGCCGATAAACAATTTGACAAGGCCATCGAAAAATACGATCAGGCCTTTCGCTTGGCGAAATCCAGCGAAATCGTGATTCGCCTGCATTCGGTGCTGGTCAAAGCAGGCAAGGCGCGCGAAGGCGAAGCGCGCATGCTGCAATGGCTGAAAGAGAAGCCCGGCGACCTGGCGGCGCGCGCTGTCCTCGCCGAGTCCTATTTGCAGCAAAAGCAATATAAACCTGCAATCGAACAGTATCAGACCGTGCTGGCCCAGGCGCCACAGAGCGTGCTCGCGCTGAATAACTTGGCTTGGTTGTATCAGGAGACACAAGATAAACGTGCGTTGCCGTCCGCGGAACAAGCCAACCAACTCGCCCCGAACAACCCGGTCATTATGGATACCCTAGGGTGGATTCTGGTTCAGCAGGGCCAAACGGACAAGGGGCTGAAGCTCCTGCAGCAAGCGCTGTCCAAAGCGCCGGATGCAGCGGAAATTCGTTATCATCTGGCGGCGGCATTGTACAAGAGCGGCGATAAAGTCCGCGCCGGGGCCGAGCTCGATCGCCTATTCAACAGCGGCATCAAATTCCCCCAAGAGCGCGAAGCGCAGACCCTCCTCAAACAGATCAAGCTTGGGAAGTAAGACTCGAACCCGGCTCACGAAGGAATCGATGGCATGATAATTTCCTGGTATACCCGTCTGGGCGCCGCCTTGCTGGCGGCTTCGCTGGCCCTACCGCTTTCCGGTTGCGATCGGTTCCGCAACTTCACTGACCAGGAACATGTGCAGCGCGCGAAGGACTTCCAAGTCAAGGGCGACCTGCGGGCAAGCGAGATAGAACTCAAGAGCGCGCTGAGCAAGAACCCCAACAATGCCGAGGCGCGCATACTGCTGGGCGAGGTGTACTTGATCATCCGCCGGGGCGCATCGGCGGAGAAGGAGTTCAAGCGCGCCCTCGCGCTCGGCGCCGGCCAGGAAACGCTGAAGGCGCCCTTGGGCGAAGCCTACGTGCAGCAGGGCCAGTTCCAGCGGGTGCTGGACGAAATAACCCCGAGCCAACAGAGCTCGACCAAGAACACCGCCAGAATCCAGAAGATTCGCGCCGACGCCCTCGCCGGCCTTGGGCGCCGAAAGGAGTCATGCGAGATGTATCGCACGGCCAATGTGACGGATCCTGGCACCGTGGAGGCTTATTGGGGGCTGGCCTACTGCGCCACCGCCGCCAGAGAGCCGGCTTTGGCGCGCAGCCATCTCGACCAGGCGCTGAAACTCAATCCGAAGAGTGATGGCACCTGGCTGCGCCTGGGGGACTGGGAGCGCGGCCGCGGCAATACTCAGGCAGCGGAGGCCGCCTACAACGAAGCGGTCAAACTTAATCCGAGGAGCGTCGAGGCGCTGTCGAGCCGGGCGCTGCTCCATGTGCGCGCCGGCAAGCTCGATGCCGCCGCCGCGGACGCCAAAAAGCTGCGCCAATCCGGCATCGAGCACCCCGGCGCATATTATGTCGACGCCTTGATCAGCCACGCGAAGAAGCAGCCGCAGCAAGCCCTGGAAGGAATTCAGAAGCTGGAGAAGGCCTTCCCCGGCTACGTGCCGGGTTGGCTGCTCGCCGGTTATGTGCACTACACCGCGGGCTCACCAGTTGCGGCGGAGCAGCAGGTCGGGCGGTATCTTGCGGTAAACCCCGGCGATCTCGCCGCGAATCAACTGAAAGCGCTGATTCTCATTCGGACGGGCCGCGCCGCCGAGGCCATCAAGCTGCTTGAGCCGCTGGTCAAACGCCACCCCCAAAACGATGAACTGCACGCCTTAATCGGGCAGGCCTATATGAGCGCCGGGGATTACGCCAAGGCCAGCCAAGCGCTGGAAACGGCATTTTCCCTCGACCCCAAGGATGTGGGCGTGCAGACCCAGTTGGGCAGCAGCTATCTCGGCGCTGGCATGGGCGATCAGGCGACCGCCATGCTGGAGGCGGCATCGCGCGCAGACCCCGCGCGGGTCGGAGCAGACACGCTATTGGTGCTGGGGTACATGCGCAGCAAGGAGTACGACAAAGCGCTCGCCGCAGTGGCTGCGCTGGAGAAAAAACAGCCCAAGAACCCGCTCGCGCACAGAATGCGGGGGGCGATCTACCTGCTGCGAAACGACCTGCCCAATGCCCGCCGCAGTCTGGAACAAGCGCTTTCCATCCAGCCGGGCGACTTTGCCGCTACGATGGCGCTGGCCCGGCTCGACGTACAGGAGAAGAAGCCCGACGCGGCGAGCAAGCGTTTCTTAGGCATCCTGGACAAGGACGCGAAGAACGTGGAGGCGATGCTGGCTTTGGCGCAATTGGCGGTCGCCGCCAAGCAGGAGGACGAGTATGTGCGCTGGCTGGATAAAGCGGCGAACGCGAACCCTGCCGCACTTCAGCCGCGGGCGCTGCTAGTGCGCCATTACTTGGCCAAGGGCAATCCGCAACAAGCATTGACCATCGCCCGCGAGGCGCAAAGCGCAAACCCGGATGCGCTTGCGGCGCTGGAGCTGCTCGGCAACGTGCAACTCGCGGTGGGACAGCACGAGAACGCCGTAGCGTCATTCACACGGTTGACCGGCAAGGCGCCCGATTCGCTGGTCGCGCACATCGAGTTGGCGAGAGCGCAAATCGCCCTCAAACGCCACGCGGACGCGCGCACGACGCTCAACAAGGCGCTTGCGCTCAAGCCCGGCGACCTGAGCGTCCTGATGGCCCTGGTTGGGGTCGAGCTCGCGGATGGCAAGGCGGACGAGGCGCTCAAGTATGCGCGGCAAGTGGTGCGGCAGGAGCCAGCGGGGGTGACCGGATACATGCTCGAAGGCGATGTCCTCATGCAGCAGGAGAAGTATGCCGAAGCGGTGCGCGTTTACGAGAAGGCGTTCGCGATGTCGAAGAGCGGGGGGCGGGCGATTCGCGTGCATCAGGCCTTGGTGGGGGCGGGCCGCGCCGCCGAGGCCGATGCCCGCTTGCTGCAGTGGCTCCAGGAACAACCCAACGATGTGGCGGTTCGCAGCTACCGGGCGGAAAGCTTCATCCGCCGTCAGCGCATCCCGGCTGCAATCGAGCAATACGAATCATTGCTCAAGGACGCTCCCGACAACGTACGTGCGCTCAACAATCTCGCGGCGCTCTATCAAGGGCAGGGGGATGTCCGGGCGCTACCGACGGCAGAACGCGCATTTAAGCTCGACCCCAGCGACCCGAGCGTGATGGATACATTGGGCTGGATCCTGCTCGGCCAAGGTGAAGCGAAGCGCGCGCTGGACATGCTCAAGCAAGCAGCGGCCAAGGCGCCCGAGGCGCGCAGCACCCGCTACCACTATGCGGTGGCGTTGGTGAAAACGGGTGACCGCGCCAGTGGCCGCAAGGAACTCGAAGGCTTGCTCAAAGCAGGCAAGCCGTTCCCGGAGAAGGAAGCGGCGCAGGCCCTGTTGAAGACCTTGTAGCGAGGCGCTTTGCGCGATACTGGGCAGGGCGGCGCTCAGGCGCGCAGAGCGGATGAGCCGAGCCCGCCGAAACGGAAGAAGGTGATCAAGTCTTGCATATCCCGCCGGTGGTGAAGCGGGAGCTTGTCACGCGCCGTAGCGAGCTGCCTCTTCAGTTCGGGGGGAAGCTGCCTTCGTGCGGGGCTCTTGATGGCGACGAAGAAGGGCGCCAGGAAGGTCGAAAACAGACGTCCTGCGTGTTTAAGGTAGGCTGCGTGCGCCACATCGAAATCGGCCAACCGGAATGCCGCCCGGAGCGAATAGAGGTAGTCGAGGGTGAACAACTCGGGCTGCCGGTCCCGGTACTGGTTAGCGAAATACTCGATCGATTTTTCCGCCTTGAGATGCCCGAAATCCACGAGGTAAAGGCCGCCCCCGGGTCTGAGCACGCGCGCGATCTGGGCGAAGGTTCGATGCAGGTGTTCCACACTGGGCAAATGGTGCAGGGCCACGGTTGAGGTGACCGCATCCACGCTCGACGCATCGAATCCATCCAGGCATGCGATGTCGCCCTGGCGCAATTCGACGTTTTTCAATCCCAACTCGGCAATATAGGCGCGCGCGCGGCCCAGCATTTCGGCGGACAGATCGATGCCGATGAAGCGCGTATCCGGGTTCAGTTGCGCTACCAGCGCAAGCTGATTCGCCGGGCCGCAGGCCAAGTCGATCACGGTCTCCCCCGGCTGGATCACTTCGCAGATCTGGGCGCAGTGGAACAAATATACCGCCGCCATCACGCCCCCGGGCCGCCCGGCTTGGACGTAGGCAGCGACCTTGTGCGGGTCGTCCATGACCAAATCCGGCTCGAGGATGCGGGGTGCTCGCTCAGCGGTGAGCAACTCGCGGGCGAGGACGCGTAGTACGGGCAGGCTGGGCATGGTCAACCGGGGCAGTAATGGTTGTTGTCAGTTTAACCCTGGATTCTCGGCAGCGTAAACAAAAAAAGCCCACCGCGAACGGTGGGCTTTTTGTTGCGCGGGACGCCGTGCGCCCCATGGCCGAACTCAGCGCGCTCAGGCCTTCTTGTTGCGGCGACCGAACAGGCCCATACCGGCCAGACCTAAGCCGAGCAGCGCCAGGGAGGCTGGCTCGGGAACCGTCAGCACGGCCGATCCATCTTCCTTGGCGCAGAAGTTGGTCGCTATCCCGCCGCAGGCGAAACCGCCACCCGTGTAGGAGAACGGCGGCGTACCCTGGACCGGGTTGGCGTCGAAGTTCGAGTCGGTATGCAAGCCCGTATTTGCCTTCGTTCCCAGATCGGCACCCAGGCTGTCTAAAATGACGCCGGACAGGGTGTTAGTCAAGTCGATCAGCCAGTCCGAATCGTCCGAGCCGTCGGAGGTGAGCAGGAAGAGTGCGCCGCCTTGGCCGGGCTGCAGGGTGAAGGAGGCGATTTTTGTGCCGTCCGTGTAGCCCAAGCCGGTAAGCGGGTTGGATTTCACGCCGGCCAAGTCGTCCAGGTTGTCGACATAGAAGTTGATGGTTCCGGCGCCACCGTGGGTGAAGAAAGCAGCAAGACCCGGTACGCCTCCAGTAAAGGTGCCGCCCGCGGTCCAGTCGAAGGTCAATTCCCAACCTGGAAGCCCCGCACTGCCACCGGGTACGTTAAGTTGAGGTACAGGAATGATCCCGGTCTCATAGCTGTTGAATTGTGTCGCCACGCCCTTACCGGTGGTGGAAAACGGGCTGCCAACGCCGAAGCCGGCTGGGCTGGTGGCGTGGGTGGCGGCGGTGAACAGGATTTCGTCGATGCCGCTCACCACTTGGGTGAGGCCTTGCCCCGTGGCGCCGCTGGTATCCAGTTTCCAGTTGTCGACCTGCAGGGCCGCATAGGCAGGCGCGCAAAGCACCGGCAGGGTGGCCGCAACGGCCAGTAGAATTTTTTTGAGTTTCATGTCTGTTCTCCTTGTGAGGACTACGTATATATGAAGGCAAATATAAATGATCGAGCCTGCCTTACATAAAGCAACAGCCGTGCCAATCTCAGCGCGAAGTCGTAACATCATGAATCTCAACCGAATTATATTTAGTGGCGGCGGCCAGCCTGGCCTGCGCTGGGTTGGAGTGTAAAATTCCCCGACAAACGGGCTGGGGGCGAGGAAGTAACCAAGTTAACTGGAGAGCAGGCGGGATAAGGGGAGGCGCAGGGAGCGGGCTCGCGCTGCCGGCCCGCTGCCGATGCGGCCCATGAACACGGCATGCCCGGTATGCGGCCCGAGTACGGCTTCGAATTGCGCGCGGATATTGTCCGCGGCATGCCGTGCGCAGGGCGCCAGGGAGAACTCGACGCCTGTTCGGGCATAGCGGCTGAAGATCAGCGGGGTCATCTCGGGCTGAAGTTGCAGCCCGAGCTTGGTTGCGGTGAGCCAAAAGCGCTGCATGGCCCGCCCCGCGGCAATATAGTCGTCAATGGTTTTGGGCGCCTCCCGGGCGAGGATCAGGAAATGGCCGGCGCAGGCCAGCGCCGGCACGAGATCCAACTCGATCCTGGGGAGCACCGTGCCGCCCAGGTAAGTGTTAAAAAATCCGACACGCCCCCAGCTTTGCATGACCCAGCGCATGAGCCGTGTCGTCAACGGGTCGAGCCCTACTGCTTGGTCGGGCACCTTGTCCTGACTGTAACGGGCATTCCACTCGATAATATCCCGGTGCACCCGATAGGCTTCCGGGAGCGTGAGCCGCAACTTGGCGTTTTTCCACAGCAGGCGCGCCACCTTCCATTTGGCGGCCCAGCCCTCGATCCACAATACGCTGCAAGATTCTCCAACAGCCGCCTCGAGCGCTTCCTTTTCCCTGGCCGTTAACGCCTGGGTGCGCAGCGGCCGCCGCTGCACGCTGCGCAGGGGGATGGCGGGAATGAGCGGGTCGGGCGCCAGCGCCGGACCGGCGGCGAGATAAGCGTCGAAAACGGGTTTTTCTTCCGGTGCGTCCGTCCGCCGCCGGATTTCGGTGCGCAGGCCTTGCCCGCTCGCGGCGATGCGGATGTTTTCCAGCAGGGCGCCGATCGCGATCTGGCTGGACCGGCCATCGAGGTCGTAGATGCAGTGGCTGCGGGTGTCAAAGCCGTGCACCACGATATGGCGATGGTCCGCGATCTCGAAGCGCCAAGGCTGGGTGTTGTCCCCGGAGGGCGCCCAGCGGGCGAGATCGAGAATTTGCTCGATTTCGCCCGCTGCTGCGGGAAGCGCCTCGAAGGGTTTCGCTTCGGCCGCCATTGCGGCGAGTTGCTTTCTGGCGATGGCGATGGCGATGCGCTGGATGGGGTGGTGGTTGCCCCAGGGGCGCCAAGTGTGCTTGAGTTGGTTCCGGTAGGCGTCGAAATGGACGCCATGCGGCGCAGCATGAATCTTTCCCCGCTTCAGGAGTATTTTCAAGGCCTCGGTGGCGGCTACGCCAGCACACAGTTGGCATGCCATGGCGGTGGAGGGGCCGCGGTGCCGGGCGAAATCCACCGTAGAGGGGTCGGCCACATAACGGCGCTGGAGCATGGCGGGGGAAAGCCCGAGCAGGAAGCGCACCATCTTTTCCGCCTCCGGTAGCCCGGTTACGCGGAAATATTCCTCGAACGTCATCCCGCCGGGCAGGACATTCAGTAGCGCCGCGCCCATGCCGAGTGGCGCCACCGTGATGGCCGGGACGCCGAACTCGGCGCACGCCTGGAAGACGGCTTCCCGCGCGGGAAACGCGAAGAAATCCAGTCCGTCCACATACAGGTCGACACCCGAAAGGAATTCCGGGATATTCGCTGGCGTAATGCCTTCCGGAAACAGCCGCAGGGCCAGTTCCGGGTTAATATCCTTGGCGGCGGCGGCCATGGTTTTGATCTTGGATTGGCCCAGGGAGCTCATCGACGCGCCGGATTGGCGGTTGAAATTGGGCAACTCGAAAGTATCGAAATCCGCGAGGTTGAATGCGCCGATGCCGAGCCGCGCGAGGGTCAGCAGGTGGGCGCCGCCCACGCCGCCCAAGCCGGCGATGGCGACGCGCTTATGGCGAAGCGCCTCCTGCTCGTGCGGGGCGAGCCAGCCAATGTTGCGTGAGAAGGCCGCGGCATAGGAGAAGCGATCGCTCATGAACGAGGGAGGGGGATCACGCGCCTTCCAACAGGCGGTGGGTGATTCCGGCCTCTTCCTCTTTGCTGAAGAAAAAAGGGTACAGGGATTTATCGCGAACGGCCGTTTTTTTTAAACCACCGAGTTTGGCGATCTGCTCGTCCACGTAGCTCACGTCCAGGCGAAGCAGGACGGATGGCGCATTCACGCGCGGACAAATTTTCTCTTCCCCCCACCTTTGAAACCCGAGCATTTTTTCATAAAACAGCACGTGTCGCGGGTTGACTTCGATGACCACGTCCGTGTAGCCGTGGATAATGCGGCCATAGATATAAGCGATGTGGAATAGCGTGGCCAATATGTGTTTTGAACGCAGATTCTCGTCCACGGCCAGCTTGGTGAGTTCGCACACTTTGCGCCCGGCTTGGCGCAGGCGGCCAATTTCCTCGCCATACATCTCATCCGCCATGAGGCCGTCAGGGGAGTCCAAGCCGAGCGTCAGGGTGCCGATAATGTGCTTGTTGTGATAGGCGAGCAGGGTGATGCGATTGGGGTGAGCCTGATCGACCACGTCACTTATCATGTATCCGCGCCATGAATACTTTTTCTGGACGAGCAGGCTTGCCGAATCGCGCCGGCCTTCGGTATTGGCCAGGCGAATCTTGAATTCCTGCTGCTCCACCGCGAGTTCTTGTGTCGCTTGGCTCTCGGGCGGCTCCGTGCTCATCGGCCGCAGATGAGGCGGCCCAAAGCTAATGATGGTTCTCGCCCAGTCTTCCGGGGATGGGGGTTTCCGCATAAATCACAGCGCCGTGGATAAGAAAAAATTATTTATGAAATTATTATAGTTTACTCCGCCCCCTGCGAAGGCAAAATACGGCGAGCAATCCGCCGCGAGCGGCGCGTACGCGGCAGCGGCGGTTAACGCGCTTTTTGCCGCCGCCGCGCCAGCGCCGCTCTGAGGGCTTTTTTGCTGCGCCGGTCTTGCCGTTTGTGCCATAACACGATCAGCGCCGGCAACAGCAATAATTCCAGTATTTGGCCGGAAAGCAGGCCGGTTGCGGCGAGCAAACCGAAATCCGCGGTCGGCTGAAACTTCGAGCCGAGGAGCAGCGCAAACTGGCTCACCAACACCAGCGATACCGCCAGCACCGCCCGGCCCGAGGCCTCGAAACTGCGCGCCAGCGCGAAAGTCGGGCTGGCGCCATGCTGTAAGCGATGTTGATATCCGTGAAACAGGTGAATCGTATCGTCCACGGTGATGCCCAGCACTACCCCGGCAATCAGGCTGGTGGCCATGTCGAGCGGGATGCCGCTCGCACCCATGATCACGAAAATAAAAAACAGCGGCGCCAAGTTGGGGATGAGGCAGATGACCGCGGCGGTGGGCGAGCGAAACAGTAGCATCAGTAAGAGGAATATTTGCGCGAAGGCCCAGCCGAAGCTTGTCACTTGGCCGATGACCAGCAAGTCCTGCTGGTCGGCGAACAATCGGCCATTACCGGAAATATCCGCTTTTAAGCCTGGAACCGGGTGTTCTTTCAAGTGCTCGCGGATGTTGTCGATTACTTGGCCGATCGCGCTGGCTCCATGCACGTTCAGGCTGAGCGTAATGCGCGTGCGTTGATACTCGCGATTGACGAGTTCCTCCAAGTCGCGCCCGTCATACACCAATAACAGTTGACTCAATAGTTTGTCGTTCTTGGGCAAAGCGCGGTATTGCGCATCTTCGCCGTGGAATGCCCAGTTCATTTCCTCGATCACATCCATCATCGAGACCGCGCGATCGACATGCGCTTGCGCCGCTACCCATTTCTGGAAAGTTTGCAAGGCGCGCAAGGTTTCGACATGCTTTAAAGCATCGCGATCAGGGCCGTCGAACACGACTTCGATGTTGATTACGCCGGATAAGTTGTCTTCGACAAAATGGGTCGAACGGCTCAGCCAGTGATTGTCCGGGAAGAATTTAATCAAGTCGGTTTCGACTTCCACTTTGGCGACCAAGGGAATCGCCACGACGATTGCGAGGACGCAGGCCGCGACGGTTAATCCGGCATGGCGCATGGAGAAACGCACGAACTTGAAAGCGACTTTGCTGGTGCCGCGAAATCCGCGCTGCGGCCAGCGTCCCGTGTCCCATTTCACCAACAGCGGCGGCACTAAATGGAATACCACCAGATAGACCAAGGCTGTCCCCGCCGCGCCCACCAGGCCGAATATTTGAATCGGCGGAATCGGGGTGAATATCAGGCTGGCCATGCCGGCGCCGGTGGTCAGCACATTAAACAGCGCGGCCTTGTGTACATCGTGCAGCGCGCGGATAACGCGTTCCGGGCGCCGCAATTGCGCTTGGCGCGCGCGCATTAGCGCGGCGTACAAATGCAGCAAGGTCGCAATGGTATAGGCCGCCAGCAAGGGCGGCACCATCGCCATGACCAAGGTAAAAGGCTGGCCGATGGCGGCTAGAAAACCGAGTGTGGGGAGGACGACGGTTGCCATCGCTACCGCGCCAATGATGACCGGCGCCGGCCGGCCCACCACCCAAACCAGCAGGGCCAGGCCAATCGCCATGGTGAGCGGAACCAGCACCGCGCTGTCGACCAGCATGGACAACAGACTGGCGCTATCCAGTGCGACTGTACCGGCAACGGCTACCAAGCGCTTGTCCAGTCCGGCGGCGTTGACCGCCCGATACAGTTCGTGCTTGATCGCTTCTCGCTGCCTGCTTTCTTTCAGCAAGACCGGGCGCACCGCGATCGCCAGCGCCGAGCCATCCTGGGCAACCAGCAAACCCGGCGCGAAGCGGTCGCTTAAGACGCGCGCGCGGCGCGATTCCGGCGTGGTTTGCGCCAGCGTTTTGGGGTCGATCAGCGTTTCCACCGCGAAGCCGTCTTCGGTCGCGGCGATATGATCGGCGTTGGTGACGGTGAACACCCGATCGATTAACTTGTGTTGTTGGAGTTGTTTGCTAACGCGGTCGAGCGCCGTCAGAAATTCGGTGGAAAACAAATCCGGCCCGGCAAACACGCCGATCAGCATTTCGTCGTTCGGGAATTCCTTGCGGATGCTTTGCTCCATCAGCACCGCGGGAGAATCTGCGGGAAAATAGAGCTCAGGCGCGTTATTGAAGTGAATGTAGCGAACGACCAGTACGATCGAGACCAAATTGATGGCCACGATAAGCGCTACCGTGAGCCGCCACGGCAGCATGCGCCATCTCAGTAGCGGACTTGCCACCCGAGCGTAATCAAGTCGTAGTCACGATGAAAGCCGCCGAGGGCTTGGCTTTCGCCGCTGAAAAAATGCGCCGTAAGGTAAATTTCATGTGCATCGAAGCCCAAATAAGTGAGCCGCGGGCTCACGTAAGTGTCGCGGTGATTAATGCCCGAAACAAAGCGCAAATTCGCCTTCCAGCGGCCTTGGCCAAAGGGATGTTCGATCTCGCCGGTGAGGGCGTAAACATTTTTCCACTCCTGCAATAGTTCTTTGGTGTGCAACTGGTGCGCGGCCAATTGCAGCGTTGCGCGCGTTTCCTTATCGCCGGGGAAGAACTCCACGCCGGCGACCAAGTCATGCGAAGAGGGCGTGATATAGCGCAAATCCTGGGTGGTGGCCGGCGTGTCCGCAGTATAGGCGCCTTCGAAGCGCCAGGTCGCGCCAATCGCTTGAAACTCCAATTCCGCGCCCCCCACCGTGCTCATCGGGTGAATCGCGGTGAAGGTGGGCCCGGTCACGCTCGCCAAGGCGGCGGCCGGGGTTGCCCCCGCCAGCAGCGGCGCGCGCAAATCGGGATTGATGCGGTAATACGGCGCGGATTGGCGCACCCGCTGCAAGCTTAGGCCCCAGTCGAACGCGCCCTGGGTGCGGGTTAAACGAATGCCGCCGCCGCCCGCGCCATGCTTGTCCTCGGCGAAGCCGCCGTTTTGCAAGAAGTAGCGCGTGGCCGCGGTGTCGAGCACGCCCACGGCCAAGCCGCGCCGCCGGTCGATTGGATGCCATGCGCTTTCCCAGGGCGGCAGTTCCGCAGGCTGGAATGATGGCGCCCACACCGCGTCCAATTTCAGGTCATCGAAGAATTGTTCCAGCCGCAGGGCGGGCACGGCGCGGCGCCGGTTGGACAGGGGGTCCAAGATGAAGCGGTTAAGGTCGGCGCGGCTTAGGCGGTCGACCGGCTGAATTTCGTCGGTGCGCCCCCAAGCAATATTCTGCGTGCCGAGCGTGAAGCGCGTGCCCTCTCCGCGCCAGCGGAGGAAGTTTTCAGTGTAGTCGGCGCGCATTCGGTCAAAATCCGGCGTGCCGGTTTGCCAATAGCCATCGAAGCGCGCGCCGAGCTGGAATTCCCATTGCCGGCTGGGCTGCCAATTCATGCTGACGGCGGCATGCAGATAGTTATTGGAGTCCGGCGCAGCGTCGTCGAGGAACGCTCCCGTTTCCGCTTGAATTTTATCGACCTTGAAGGTCACGCCTTTGGCGGCGGATGACTTGCTCTTGCGTTTGCTGGATTTAGCCGCGGGCGCATCGTCCAACTCATCGCTTGCGGCAAAGCTGGCGTTGGACAGCGCAAACAGCGCGGCGGTGAGTAAGGCGGCAAACTTCAGATGTGCGTGCATGGGTTTCCTCATTCTCCTGTCGGCTTCACGGCCGGTATTCTTCCTCGACACCTTCATCTTCCAAGGCCTGGGTGGTGAATAATTGCGCCGGCAGGCGCCGGTCGAAAATGATTTTGTCTATGGTCAGACGGGTTTGGTTGCCACTCGCCAGATCGGCTACCGTGCTGTCGAGCACGGTCCAATAGCCTTGTATCTTCCCGGTTTTCTTTACTTGCATGCGCTTGCTCGGTTCCTGCAGATTTTTTTCGTAGAAATCGACTTGCAGGGGCAGCAAGGTCGTCGGATCGACCCAGCTTACACGCTTCAAATACACGGAACTTCCTGCATCAATAGGCGTGCTTTCGAGCACTTCGCACACCACGCCATTTAAGGTCTCACGGCGGAGGATGCGATGCTGATCCTGGGCGGGTTTGCGGTCGCGCAGGTCTTCGTAGTAATACTCCGAGTTCACGAAGCGTCCGCCTTTGCGCGAGGCGCTGATGCGGCGCACCCGATCCATGGCTGGCAGATAAATCCATTGATCGGTGTCCGCGTTGGGGTGGTCCAAGGTAAGCAAACCCGTACCGCTAATGTCTGCCGGTTCGGTGAATCGGGTTAAGACGGCTATTTCCCCCGCTTTGCGTTTCAAGCGGTAGCTGACCAGCCGTCGCACGCGCGGGCTACGCCCCGCCTCGGTTAAAGTCATAGTCGTAAGCGCGGTGGAGTCACGGCCATCCGGCCGGTCGTATACGCGTTGCGCGAGCTGCGCGCCGCCGTCATCCGCCAGCGTCTGGCCCGCGAAGCTCAGCGCGACCACCCCCGCCAGCAAGGCTCGGGTAAGCCTGGATTCCCACGTAATAGATATAAGTTTCATTTAAATAGATACCTGCCACGACCTCTTGCGCTTGGTTTCTGCGCCAACCAATCACAATTATTTCAGAGCGTTACAATGTGTAATTGAAGTAAACTATAGACTAATTCGGGTGGTTTGCCGAGAGGTTTATGGCAAATAAATCGTGCCGAACGCGAGCCCGTCAAGAAATTTGGCGCTACGCGCTGCTATTAATTGCAGGCTTGCGCATTAATGCGGTAGAAACTATTCGACCCCGAACGGCGAGCCTGGGTGTGCGGTCGTTATGCGCCGGCGTTCAACCATCGCGCCGCATCCAGCGCGAAGCAGGACAAGATGCCATCCGCCCCCGCGCTTGAACGCCAACAGCGATTCCAACACACAGGCTTGCTCATTCAACCGGCAACCAGCCGTTTGCGCGACCGCTTTGAGCATGGCATGTTCGCGCATAGGTCTAGCGGTAGGAAGCTATTTTAGGGACAATGTCAGATCAATTCGCGCGCGGATTTGGCGCCATGCCAGAACAAACAAATATAATTCATGACCATATTTCCGACGAGTACGCCAAGTATCTGGTGTCCTCGCGCCAGGAAATCGCCCAAATTCTGCGTGCATTGTCGCGGCAGAACGAAATGGTTACCGCTTATTTCAATCGTGGGAACGAATTCTTTTTGACTTCAATCGTCGAGGTTGATTCTGCATCCGGCAAGTTGATTGTCGATTGCGGTTCGGAAGAAGAAACAAATCGCCGCGTCTTGGCGGCGGAAAAGATTGTCTTCGTCACGAACCTGGATCGCATCAAAATTCAGTTTAATACCAAGGCATTGGCTCAAATCAATCACCAAGGCCGGCCGGCTTTCCGTACACCATTGCCGGCCAGCGTGCTCAAATTGCAGCGGCGAGAGTACTACCGGCTGGTGACGCCGCTACGCGCGCCGTTGCATTGCATCATCCCGGATTTGGCTGGAGCCCGGCATGAAGTAACCGTGGCGGATATCAGCGTGGGCGGGGCCGGCATTAGCGGGTTGCCGCAGGAGGCGCCGCTCGAAAAAGGGCAACGGCTGGTCCAATGCCGCATCGTATTACCAGATGAGGGAACGGCGGTGTCCACGCTGGAAGTGCGCAGCTTGCAACAATCCACGCTCCGCTCCGGGGAGCTGGTATTGCGCGCAGGTTGTCTTTTTGTAGATATTCCCGCCGCACACCAGGCGATGATTCAGCGCTACATTATTCGCATCGACCGCGAACGGCGGGCCTTGGTGCGCGGCAGTTAAGTGCCGGTCTTTAACCAGCGCGCCACATCCAGCGCGAAGTAGGACAAGATGCCATCCGCCCCCGCGCGCTTGAACGCCAACAGCGATTCCAATACGCAGGCTTGCTCATTCAGCCAGCCGTTTTGCGCGGCCGCTTTGAGCATGGCGTATTCGCCGCTGACTTGATACACGAAAGTGGGCGCACCGAATTCATCTTTCACGCGGCGCACGATATCGAGATAAGGCAGGCCGGGTTTGATCATCACCATGTCCGCGCCTTCGTCCAGGTCAAGGCCAACTTCCCATAACGCCTCATCCGAATTCGCGCAGTCCATCTGATAGGTGTATTTGTTGCCGGCGCCCAGATTGCCGCTGGAGCCGACCGCATCGCGGAACGGGCCGTAAAAACTCGATGCATACTTGGCCGAATAGGCGAGGATGCGCGTGTGGATGCGGCCGGCCTGATCCAGCGCGGAACGGATTTCGCCGATACGCCCGTCCATCATGTCCGAGGGCGCGACGATGTCGGCGCCGGCGGCGGCGTGGCACAAAGCTTGTTTCTTTAAGACGGCGACCGTTTCATCATTGACGACATAACCCGCGCCGTCGATCAGGCCGTCCTGGCCGTGGCTGGTGTAGGGGTCGAGCGCGACATCGGTAATAATGCCCAGCGCCGGGAATTGCTGCTTTAAGGCGCGCACCACGCGGGGCACGAGGCCATCCGGGTTATAGGCTTCTTCCGCGCCCAGGCTTTTTAAGCCGGCATCGATTACCGGGAACAGCGCCAGGGCGGGAATGCCCAGGCGCAGGCATTCTTCCGCCACCGGGATCAAGCGATCCAGGCTCATGCGCGAGACGCCGGGCATGGAAGCCACGGCCTCGGTGCGGTTTGTTCCATCCAGCACGAATACCGGATAAATCAGATCATCCGCCGTCAACCGTGTTTCGCGCATCAAGCGCCGGGAAAAATCGTCATGGCGCATGCGGCGCATGCGGCGGGAAGGGAATTTTCCTAATGTTTTCATGGCCTACATTATACCTTTCCGGTTGCGTGGCATGCCCCAGATCAACCATGCCTGAAATGAAAGCCCCGCAAAAATTTTGCTTAAATCCTGGAACTTAACAAAAACCTGCCTATCATAGGTAGCAGACGGTAGCGATACCGTCTCCCGCTTCTCCTCCCTGAGCGGGGCCTTAATCCCCATTAAGGCGTTCCACCCCCGGTTTTTGTTCCCCTTTAACCGGGGGTTTTTTATTGTCCGCCCGAAGCGCTCAAGCAGCGTTTAGCCAGCCATTGATAATCGCTTCAGCCTCATCCGCCCCAACCTTTTTCAAGCTTGAAAACAGTTGCACGCTGCATTGCGGGTAGGCTTCCTGCAAAGCCGTGCGCACCTCGCGCAAGGCCGCGCCCGCCTGGCTTTTCGACAACTTATCTGCCTTGGTCAGCAAAATATGGATCGGCCGCCCGGTTGGGCCAAACCAACTCAGCATTTGTCGGTCGAGCGGGGTTAATGGATGGCGTATATCCATAATCAGCACCAGCCCCGCAAGCTCGGCGCGCGTTTCTAAGTATTGCGCTAAAACCGCCTGCCAGTGTTTACGCACCGATTCCGGCACCTCGGCATAGCCGTAACCGGGCAAATCCACCAAATAATTACCATCGCTGATGCGAAAGAAATTGAGCAATTGCGTGCGCCCCGGCGTCTTGCTGACAAAAGCCAGCTTGCGTCCGGCGAGCGTATTAATTGCGCTGGATTTGCCGGCATTCGAGCGCCCGGCGAAGGCGATTTCACGCGCGGTCACGGGCAAGGTCACGAGGTCGTGTACCGAGACCTCGAATTCAAGCTGGCTAAATAACGACATGGGAATCCATTTTGCGCTTGGCGAGAGAGGGAATAGTTAGGTAGAATAAGGGTTTACTAATTTTCACTGACCCCCCCAAGGCACCAATAAAGCCTTTGGGACAAGAACAGCTTAAGGAGCTTTCCATGAAACAGATTTTGGCGTTGGTTCTGCTTGCAGGCGCCACCGTAACCTTGCATGCCGAAACCGCTCCTGCAAAAGGTGACGCAGCCAAGGCGCAAACCATCGCAAATCAGGTGTGCGCCGGATGCCATGCCGCCGACGGCAACAGCGCGGTCCCCGCGAACCCCAAGCTGGCCGGGCAGCCCGCGGAGTATATCACCAAGCAATTGAAGAACTTTAAAGACGCGGCGAAAGAGCCGAACAAGGAAGGCGCGCGCAAAAGCGCCGTGATGGGCGCCATGACAGCCACGCTGAGCGATCAGGACATGCTCAATATCGGTGTTTATTATTCCGAAAAGACCATCAAACCTGGCAGCGCAAAAATGCCCTACGACGCGGGTAAAAAGGTTTATCAAGGCGGCAACTCGGGCACGGGCGTACCAGCTTGTGCCGCTTGCCATGGCCCGACCGGCGCCGGCATCCCGTCGCAGTTTCCGCGCTTGGGTGGCCAGCATGCAGATTACATCCTGGCGCAGTTGAAAGCCTTCCGCTCTGGCGATCGCGTGAATGACGCAGGAAAAATGATGCGCACCATCGCCAACAAAATGTCCGATCAGGAAATGCAGGCGGTAGCGAATT
The DNA here is from genome assembly GCA_016235775.1 of Hydrogenophilales bacterium. Taxonomy (GTDB): domain Bacteria; phylum Pseudomonadota; class Gammaproteobacteria; order Burkholderiales; family Thiobacteraceae; genus RBG-16-58-11. Next base: position 45,150 of record JACRIU010000047.1, read on the forward strand.
ACGTGTCCGGCCTGAAGTAAGCCAAAATACAGTAGGCGAAAAAAGGGAGGCATCGCGCCTCCCTTTTTATTCGGCGCGTAGGCTCGCGAAGACGCGCGCTGCCGCATCCAGCGTGAATTGAATCTCCGCCTCGGTGTGCGTCCCCGAAACAAACCCCGCCTCATACGCCGAGGGTGCGAGATACACGCCCTCATCCAGCATGGCGTGGAAGAAACGGTTGAACGCTTCCTTGTCGCACTGCATCACTTCGGCGTAGCTGGTAGGTAGCTTGGCGCTGAAATACAGGCCGAACATGCCGCCGATGGATTGCGCGCAGAAGGCGATGCCCTGTGCTTTGGCGGCCGCGCTTAAGCCTTCCACAAAAGACTTGGTACGCGTAGTCAGTTGCTCGTAGAAGCCGGGCTGCTGCACCTGCTTCAATGTCGCCATACCCGCCGCCACCGCCACCGGGTTGCCGGAGAGCGTGCCGGCTTGATACACCGGGCCATTCGGCGCGAGCTTTTCCATGATGGCGCGTTTGCCGCCAAACGCGCCGACCGGCAAGCCGCCGCCGATCACCTTGCCCAGCGTCGTGAGATCGGGATCGATGTGGTAGAGACCCTGTGCGCTTTGCAAGCCCACGCGAAAACCCGTCATCACTTCATCGAAAATCAATACCGCACCATGCTTAGTGCATTGCGCACGCAAGGTTTCCAAGAAGCCGGGCAGGGGCGCGATCAAATTCATATTGCCGGCGACCGGCTCGACGATCACTGCGGCGATGTCGCCGCCGATTTGGGAGAAGAGTTTTTCTACCCCGGCGCTATCGTTGTAGGACAGCGTCAGCGTATGCGCCGCCACTTCGGGCGGCACGCCGGCGGAACTGGGTTGGCCGAAAGTCAGCGCGCCCGAGCCGGCTTTCACCAGCAAGGCATCGGCGTGACCGTGATAGCAGCCTTCGAATTTAACGATGCGGTTGCGGCCGGTGTAGCCGCGCGCGAGGCGAATCGCGCTCATGGTGGCTTCGGTACCGGATGACACCAGGCGCACTTCTTCCATGCTCGGCACCAGACGAATCAATAGCTCGGCCATTTCCAATTCGCGCGCGGTGGGGGCGCCGAAGGAAAGTCCCAGTGCAGCGGTTTCTTGCACGGCGCGCACCACCTCTGGGTGGGCGTGCCCGGCGATCATCGGCCCCCACGAGCCGACGTAATCGACATAGCGCTTGTCGTCCTCATCCCACACATAGGGCCCTAACCCGCGCTTGATGAAGCAAGGTGTGCCACCCACCGAGCGAAAGGCGCGCACGGGAGAGTTCACGCCGCCTGGGATGAGTTGTTGCGAGCGCTGGAACAGCGCTTCGTTACGTGTAGTCATACTGATTCTTTCTTAACTTAATGGCGTGTTGCAAATAGATTAGTAAATTCTTGGGCACTAGCTTCGACATCCGGCGCATCGAACAGCGCGGAGATGACGGCAAGCGCATCCGCGCCGGCATCGATCAAGGGCTGCGCGTTGTTTAGGGTGATGCCGCCAATCGCCACCACCGGCAGATGCAGTTTGGCCTTCGCCTCGGCAAGCAAACTCAAGGGACAAGGCCGCGCCCCGGGTTTGGTGGGCGAGGGATAGAAGCTGCCGAATGCGACATAATCCGCGCCCTCGGTTTCGAATTTCAACGCCCGTGCGAGGTCTTGATAGCACGACACGCCGATGATTTTATCCGGCCCCAGATTGATGCGCGCTTCAATCAAACGCGCATCGTCTTCGCCCACATGCACGCCATCGGCATCAATGAGTGCGGCCAAGCGCACATCATCGTTCACGATCAGCGGCACCTGAAAGTCGCGGCAGAGTTCTAGCAACTCACTAGCCTGTTCATGCTTCAGTGCGATATCGGCGGATTTGCTGCGGTACTGCACAAGCTGTGCGCCGCCACGCAAGGCGGCCCGCGTATTAAGCAGTAATTGCGCGGTATCCCCGGTTTCGGGGGTGATGGCATACAGCCCTTTAATGGCCGGTTTCATCTGACTCGCGCGCCCAAAACAGGCGATCGGGAATGTATTGCCCCATGCCGGGGCGGAAGCCCGCCTGCAAGGCGTGCCAGGTAAAATCCTGCGCATCCTTGGTCGCGTCGAAAATGTCGAGTCCATGCGCGAGGGACGCGGCAACTGCGGAAGCCAATGTGCAACCCGAGCCATGGTAGCTGCCCGGCAGCCGCGGCCAGAGATTGCTCGCCAGTACCCCATCGACGCCATACAGCGTGTTTACCACTTGCGGCGTGTTTTCATGCGTACCGGTAATCAGCACGAATTCACAACCCATGCTAAGAATACGCGAGGCGCATTCCTCCAAGCTGGGCTCGTCGTTTTCGTTGTCTTCATCCTGCGCCAGACGCCGCGCTTCCAGGCTATTTGGCGTGAGCAGTGTGGTTTGCGGGATCAACATATCGCTCAGCGCGGCCATCATGTCCTCGGATGCTAGCTCATCGCCGCGCCCGGAAGACAGCACCGGGTCCAGTATCAGCGGAATGTCGGGGTAGTCGGACACGATCGCTGCAATCGCTGCAATCGTCTCCACGCTGCCCAGCATGCCGATTTTAAAGGCGGCCACCGGCATGTCTTCCAGCACGGCGCGCGCCTGATCGGCGACCCATTCCGCGTCCAGCACGAAGATGTCGTCCACGCCCAGGCTATCTTGCACCGTGATCGCGGTAATGACGGACAAAGGGTGACAGCCCATGGCGGCGATAGTCAGCAAATCAGCTTGAATGCCTGCGCCGCCGGAGGGGTCGCCGGCGGCGAAAGTGAGAACGATGGGGGGCGTGTCGGCCATGGGATTTGAGTGCTTTGGTGACGCCGGATTGGCCCAGCTTGGCTACTGGCCGGTCTGCGCAGGTAAAATACAATTTTAAACCAAACCCCCCATGCTTCCCATGAAAACCTATATGTGCCTGATTTGCGGCTTTATCTACGAAGAAAAAAAAGGTCTGCCGGCAGAAGGCATCGCCCCCGGCACACGCTGGGAAGACATCCCGCCCAATTGGACTTGCCCCGACTGTGGCGCGCGCAAGGAAGATTTCGAGCCGATCGAAGTCTAAGCGCCGCAAATTCTCTCGGGCGTTGAAACTTCAGCGCCTCCGACGGGAAAAAGTGATCAATTCACCGACACCCCGCATTAAGATTTCCGACAAA
>JACRIU010000044.1 GCA_016235775.1 Hydrogenophilales bacterium
GAGCATTCTCAAGAACCTGTCCGAACTCTCTACCACGCATCATGCGGAAGACACCGACCACAAACCGCAAGAACAACTGCTCGATCATGTGAAGAATTGGGAGGCTGGATCAAACACTGACAAAGACGGCGACAAGAGCAAAGGCGGGCAGCCCATCGTCGCGATCTCGGGGCAAGCCGGGATCGCCCTCTCCACCCCGCAAAACATGACGATGGCCACCGGCACCAATCTGGACATGGTAGCCACGCAAGATGCGAGCATCAGCACCGGGCGCAGCTTCAAGGCGCGCGCGGCGGAATTGATTTCGCTCTTTGCGCACAAGCTTGGGATCAAGCTCATCGCCGCAAGCGGCAAGATCGACATCCAGGCGCAAGCAGATAATGTTGAAGTGACTGCGGCTAAGAAAGTGATCGTCACCGCGTTGGAAGAAATCATCTTGCAAGCGCCCAAGATCACCCACATTGCGCAAGGCGCGGGCACGGAGTGGGGCAACAACCAGATCGTCTCCAAGACCTTGGGCGTGAATACCGTGCATGCGGCGGATCACAAGCTCACTGGCCCGGCAGCGCCGAGTTTGAATCTACCGGGGATGCCAAGCTCGCAGATGAAGACGGATGAGAAATTCGTCGCCAAATATCGCGGCAGCGGCAAGCCGGTAAAGCAACGCGGCTACACAATCACACTCGACAATGGTCAGACCATCGAGGCCAAGACCGACGACCAGGGCCATACCGAGTTGATTCAGTCTGATGCCTTGCGCGGCGCGCACATCATCTTGGAGCGGGAATAATCATGGCCAGTGAACCGCTACGCCCGATCCCCTCAACACGCGATAAGCACGGTCGTCTATGTGCCGACTCAGTCACTTCGCCTGAAAACTTTCCCCTGCGCGGAGAAATATGCGAGTGGCCAAAAGTGGTTATCCCCGTCGTGTTTCTGCCTGGCATCATGGGTAGCAACCTAAAAGTGAAGGATAAGGACGAAAGGGCTTGGCGCGTCCCCAATGGCGCGTTCGATGGCATTCCGGCGCTGCTCAAGTATTGGCGGCAAGATGCGGCGAAACGCCAGCAGATTCTCAACCCAGACAGCACCGAAGTCGATCGTAACGGGCCCGCCGCCGTGCCTTGGGAAATCGCCCATTACTTAGTCGGCGAAGGCAAGACGCCCCAGGATGTGGCGCGCTGGCGCGGCTGGGGCGCGGTGCATCGGGAAAGCTATAACCCCGTGATGGCCGATCTGGAACAAAAACTCGCGGAGGTATTCCACAACGGCGAGACGTTAACCGAATACTGGCAACAAGAGATCGTCAATGACGCCAAGCAACAAACCTGGGGCGCACAGCGCGAACTCGACCCGTTAGACGAAGAGCAGCTCCAGAAAGTAGCCGGGGCCGCCTATCCGGTACATGCGGTGGGCTACAACTGGCTCAAGAGCAATCGCCAATCGGCACAGGATGTCATGGCCGAAGTGGATAAAATCCTCGACTATTACCGCAAGCTAGGATTTCACTGCGACCAAGTGATCCTTCTCACCCACTCTATGGGCGGCTTGGTGGGTCGCGCTTGCACGAGCTTGGTGGGCGGAGCGGCAAAAATTCTTGGCATCGTGCATGCGGTCATGCCCACCATCGGCGCGCCCGCCATCTACAAACGCATGCGCGCCGGTTTCGAGGGTGTAGAGCAAATCATCCTCGGACGCGATGCAGCCGAGGCCACCTGCGTCCTCGCGCATGCGCCGGGCGCGCTCGAATTGCTGCCGACCGAGGAATACTTCGCCAAGATGGGGCAAAAGCGGCATTGGCTGCGTGCGACGCATCCAGGCAGTGGCATGCAGCGCAACTCACCAGACGTGGACACCTTGTTGGGCGAAGGCAATCCCTATGACACTATTTATCTCAGCAACAATCCAACAGATTGGTGGCGCCTAGTAAAAGAAGATTTGATTGATCCGGCGGGGACGGATAAAAAGAAATTAGCAGCAAATCCAGATGACGTTCAGGGTGTGTTTGGCATTTATACGGATAACCTGGAAATTGCCCGCATATTCCACCAACAACTAAAAAACCAATACCACCCCAACACTTACGCCTTCTACGGCGCAGACAAAGACCAACCGGCCTGGAATGAGATTCAATGGCGCGCGAATTCAGAAGCCACGAATCTGCATCAAGGCGAGTTGGTAGAGGACAATCTGAACGGCACGCTGCACGTCAAGATTGGCGACAAGATCGTGCGCCTGGAGATGGAAGAGAAACGCGCCGCAGGAGATGGCACCGTGCCGGAGGAATCGGGCGAAGCGGCCTTCGACTACTGCACTCAGATGTTCAAGCACGAGGGTGAAGCGAAAGGCCAGCCCAGCTACGGTCATCAGATGTGCTTCAACTCGATGACCTTGGCCGTCACGCTGCATTCCATTGCTAAGATAGCTGCTACCTCACCGCTATTGGATGAAGCATGAAACTAAACCCAATTCAGTATTTGATATTTGCGGCAGCATTTGTACTGTCCACCGTCACCTGGAGCCAGAGCATGACCGATACCTATACCAAACCCGAAGGCTGGAACACCTGGTGTATTGGGCGCTTTCTGATCGATCTGCCGCCTACCGCGAAGTATGCGGGGGGTAGATCAAAATACGATTTCTACGACATCGAGACCCCCAACGAGGCGTTTGCAGCATTCATACAGCGTATTGATGTCGTCGAACAGAAATTGCGCGCACAGCATCACCAGACCGAACCAAGCATGATTAAGGAGCTAATCAAGTTCAATGATAATGGCTCGCGGGGGTTTATCTACTTTACGTTCCCCCATCGCAGTGATCGTCTCAAATCCGAAGCTTACCTTTGGAAGCGCACAGGGTTCACGTTTGGAGGCACCGTGAGCATAGATCGCGTGTCGGTAGCTTCAAGCCGCATAAAAGCCCTAGCGCAAACCCTCACCCCACGCAACTCCAACGAAATCCCCGCAGGCCCCGGCTTCTGCATCAACCAGGGGTTTATTCCAGATGACGGCGAGAAACATGAGAGCGCGGACGCAGGATTTAAGTTGAGCGACAAACCCGATGTGTTCATCAATCTCAGCACGATTACTAAAACGCCCGGCCCAACCTTGCTGGAACGCCAGGGCGGCGCGCTGGGTATGTTGGGCGCGCTGGTCTCGAAGGCGCGTAAATTGCGCGAGGGTGAGCGGATTGTGTCTGGCCTCGCAGGACAAGAGTCACTCATCAGAGCGCCAAACGAGGGCGGCCACATGGCGCACTTATTTGCCTGGGAAACCCAAGGGAAAGATCAATCCAGCTATCCCTTTATAGAGCTTGAGCTACAAACGGGGCGTGCTGACAAGAACGGTAACGAGCAACCCGCCAGCCTCACCGACAAACAAGCACTCGCGCTGTGGGACCAGATTCTTGCCTCGCTTCGCCTGCGCCCCACCACCCCCGGCAAAACCAGCAACGCGGGCGATAGCCCCAACGACGGCAACAGCCCTGCCACGCCCAAACGCCTGCCCCTCAAATCCAAAATCACCAGCGCCTCCAATTGCCCGCAGACCGGCATCTGGGAATGCGCCGCCGACTCCCCCGGCATCACTGCGCATCGCCGCTTCATTGAAGCCGGCCGGCCCATGCCCTATGGCCTTACGCAACGGCCCGCGAAAGGGCTTGGCGGGTTCTTGGGCAAGCAAGAGGATGAGGCTGTGGATATCACGTGGACGCTGGTTGCCTATGACAAGGACGCTTCGTAATGGCCGCCCCGCAACACATGGCAGCTTTCAACTTCTTGCCGAAGCGATAACCTGACATGCGCACCACAACCCACAGAGCAGTAACCACCCCCTCCATCCTGGATCGCCTCCTGGACGACAAACCGCGTGATGCCGTCGAAGGCCCGCACGCGGCGCTGTTCGATGTCTCGGCGTTCAAGGCGGCGGTGGCGCGCGATTTGGAGGCGCTGTTGAATACGCGCTGCGTCGATCCGGAAGAGTTGATCGAGTCTTATCCCGAGGCGCGCGAATCGGTGGTGGCGTATGGCATTCACGATCTCTCCAGCTTGAGCTTGCTCAACCCCGATGACCGCTCAACCCTGCGCGACCGCATCCGTGTCACCATCGAGCGCTTTGAGCCGCGCTTAGCCAAAGTGAAAGTCGCGTTGGAGTCACCGCGCGATTTCGACCGCATGCTGCGCTTTCGCGTCGATGCGGTGTTGCAGGGTCATCCGAGCCGGCCCGCGATTACCTTCGATGCCTGGCTGCAACTCTCGTCCAACGAATACGGTTTTCTAGAGAGAAAATAAGCGAGGAAATAAATGCTCGACCAACTCCTGCCCTATTATGAAAAAGAACTGGCGCATTTGCGCCGCCTGTCGGGCGAATTCGCGCACCGTTATCCAAAAATCGCGCGCCGCCTGCTGCTGGAAGATGAGCAGTGCGAGGATCCGCATGTCGAGCGCTTGATCGAGGGTTTTGCTTTTCTCGCCGCGCGCATCCACAAGAAGCTCGACGACGAATACCCCGAAATCTCCGAGGCGTTTTTGCAGACGCTTTATCCGCACTACACGCGGCCCTTTGCCTCGACCACGATTTTGCGTTTCGAATTGGACGAGGCGAAACCCGAGATCACCGGTCGCCACTCCATCAAGCGCGGCCAGACTGTGCTCACCCCGCCGGTCAACGGCGAGCCGTGCAAATTCCGCACCGCCTACGATGTCGATCTGTGGCCCATCAAGCTCGCTTCAGCGAAGTTGGAGCTGACCCAATCATCGCCCTATCTGCGCCGCCTGAATGAGGCTTATGGCGTGCTGATGCTGGAATTCGAAACCCTGGGCAATGTTCCTTTCGCGCAGCTTAATCTGGATCAGTTGCGCTTGTTCGTCGACGCCGAGCCGCCCCTGGCTTATTTCCTGTACGAAATCCTGTTCTCCAAAACCCGCCGCATCGATGTGTGCGATGGCAGCGACGACCCGCGCTGCATGGCGCGCTTGCCCGCTGATCGCTTGCGCCCGGTGGGATTCGCGCGCGACGAGGCTTTGCTCGATTACGACAGCCGCTCGTTCGAGGGCTATCGGCTGCTGACCGAATATTTTGCCTATCCCGAGAAGTTTTTGTTTTTCGATCTCGCGGGCTTGGATGCGACGGCGGCGCGCCATGCCGGCAATAAACTGCGCGTGCGCATTTGGCTGGATCGTTTCGCCGAATCAGACCGCATCTCGCGCATGATCGAGACCATCAACGCGCAGCGCTTCCGTTTATTTTGCGCGCCGGCGATCAATCTGTTTACCCAGGCCGCCGATCCGATTCGCGTCACCCACACCACCAGCCACTACCCCGTGGTGCCGAATGCGCGCAAACCGCTGGCGTTCGAGGTGATCTCGGTTGACTCGGTGCTGCGCGTGGACAAAACCAACGGTGCGGAACAGACGCGCGAAGTCGCGCCCTTCTACGCCCTGGATCATCACAGCGCGAATGACGCCAATCCGCTTTACTGGTACAGCACGCGCAGCCGCTCCACGCGCGAATACGATCGCGGCACCCACTTGGCGTTGACGCTGTGCGATCTCGATTTCCACGTCGCGCGACCGGACAGCGAGACGCTGAGTCTGATCACCACGTGCAGCAACCGCGATGGCCCGGAGCAATTGCCCTTCGGCGGCAACGCGCCGGATTATCAACTGCCCGGCGATTCCATCGTCAAGCGCGTGCGCCCCTTGCGCAAGCCCTCATCAAGCCTGCGCGCACCGGACAAACCCGGCCTGCAGTGGCGCTTGATCTCGCATCTGTCGCTCAATGTGCTGTCCTTGGTGGCCGAGGGCAAGGGCGCGCTGCAAGAGATGCTGGCGCTCTACAATTTCACCGACTCCCAAGCCATGGCGCGGCAGATTCGCGGCATCCATGCGCTTGAGAGCCGTGCCGCGACCGCGCGCTTGTCCGGCGCGCACGCCGGCGCATTCGTGCGCGGCACCGAGATTCGATTGACCTTGGATGAAGACGATTTCGTCGGCGGTGGCGCGTATTTATTCGCCAGCGTGCTGGAACGGTTCTTCGCGCTGTATACCGCGCCGAACAGCTTTACCCGGCTCAAAGTCCACACCAAACAACGCGAAGGAGAGGTGTTCGCATGGGCGCCCCGGAGCGGCCAAGCGCCGCTGATCTAACAAGCCGGCTTCGCGCCGAGCCGTATCGCTTCCGCTTCACCCAAGCGGTGCGATTGCTCGCGCTTGCGGCGCGCGAAGCCGGGGTGGATCTGCGCGATGATTTACCGCCGGGCTTGCGCTTTACCACGCCCGCAAGCTTAAGCTTTCCGCCGAGCGAGGTAATGGAACTGCTGCCGCGCGAACTGAGTGACGCCGATGCGGAAGCGCTGACCGATGACGCGCTCAGCATGCGCGTCGCTTTCTTGGGGCTGACCGGGCCATCGGCCGCGCTGCCGGCGCCCTACACAGAGCTATTGATCGAGCGCCGCAATCACTACCGCGACGAATCGGCGCATGCCTTCTTCGATATCTTCTCGCACCGCGCCATCGCGCTGTTTTACGCCGCTTCGCAAAAGTACCGATTCCATGCGCCGATCGAGTTGGGCAAAGAAGATGGCTTCTCGCGCAACCTGCTCGACTTGGCCGGCGTCGGCTTGCAGTCGCTGCGCAATCGATTGGTGAAGCGCGGCTACGGCATCCCGGATCGCTTTCTCATGTATTACGCCGGTCTCTTGGCGCAAAAGCCGATCTCCGCCAACGCGCTGGTGAATTTGGTGCACGGTTTTTTTAAAGTGCCGGTCGAGTTGGAGCAATTCGTCGGCACATGGATCGTGCTGGGTGTGGAAGACCTATCGCGTATCGGTGGAAATGCTATGGTGCTGGGCCAAACCGCCGTATCCGGCGCGCGCCAATTCGACCGCCAAACCAAGCTCGCGCTGCGCCTCGGCCCGCTGCCGCGCGAGCGCTTCGCCGAATTTCTGCCCGGCCAGCCTGGCGCGCTGGCCTTATCGGAACTGGTCAAATTTTGCGTCGGCCATGCGCTGGCGGTGGATGTGGTGCTGGTATTGAAGCGCGAAGACATCCCCGTGCCGCAGCTCGCGCCCGATGCCGGCTTGCGCTTGGGCTACAACGCTTGGCTGCAAACGCAGGCGATGCCCAGCGATCGTAGCGATACCCGTTTCACTTTGCAGATCTAAAGCGCTTATTTGCGCGATCACCAGCCAAGAAATTTTGCAACAATCACTGAACCGTCGTCCCCGCGCAGGCGGGGACCTAGGCTCTAAATATCCACGTCAAATAAAGCGTTTACTGGTTCCCCGCCCGCGCGGGGACGACGGAAGCTTATGGATTTCTCAAAAATTCTTTTGTTGCCGTCCTATGCAATCTCGACTTTCATCTCGCCCTTTTTCACTTTCATCGCAATCGATTTCACCGGTTTGCGCGCAGCCATGCGGGCGAGAATTTCGTTGGAGAGCGCCATTAGAACGCTGTCGGAGATAACGGCGTCGGCGTTGCGCGCGCCGCTGTCCACATCCAGGCAGCGTTCGGTGATGAGGCGCACCAGCGCTTGGTCGTAGGCGAGCTCCGCGCCGTGGTTGGCTTGGATGCGGGCGCGGACTTTTTCCAGTTTCAGGCTCACGATTTTTTCCAGCACTTTGTCTTTGACGGGGTAGTAGGGCACGACCGTCAAGCGCCCGAGGAAAGCGGGCTTGAAGGCTTTTTGCAGGTCGTTGCGCAGCAGCGCTACCAAATCTTCCGGCGTGGCGGGGCGGGCTTTTCCTTCCACGGTCACGCCGTGTTCGGCGGCGCGCATGATGAGATTGGTGCCGACGTTGGAGGTGAGGATGATGACGGTATTTTTGAAATCGACTTCGCGGCCTTCGGCGTCTTCCAGCACGCCCTTGTCGAACACTTGGAAGAACAGCTCCAGCACGTCGGGATGGGCTTTCTCCACTTCGTCCAGCAACAACACGCAGTAGGGTTTGCGTCGCACGGATTCGGTCAGGACGCCGCCTTCGCCGTAGCCGACGTAGCCGGGGGGCGAACCCTTGAGGCCGGAGACGCTGTGCGCTTCCTGGTATTCGGACATATTGATCGAGACCAGATTGCGCTCGCCGCCGTACAGCGTGTCGGCCAGCGCCAGCGCGGTTTCGGTCTTGCCCACGCCGGAGGGGCCGACCAGCAGGAACACGCCATTGGGCTTGTTCGGGTCTTCCAGATTGGCCTTGGCGATTTGGATGCGGTGCGCGATCAGCGCCAGCGCGTGCGATTGGCCGACGACGCGCGCCTCCAGCAGCGCTTCGAGTTTGCGCACGGCTTCCAGCTCGTCTTCCACCATGCGTCCCAGCGGAATGCCGGTCCAGCTCGAAATGATTTCGGCGATGGCGCTGGCGTCCACGCATTCGTACACCATGGGTTGCACTTTGTGCAGCGCTTCGAGTTTGGCCATGGCTTTGCCCAACTGCTTATCTAGTTCGTTACTGGCTTTCGCGGATTTGCTTTTTGGTTTCGGGGCGGGTTGCGCAAGCTGTTCTCGCAGGCCGCGAATTTCTTCCACCAGCGCGCGCTGCTGCTCGGAGGCTTTTTGCAATTCCCGCAATTGCTGTTCCAGCGCGCTGCGTTGCACGGCAATTTCTGCCAGGCGGGTGGCGATCTGCGCCGACGCGCCTTCGCGCACCAGCGCCTGTTGCTCACGGCCTAAATTTTCCATCAGGCGCGTCACATCTTCTATCGGCGCGGGGCGGCCGGCGAGGGACAGTGCGACTTGGGCGCAGGCGGTATCCAGCACCGAGACGCCTTTATCCGGCAGTTGGCGTCCGGAGATGTAGCGGGCGGAGAGCTTGACTGCCTCGACCACCGCCTCATCCAGGATGCGCACCTTATGGTGGCGCTCCATCACCCCCACGATGCCGCGCAGCATGTGAATGGCGGATTCGATGCCCGGTTCCTCGATTTTCACCACTTGAAAGCGCCGCGCCAGCGCCGCGTCTTTTTCAAAATACTTTTTATACTCGGCCCAGGTGGTGGCGGCGATGGTGCGCAACTCGCCGCGCGCCAAGGCGGGCTTGAGCAGATTGGCCGCGTCGTTCTGCCCGGCCTGGCCGCCCGCGCCGATCATGGTATGCGCCTCGTCGATGAACAATATAATTGGGGTCAGACTCGATTTAACTTCGTCGATCACGCCGCGCAGGCGGTTTTCGAATTCGCCTTTGACGCTGGCGCCGGCTTGCAGCAAACCCAGATCGAGCGTGCGTAGCGCCACATTCAGCAGCGGCTCGGGCACGTCATTCGCCGCGATGCGCAACGCCAGGCCTTCCACCACGGCGGTCTTGCCCACGCCCGGCTCGCCGGTGAGGATGGGATTGTTTTGTCGGCGGCGCAACAGGATGTCGATCATCTGCCGAATCTCGGCATCGCGCCCGAGCACGGCATCGATTTTGCCGGCGCGCGCTTCTCCGGTGAGATCGATGGTGTATTTATCCAGCGCCGGGGTGCGCTGTGCGCCGGGTGCGGCGGCGGCTTCACTCGCCGTTTCACTCGGAGCGGTACCGATATCGCTGCTTTCTTTCGAGGCGCGCAAGATCGCCGGGAGTTGCGCGCGCAATTCCTCCACCGGCAATTTCCGCAGCAGGTCGGCGGCATCACCCATGCCGCGGCACAAGGTTTCATCCACCGCCAAGGCCAGCACCAAGTGGCCGGAGCGCAAATGCGTCGCGCCGTAATCCACGCTCGCGCCCAGCCAGGCGGATTCCAGCCATTTGGGCAACGTGGTCGCCAGCACGGGGTTGCGCGTGTTGCCGGTTTTGAAGCTGGAAAGCGAATGCAGCAGCGATTTTTGCAGGCGCGCGGTATCGATGCTGTAGGCCTTGAAAATCGCCATCGCGTCCGAACTCGGCGCATCCATCAGCTCCAACAGCACATGCTCGATATCCACCTCGAAGTGGCTGCGTGACAGCGCCGCATTGGCGGCGCGCTCCAGGGCGTGGCGCGGGGTGTCGTGGAGTTTTGAAATCAAGGATTTAAGGCTAGTTTGCATGATGGCTCAATGAGTTGGGAGGTTGAGTCGCGGCGCCTGGCGCATTCCGCTGTGCTGATGTTAATTGCCGCCAGCTAATACCAACATCATATATCAAGCAGGGTCTAAGCTCAATCGCCAACCAAGGTAAAATGGCTTCTTTTTCCGTAGCTGGGAACCGTTTCCGCCGGTTCCCCTCTTACCGTCCCCCACCTAACGATAAGCAGCCACCCTCATGATCTCTAGGCTCCGCGCCCGGCTCAGCCGCTGGCTGACCAACCCGGTGGTTTTATTTGCCGCGATTTTTCTGGCAATCGCGAGCCTGACCAGGCTCGGCCTTGCCCTCTTCAACGGAATGCAATCGGTGCCGCTTACCCTGTGGCCGGGCATTTTGCTGCGCGGTGTGTGGTTCGATCTTGCCGTCTTGGCTTGGTTAGTGGCGCCGCTGTTCTTGTATGAGATTTTGCTGCCTAAACGGGTGCGCGCCAGCCGCTTCCATCGCTATGCGCGCTACATTGGCTTTGTGTTCGCTGTCTTTATCTTGCTATTCGGCGTGGTTTCCGAATTTACTTTTTGGGAGGAGTTTTCATCGCGCTTCAACTTCATCGCGGTGGATTATCTGATTTACACCAATGAAGTAATCGGCAATATTCGTGAGTCGTATCCGGTGGGCTGGTTACTCGCCGGCATTGTATTGATTGCTGCGCTGTTAACCTGGGCCTTGCGCCGATTTATCCATGCGGCGGATGTGACTCAGCCTACAGCGCGACACCGTGTAGTTTATGCGCTGCTTGCACTGGCTTTGCCGTGGCTGTCGTATCACTTCGCTGATATCGATCAAATGAGCTTTTCATCAAACGCCTACGCCAACGAGCTCGTGGGCAACGGGCTGATGACGCTGGCTGCCGCGTTTCGCCGTAACGAGCTGGATTTCGACCGCTTTTATCGCACCATGCCGGACGCGCAGGCCGCGAAGATTTTGGCCGAGCTGGGCGTCGAGCGCGAGCCGGTGCCGCAGGCCTTGCATCCGGAAGAAAATGAGGCATGGGATAGCACGCGCATGCCGCTTTCGAAACCGGCGCGCAATATCGTGCTGGTTTCGGTGGAAAGTTTGTCCGCGAATTATTTAGGCAGCTTCGGCAACACCAAAGGCATCACGCCTCGCCTCGACCAACTCGCCCAGGAAGGCTTGCTGTTCACTCGTCTCTACGCCACCGGCACCCGCACGGTGCGCGGGCTGGAGGCGTTAGCGCTCGGCACGCCGCCGATTCCGGGCCAGGCAATTGTGCGCCGTCCGGATAACGACCATCTCGCTACGGTAGGGGAAATCTTGCGTCATCAAGGTTATGAAACACTGTTCTTGTACGGTGGGTATGGCTACTTCGATAACATGAATGTGTTTTTCACCGGAAACGATTACCGCGTGGTTGACCGCACCGCTTTTCCTAAAGCCTCTATAGTGTTTTCGAACATTTGGGGCGTGGCGGATGAATCGCTGTTCGACAACGCGCTGAGCGAATTGGATCGTGTGCATGCGGCGCACAAACCTTTCTTAGCGCAGATCATGACCACCTCCAACCACCGGCCTTATACCTATCCACAAGGTCGCATCGATATCCCCTCGCCCGGCGGACGCGACGGCGCGGTGAAATACACCGACTACGCCATCGGTCGCTTCATCGATCAGGCTAAAACAAAACCCTGGTTCAAGGACACGCTATTCGTCATCGTAGCCGACCATTGCGCCTCGGCTGCGGGTAAGACCCGCCTGCCGGTACCGGGCTATCACATCCCGATGATTTTCTACGCGCCGGATTTGCTCAAACCGGGCCGCATCGAGCGCGTGGTGAGCCAGCTGGATGTGCCGCCGACACTCTTGGATTCGATGGGCCTGCCGGGGGACGATCACTTCTTCGGCCAATCGGTATTCGAGAAAAATCAAATGGCGCCGCGCGCCTTCATCAGCAATTATCAAGAACTGGGTTACTACAAGAATGATAAGTTGATCGTACTCGGTCCCAAGAAGCGCGCTGATGCCTTCAACATCGACCCGCAAACCGGCGAGGCCAAACCCGCCACCATGGATAGTCTTTTGCTGGACGAAGCCATAGCGTATTACCAAAGTGCATTCCATGCCTTCAAACGCGGCGAAATGAAATTGCGTTAGAACGCTTTTGTTGCCGCCGCGCAGACACATAATTCGGTACCATCCGATTATGAATGCGCTTCTTCAACATCTCTCCCCGGAAACCGCAGGCGCCCACCTTGTCACGTCGATCATGCGGGCGACACCCGATCAGTCAGCCGGAATGGTGCGTACGACTTTAGTCGATCGCACCTTGCAAGATACGCATTTGATTTGTGTCGTGGATGCGCAAGATCGTTTGCTTGGTATTTTAACTTTCGCCAATCTGTTCCGCCTGCCCGCCGAGCGCCTGATGGGCGAGGCCATGCAGCCTCACCCGCCGGCCGTACGCCCCGAAGAAGATCAAGAAAAAGTCGCCTCTTTCGCCCTGCATCATGGACTCGCTAGCGTGCCGGTGACGGATGCGGAGGGGCGGCTGCTGGGCGTGGTGCCGGCACAGGCGTTGTTGCACATTCTGCGCCACGAGCACGTGGAAGATTTGCATCGGCTCGCCGGTATCAAGCGCGAAACGATGGTCGCGCGGCATGCGATGGATGCGCCGCCGCTGCGCCGTGCGCGCGATCGGCTGCCGTGGCTGATTATCGGCTTGATCGGCAGTGCCCTCGCCACGTTTGTCATGAGCCGCTTCGAGGCGGCGCTGAACGAAAAATTGGCGCTGGCTTTTTTTATTCCGGCCCTGGTGTATCTGACCGACGCCATTGGCACCCAAACCGAAGCCGTCACGGTGCGCGGCCTGTCGCTGGCGCATGTCGGGATCGGCCGCTTATTGGGCGGGGAGTTGCGCACCGGTCTTCTCATCGGCCTGGTGCTGGGCGGTCTCACTTTTCCCGCCGTATGGTGGGCGTTCGGCGAGGTGCGATTAGCTTTCGCGGTCGCCGGCAGCTTGTTCGTCGCCGGCGGACTCGCCGCAAGCATCGGCTTGCTGCTGCCTTGGCTGTTGTCGCGCATGCACTTGGACCCCGCGTTTGGGAGCGGGCCGATCGCGACCGTGATGCAGGATGTGCTGACGCTGCTGACTTATTTCTTGTTCGTGAGCTTGCTGTACTGATTTCTCCCCCGAGCCATTTTTCCCTCAGCACTGAAGCGCTCAATATTCATCACACACCGTACTCAGGAAATCCTGCAAGGTTCTGCCAGGGAGAGATTGATAGGGCTCGCTCAGCAGCTCCATGCGCTGAATCCTGTCTAGGCGGAAATGGCGGAACGCATCTCGCAACTCACACCAAGCCACCAGCGTCCACACTTTGCCCCAGTAGAACAATCCGAGGGGGTGGGCGATGCGGCTGGAGTGTTGGCCATCTTGGCGAATGTAGTCGTAACTGACTTTTTGCTGCTGCTTGATGGCGCCGTGCAGCAAGGCGAGATGGGCCGCCACTTCCGGACTGATGCTGAAGTCGGGGACGAGCATATCTTCGCGCGCAAGCTCGAGCTTGAGGTGCCCGGGGATGACGCTTTCGATTTTGCTAATCGCCTGGTGGGCGGCACATGCCTAAAAGCGCAAATCCAGCGCCTTGCATAGGTAGCGCATATAGGGCGAGGCCTCAGCAAAATGCTCGGCCACCTTGGGGCGAAAGTTTTTTGAGGCAACGGCTGCGTCGCTCAACTGGGCGATCGCGATAAAGTCTTTGCGCTTGAGGTCGTGCAGCAAGGGATGATCCTTGGCGTAGCCGCGTGGCGGATTGGCGAGCGAATCGCCCGCGAGTGAAAACTTCCGATTGAAATTTTTATCGTCCCGCGCCGCCAGCCAGGCATCACCCTTGTCGACGATGGCGTCGCGGATCTTGCCCAGGGCGGGCGCATCGGGGCGCCAGAGGCCCACGCCCACGAAATATTCATGCGGTTCGATGTGCAGGTAATAGCCCGGTGCATGCACGTCCTTGCCCACTTCATGCCGGAACTGAATGCCGATATTGGTTTTATAAGGGCGCTTGTCTTTGCCGAAACGAATATCGCGGTTAACCCGCATCAAAGCGCCGCCCACCTTCTTGGGCAAGGCCAGAAAGTGCGGGGAGATCAGGGCGAGCTCCGCGGCAATGTCGCTAATAAAACTCAACGCCGGGGTGCGAACCGTTGCTTCATAGTCCGGCTTGTGTTCGTCGAACCATTCGCGCCGGTTGTTGGCCGCCAAGGCCGCGAGAAATTCAAACGTATCTTGTGTGAAGTAACGGTTCGCCATTTTAGCTACGCCTGCTGGGGATGACTGATCAGTGACAGCATAGCGCCTTGCGGGTCTTGAATCACGGCAAAACGCCCCACATCGGGGATGTCTTGCGGGGGCAGGCAGACTTTGCCACCGAGCGCTTCTACGCGGCCAAGCAGCGCATCCACATTGTTTACCGAGACATAAGCGCCCCAGGCCGGCGGCATGCCCGCCGCCTGATCTGGAATGGCCATGATGCCGCCGATCTCCTTCTCACCCAGCTTCAGCAGCGTGTAATCCATGCCGCCAGGCTTGATATGCTGCATGCCCCAGCCCAGCAGCTCGCCATAAAACGCCTTGGCGCCCTTCACGTCGGTGGTCATCAGCTCATTCCAGCTAAATGCGCCAGCTTGTTTCATTGCCGTGCCACTCATTGCTATCTCCTTATTTTGCGGTGAGGGTGGAATACGCAAAACGAGATTAGCAAGACGCTCCTGACAGCATGGTGTCAGTAGGGAAAAGAGGGCTAGAAAGTAACATTGCGGGGCAGTAGCTAAGCGCCTTTGCCCAGATCTTTCCATGCCTCGAATTCCAGGGGGCGCAAGCCGAAACGGACTGCATTTCCGACATGCATGGTCTTGAACTCCTCCAGAACGAGTTTTGCGAAGCCGTCCTGGTCATCGGGCGAAACTGATCGTGGCATGCACTGGCGGATGCTGTCTTCGGTGAGCGACAGCTTGCCCCGGACAATGGCGCGAACCGCTTCGGCCAAAGCCGCCCGGTAACGCAGTCTGAAGATATCGGGCGGCACCAGCTGGCTGCGCACGGCAACGTATTGCTGGCAAGATCGCTCGTAGGCCCAGACGAACACATCCCGCAACAGATCGACACGATTTATTTCGTAGACGCCAAGCAGAGCGTCAATATAGGCGCGCTCCGGCACGTCGATGAAAGACAGCGGGCTCAGGTTGCACTTGATCAGAGGGATGTTGGCTGCCAGGCGGGAAACCCGCTTGTTCACATCTTCGAACGGTTGCAGGTAGGGCAGATGCACCATCAGGAAAAAAGCCTGCTCGAATGGGTCTTTGATCTCCGCCGCCATGCCGAGCACGATTCCGAACAGTTCCTCGATGCGCTGCGGCAATGCGATGGGCAAAAAGACACTGCCCCCGATCTCAACGGCGCGATTACGCAGCTTGCCGCAGGCCAATGGGTCCGCAAGAAGGCCATCCGACAATAGCGCATGCAATGCGATGATGGTCTCAGCATTGACGGCCACGCGCCCGGCGTCGTGCACCAGATATTCGATGGCCGCCTTGTGGTTCAAGATCATCTGGGTTTCGATCGCATCTTTACCCTCGGCGGCCTCGCCGAACTGAATCAGCCGCTCAGTGTCGAGCCGGTTGTAGGTGTTGCCCTCCAGGCGCGAAGATGCCCATGACAGATCAATCAGCAAGCGGTTAAGAATGTCCCGGGCAAAAGTGCCCGCCGGCGCTCGATCGGCAGGGGATCGCCCCAGGGCGTGCAACTGTTCGAGCAGCTTCTCTGGCAGATATCCGGTTACATTCGGATGGTAGGCATTCAAGAATTCAATATTGTAGCCAACAGGGCGGCGACCCTGAATAGGCTGACGCACGTAGGCCTTGATTTTCTCGCCCTCCGGTGAGATCGGCACATATACCTCTCCGGATACCCTGATCTCGTCGCCGGAAAGCGTCGCCTCAGTCGCCTCAAGCGTGCCCGTGATTGGCGCTAACCGGTATTTGACGGACCTCCACTCCCGCTGGTGGATTACACGCCCAAGGCCTACCAGATCGGCGAGTCGGCGCTGCAGCGTCCGCCGCGATACCGCGCCCCCGATCGCGGCCAATATTTCATCCAGACCGGCCCCTTCGTGGAAGCGTCCAATTAGCTCGGCCAGCTTATCCAACTCCTCTGATGAAATGACTTTTGGCATGGTTGAGGGTGCCCCTTATTTGTCGTGCGACAGAGTATCGCGCCATTTTATTTGGCGCGCAACAACATTATCGCGCCCCAAACTATGGCTTATTTGGCGCACGATGGTGCATCGTGGCAATCTACCTTGCGGGGGTTCTTCCTGCGCCCGGAAATGAAAAAGGCCAGAATGGAATCTAGCCTTGGATGATGGTGGACCGAAGGAGGATCGAACTCCCGACCTCCGCATTGCGAACGCGGCGCTCTCCCAGCTGAGCTATCGGCCCACGAACGCGTGTATTTTACTCGGGATTGCGGCTGGGCGTAAATCTCCGCCGGTTACAAAGCCGCTTCAGGCAGGCGGTAGGCGCTGACCCTGGGTTGCCGGTGGTGAGCGTCGTGGTGGCAGGTGCCGAGCAGGGCGTCTTTTCCGAATAGCAGACCGAACACGGTTTGTTTCCCAGGCGAGAGCTTGATTGGGTAAACACCATACTCCTCGCCACACCGATGCAGGCAATAGAAGAATGAAAAATACGCCAAGCCATAGGCCAAACGCACCGGCAGCCAATACCACCAAAAACTTGCGCCGCCGATCCACACTAAACTGGTAAATAGCGCTAGTCGCAGCAGCGTGCCGATGAGCAATTCCGCATCGATAGGGTTGCGCAGGACCCGGCGCACGAAGGCTTGTTCGGGCGCGGTCAGCGCGTTGATGAAACCGCTGACTTTGCCGCCGCGCAGTTGAAAATATTCCGGGTCGGCCTGTGTCGCCATGTGGCGATGATGGCCGTAGTGGATGTTGAGATATTCCTGGTAGCCGAGGGATAAGGGCGTGAGCATGAGCGGCAGCAGGCGCGTGAGGGGATCGACTTCGCGTGCGGTGCGCAAATGGAACAACTCGTGTTGTGCGAACATCCAGCGCACGACCAGCACCGGCGCGGTCAGGCAAAGTGTCCAGAACGGAATCGCGCCCGCCAGCCCGAGCGCGAATTGCCCATAGAGCAGCGCATAACAAACCAGGGTAATCAGGGTGTAACGGCGCGCGTCTTGGTCGCCGTTAAACCAGGCGGCGTAATCGCGGGTGGCCGAATTATTTTCGGGCATAGCTCCAGCGCAACAAGCCCACGCCGATCAGAATCATCGGCAAGCTGAGCCATTGTCCCATGGTCAAGCCCAGCGGCAGCGGCGCTAAAAACGCATCCGGCTCGCGCACGAATTCAACGATGAATCGAAACAGGCCATAAGCAATGAGAAACAGCCCAGACACCGCGCCCGCCGGACGCGGCTTGCGTGAAAAAATCCAAAGCACTAGAAACAGCGCCACGCCTTCCAGTGCAAATTGATATAGCTGCGACGGATGCCGCGGCAGCATGTCGTGCTGTGGGAATACCACGGCCCACGGCACATCGGTGGCGCGGCCCCACAGCTCGCCGTTGATGAAATTGCCGAGCCGGCCCGCGCCGAGGCCAATGGGCGTCAATGGCGCGAGGAAATCCATCACCGCCAGCCAGCGCATGCCGTGTTTCTTCACATACAGCCACATCGCCGCCATGACGCCGATAAAGCCGCCATGGAACGCCATGCCGCCTTCCCATACATAAAAAATTTCCAGCGGGTGCAGCATGTAGTAATCCGGTTTGTAGAACAGCACATAGCCCAAACGCCCGCCCAGCACCACGCCGAGCACGCCGTAGAACAGCAAATCATCCAATTGCTGGTTGCTGATCGGCGCATTCGCGGCATGTTTAATGCGATAGCGGCCCAACAACAGCACGGCAAGAAAGCCGGTCAGGTACATCAAGCCATACCAGCGGATGGCGAGCGGGCCGAGATGCAGGGCGATGGGGTCGAATTGGGGATGAACAAACATGGAAGCGCCTGGAATCAGGTAAAATTAATCGGAATTCTTGCGATTATACCCCGGCCGCGTGAGCGGCTTTTTTATCTGAAGGTGATGCCATGCCCCGCTACCGTTCCCACACCACCACTCACGGCCGCAACATGGCCGGCGCGCGCTCCTTGTGGCGCGCCACCGGCATGAGCAATTCCGATTTCGATAAACCGATTATCGCCATCGCGAATTCGTTCACGCAATTCGTGCCCGGCCACGTGCACTTGAAAGACATGGGCCAATTGGTCGCGCGCGAAATCGAACAAGCCGGCGGCGTGGCCAAAGAATTCAATACCATCGCGGTGGACGACGGCATCGCCATGGGCCACGGCGGCATGCTGTATTCGCTCCCCTCGCGCGAGCTGATCGCGGATAGCGTGGAGTACATGGTGAACGCGCATTGCGCCGATGCGCTGGTGTGCATTTCCAATTGCGACAAAATCACGCCGGGCATGCTGATGGCGGCGATGCGCCTCAACATCCCCACCGTGTTTGTCTCCGGCGGGCCGATGGAAGCGGGCAAGGCCGTGATCCAAGGCAAAGTCGTGCATCTGGATTTGGTGGATGCGATGGTTTCCGCCGCCGACTCGAAAGTATCCGATGCCGATGTGACGGAAATGGAACGCTCGGCGTGCCCGACCTGCGGTTCGTGCTCCGGCATGTTTACCGCCAATTCCATGAACTGCCTGACCGAGGCGCTGGGCCTCTCGCTGCCGGGTAATGGCTCGACGCTGGCGACGCACGCCGACCGCAAACGTTTATTTTTGGAGGCCGGGCGTTTGATCGTGGCGCTGGCGCGATCGCACTACGAGCGCGACGATCACTCGGTGCTGCCGCGCAGCATCGCGAGCTTCGAAGCATTCGAGAATGCGATTGCTTTGGACATCGCCATGGGCGGCTCCACCAACACCGTGCTGCATTTGCTCGCGGCGGCGCACGAAGGCGGCGTGGATTTCACCATGAAAGACATCGACCGCATGAGCCGCCGCGTGCCGAACCTGTCCAAGGTCGCGCCCGCCACGCAGGAATACCACATGGAAGACGTGCACCGCGCCGGGGGCGTGATGGCGATTTTGGGCGAGCTGGATCGCGCCGGCATCTTGCATCGCGATGTGCCCACCATCCACAGCCCGAGCATGGGCGATGCGCTGGAACACTGGGACATCATGCGCACCAAAGATCCGAAAGTGCTGGAATTTTTCCGCGCCGCGCCCGGCAATGTGCCGACGCAAATCGCGTTCTCGCAGAGCAAGCGCTACGACACGCTCGACACCGATCGCGCCCATGGTTGCTTGCGCGACAAGGCCCACGCCTATTCGCAAGACGGCGGCTTGGCCGTGCTCTACGGCAATCTGGCGCAAGACGGTTGCATCGTGAAAACCGCTGGTGTAGATGCGAGCAATCTCAAATTCACGGGCCCAGCGCGTATTTTCGAAAGCCAAGACGATGCAGTCGAAGCAATTCTCGGCGATAAAGTGCTAGCGGGCGACGTGGTCATCATCCGCTACGAAGGCCCCAAGGGCGGCCCCGGCATGCAGGAGATGTTGTATCCCACCAGCTATTTGAAATCGAAGGGGCTGGGCAAGGCCTGCGCGCTCATTACCGATGGCCGCTTCTCCGGCGGCACCTCGGGTCTTTCCATCGGCCACGTCTCGCCCGAAGCGGCAGAAGGCGGCGCGATTGGCCTGGTGCAAGCGGGCGACACGATCGAGATCGACATCCCGAATCGCACCATCCACCTCAAAGTGTCTGATGAAGCGCTTGCGCATCGTCACGCCGCAATGTCGGCGAAAGGCAAACACGCGTGGGAACCCGAGGCGCGCAACCGGATTGTGTCGCACGCCTTGCGCGCCTATGCCGCGCTCACCACCAGCGCCGCCACGGGAGCGGTGCGCGACGTGAGCCAGGTGGAGCGCAAGTGAGATGGGGCGCGGTTCTGCTGGTACTGCTGTCTGCGCTGAGCGCGCAGGCGGCGGAGACCATCGTGACGGAAAACCCAGAGACCACGCTCAAAACCTGGAAAAAATCCGAGCACGGATTCAGCCTGGAATTGGTGCAACTCTTGCCGGAATTCGTACAAGCCACCTACTCCTCGCGCGACCTGCCGCCCGCGATCTTCGACAGCATGCGCGGCTATTGCATCTTCGGCACCGTCGCGCGCAATGAAAGCGACGCGCCGCTCTCCTACCGCGTCGCAAGCTGGCGCTTTGTCACCGCCGATGGCAAAAAGCATCGGCTGCGCACCAAGTCGCAATGGGTCAAGGTGTGGAGCAAACTCGGCGCGGATTTCAGTTTTTCGATTTTGCCGGACGATCTGACTTTCGAAGCCGGCGATTGGGCGCAAGGCTTCACCACCCCCAAGATCGCGCCGGGCACGCGCTTCGACCTGATTTACACCTGGAGGCAGCATGGCAAGACTTACACCGGCAAGCTGGAAAAGCTGGCTTGCCCGAGCGGCTCGGGTATTCAGTAGGATGAAACTCGCGCAGCGAGCCCACATCCCTCTCTCCCGCTTGCGGGACTGCGGAGGGGTCGCTGCGGAGCAGCGGGGCACCCACCGGCGTACCCCTTGCGGGTGTAGAGCTAGGAGAGAGGGTGGCAGGCATCGCAAAGTAATGCTTGTGCAGAGCCTCCTCAGCCTTCTCCTGTTTCTGCCCTTTCAAGCACAGGCACAAACCGACCTGCCCGAACTCACGCACAAGCTCACGGCGCTCTCGCCGCGCCCGCCCGCACCCAATTTCACACTCAAGGATTTGGACGGCAAAACGCAGCGCCTATCCGATTACAAAGGCAAAGTCATGCTGGTGAATTTCTGGGCCACCTGGTGCCCGCCCTGCCGGCGCGAAATGCCCTCGATGGAGCGCCTGTATCAAAAGCTCAAAGGCGAACCGTTCATGGTGCTCGCGCTGGATCAGTATGAAAATTTCGATTTAGTCTTTTCCTTCACCGGACAACTCGACCCCGCCCCCACTTTTCCCATCATGCTCGATGAAAAAAGCACCACGTCAAAAGCATGGAAAGTAAAAGGCCTGCCCACCAGCTTCATCGTCGACAAGCAGGGACGCATTGCATATCGCGCGGTGGGTGGACGTGAATTCGATCATCCGGAAATCGAAAAGTTGATTCGGGCGTTGATCGCGGAGTAGTCCGAACGGTTTTACCTTTCGCTATACCTGAGTAAATTGCTATGGCATTCCCCCAATCCTGCTAAAATTAGCGTTTGTTTACGGATGCCACCATGCCCAACCGCCTCGCCCAGGAAACCAGCCCCTATCTTCTACAACACGCAGACAACCCGGTAGATTGGTTACCGTGGGGTGAGGAGGCGCTCACTTTAGCGCGTCAACAAGACAAGCCTATTCTGCTTTCCATCGGTTATTCGGCCTGCCATTGGTGCCATGTCATGGCGCATGAGTCGTTCGAGGATGCGGAAGTGGCAAAGGTTATGAACGCGAATTTCATGAACATCAAAGTCGATCGCGAAGAGCGGCCGGATCTGGATCATATCTACCAGCACGCGCACCAGCTCATTGCGCGCCGGGGCGGTGGCTGGCCGCTGACGATGTTTCTCACGCCGGAACAGGCGCCGTTTTTTAGCGGCACCTACTTCCCCAAAGAGCCGCGCTACCAGATGCCGGGCTTGCTGGAGTTGCTGCCGAAAATTGCCGAGTTTTACCACAAGAACAAAGCCGAGATTGCCGGCCAAAACGCCAAGCTGGTCGAAGCGCTCGAAGCAGCCTCAACCATGGCTGACACTAACGCCAAGTTAGCACTTGCTCCCTTGGATGATGCCGCGCGCGATCTGGCTGAAAATTTTGACCGGGTATGGGGTGGATTCGGGCGCGAGCCGAAGTTTCCGCGCCCCACCGAGCTGGAATTTTGCATGCGCTATGCAGCCGCCAATGACCGGGACGACGTGGGCGAGATGGCGGTGTTCACCCTGCACAAGATGGAGCAGGGCGGCATTTACGACCAGATCGGCGGGGGCTTTTGCCGCTATTCGGTGGACGCGCATTGGTCCATCCCGCATTTCGAAAAAATGCTTTACGACAACGGCCCGCTGCTGGGCTTATACGCCGACGCTTATGCGCTGACCGGGCACGGGCGCTTTCGCCAGGTGGCGCAGGAAACCGTGGGCTGGCTCACGCGTGAGATGCGCGATGCGGCAGGCGGCTTCTACTCGGCGCTGGACGCCGACTCGGAGCACGAAGAGGGCAAGTTCTACGTGTGGGCGCCGGAGGAAGTGCGCGCCCTGCTCACGCCGGATGAATTTGCGCTGATCGCCCCGCACTACGGCTTGGATTTGCCGCCCAACTTTGAAATCAAGCTCTGGCATTTCATTATCGCCAAGCCGCTGGAAGAAGTTGCGGCTAGCCTTGATCTGTCTATCGAATCGGCCCAGCAAGCGCTCGCTTCGGCACGGCAGAAGCTCGCTGCGGCGCGCGCCAAACGCGTGCGCCCAGGGCGCGACGACAAGGTGTTGGCCAGTTGGAACGCGCTCATGATCAAGGGTCTCGCTCACGCCGCGCGCGCGTTCGGCCAGCCGTCTTGGGCGTTGCTGGCCCAACAGGCGGTGGATTTTATACGGCGCGAGATGTGGGTTGATGGACGCTTGCTTGCTACCTACAAGGATGGCCAAGCCCGGCTCAACGCCTATCTCGATGACTATGCGTTTTTGCTCGATGCCTTGCTGGAGCTGATGCAAACCGAATTCCGCCCGGAAGATTTGCGCTTCGCCCAAGATTTGGCCGAGCGCTTGCTGGCGCAATTCGAGGATACCGAACACGGCGGCTTCTTCTTCACCAGCCACGACCACGAAACGCTGTTGCACCGCCCCAAGCCCGGTCCGGACCAGGCCACGCCTTCCGGCAACGGCATCGCGGCGCACGCCTTGCAGCGCCTGGGACATGTGCTGGGCGAGGCGCGCTACCTCGCCGCAGCGGAGCGGGTGCTCACATCGCTCTATCCAGACATCGCGGCTCAGCCTTCCGGCTACACCACCCTGCTCATGACATTAAAGGAAAACCTGGCCCCGCCCGATATCGTTGCGGTGCGCGGCCCTGCGGCGGAATTGGGCGTTTGGCGCGAAACCATCGCAACCCATTACTTGCCGAACGCGCTGGTCTTTTTTGTGCCGAATGGCGCTCAAGACCTGCCCGCCGCCCTAGCCAAACCCGAAACACCCACGGTCAACGCCTGGGTATGCAAGGGCGTTAATTGCCTACCAGCCGTTGCCACGCCCGAAGCGCTGATCACCCTTTGCAAAGGCGCCGCAGACGTTTAACATAGCGCGATTCAATTTTTTTAACTGATGTTCTTTTAAGGAGATGACATGAAACTCGCAGCATTCGGTTTTGTAGTAGCCGGCCTCTTGCTCGGCACCCCAGTCCTAGCGGACGGCCAAGCCCTCGCCACCAAACACGCTTGCATGGCTTGCCATCAAGTGGACAAAAAAGTAGTTGGCCCGGCATTTAAAGATATCGCCGCCAAGTACAAGGCCGACAAAACCGCAGAAGCCAAGCTGATCGACAAAGTGAAAAAGGGTGGTACCGGCGTGTGGGGTCAAGTCCCGATGCCGCCTAACGCGCAAGTGCCGGACGCAGATATCAAAGCCATCGTGCAATGGGTGCTTACGACTAAGTAAGCGATCCCCATTCACCAAAAAAACCGGCGCAAGCCGGTTTTTTTGTTTTTGGGATATACTTTTCTAAATCTATCCCAGAAACGACAATTCTAGCCACAGAGGTCACAGAGTACACAGAGAAAAGCACGGCAGACTCATGATCCTTGACTCATCCCATGGGTGAGGGTGGCGTCCAGCAAAATAATTGTTTCTTCTCTGTGACCTCTGTGTTCTCTGTGGCAAATCGCTTTTTTGAGTTTTTTAAAACATCCGGAGGCCCCGTGAAATCCCGTCTGCTTAACCATCTCGCCATTGCCGTGATCAGCGTCACGCTCGCCGCATGCGGCAAGCAAAGCGCCGAAAACGCGAATGAAGTCATCGTGAAGATCGGCTCGGTCGCACCCGTCACCGGCCCGCAAACCCATATCGGCAAAGACAACGAGAACGGCGCGCTCATGGCGGTGGACGAAGCCAATGCGCAAGGCATCATGCTCGACGGCAAGAAAGCCAAATTCGTATTGCTGTCCGAGGACGATGCGGCCGACCCCAAAACCGCCACCAACGTGGCACAAAAGCTGGTGGATCAAAAAGTGAAAGGCGTGATCGGCCATCTCAACTCCGGCACCTCAATTCCGGCCTCCAAGATTTATCATGACGCGGGCGTGCCGCAGATTTCGCCTTCCGCCACCGCCATCGCTTATACCGCGCAAGGCTTCAAAAGTGCGTTCCGCCTGATGACCAATGACGAGCAGCAAGGCCGCGTGCTGGGCGAATTCGCCGCATCAAAATTGGGCGCCAAGAAAATCGTTCTCATCGACGACCGCACCGCCTACGGCCAGGGCTTGGCGGACCAATTCGAGAAAGCGGCCAAGGCCGGTGGCGCCGAAATTGCCGGGCGCGAATACACCACCGACAAATCCACCGACTTCACCGCCATCCTCACCTCGATCAAGGGCAAGAATCCGGACCTGATCTTTTTCGGCGGCATGGACCCGCAAGGCGGCCCGATGGCGAAGCAGATGAAACAACTGGGCCTCAACGCGAAACTGCTCGGCGGCGATGGCTTGCAAACCGCGCAATTCATCACGCTCGCCGCAGAAGCGGCAGACGGCGTGATCGCCTCCTCCCCCGGCGTGCCGCTCGAATCCATGCCCGGCGGCAAGGCGTTCAGTGATAAATTCACCGCTAAATACGGCAAGATCCAACTCTATGCGCCCTATGCCTACGATGCCGCCACCGCGATGCTGAAGGCCATGCAAGCGGCGAATTCGGCCGAACCCGCCAAATACCTGCCCGAGTTGGCCAAGATCAATTTCACCGGCGTCACCGGGCAAGTCGCGTTCGACGCCAAGGGCGACATCAAAGGCGGTGCAGTAACGCTGTATCAAGTCAAAGGCGGCAAGTGGGAAGTGCTGGAAACCGTTTCCGGCGCGACGCCTAACAAATAATGCCGACCGGCATGGCGGAGTAACCCCCGCCATTTTTTCGTGGATATCTTCCTACAACAACTCATCAATGGCCTGGTCCTCGGCAGCGTGTATGCCTTGGTCGCGCTAGGCTATACCATGGTGTACGGCATTCTGGAGCTGATCAATTTCGCCCACGGCGAAGTGACCATGATCGGCGCGATGATCGCGCTCGCCGTGATCGGCGCGCTGGCGGGCGGCCAGGTCGATCTGCCCGGCGTGATGATCGTATTGCTGGGCGTGCTGGCGGCGATTCCGGCTTGCATGATCCTGGGTTACACCATCGAGCGCGTGGCTTACCGGCCGCTGCGCAACGCGCCGCGACTGGCGCCGCTCATCACCGCCATCGGCGTATCAATCCTGCTGCAAAATATCGCGATGATTATTTGGGGGCGGCAATATATTTCCTTCCCCTCCATCTTGCCCGCCAGCACGTTCCATATCGGCGGCGCCACGATCAGCGGCCTTCAAATTTTCATACTGGCGCTGTCGGTGCTGCTCATGGCGGCGCTGGTGCTGCTGGTGCAGAAAACCAAGCTCGGCCGCGCCATGCGCGCCACCGCGCAAGCACCGCACATCGCCGGGCTGATGGGCGTGAACATCAACAACGTCATCTCGCTCACCTTCATCATCGGCTCCGCACTCGCCGCCGTGGCCGGGGTGATGGTGAGCGCTTATTACGGCATCGCGCATTACTACCTGGGCTTCCTGCTCGGGCTGAAAGCCTTCACCGCCGCCGTGCTGGGCGGCATCGGCAACATCGCCGGGGCGATGCTCGGCGGTCTGTTGCTGGGCGTGATCGAGAGCATGGGTGCCGGGTATATCGGCGATCTCACCGGCGGTTTTATGGGTAGTCACTACCAAGACGTGTTCGCGTTCTTTGTGTTGATTCTGGTGCTGGTGTTCAGGCCATCTGGATTGTTGGGCGAACGGGTTGGAGAACGGGCTTAAGATGCACCAAGCCAACCAAGTATGGACGTTGACAAAACGTAGCCGTGTGGCCACAGTAAGTTCATGATCGAAATTCGTAAGACTGATATTTTCGCTCAATGACTCGACAATCTGCGCAACATTCAGGCAAGGGCAAGAATCCAAGCCCGAATCGAGCGCTTAGCGGCGGGGGAATCCCGGGGATGTCGAGCCGGTCGGTGAAGGCGTGTCGGAATTGCGAATCGACTACGGGCCGGGTTACCGGGTGTATTTCAAGAAACGCGGACGGGAGCTGATCATTCTCCTGGCCGGTGGCGACAAGCGCACACAAGCCAAAGACATTAAAGCGGCCTTGCGCCTCGCACGTAACCTTTAGGAGCACACTGCATGGGTAAAACTGCGACAACGCGTTATGACGTAGCCGAGCATCTCAGAACCCCGGAGGAAATGGCGGCTTATCTGGAGGCGTGCCTTGCAGAGGCGGACGGTGATGCGGCATTCATTGCCAAGGCGCTGGGCGATATTGCGCGCGCCAAAGGCATGACGCAGGTAGCACGGGATGCCGGGCTGTCGCGCGAAAGCCTTTATAAAGCGCTTTCCGGCGAACGTAGCCCCGACTTCGACACCATCCTCAGAGTCGTTGCGGCGCTAGGGCTGACGTTACATGCCGAAGCCAGTCATGGCTGATCCGCGCAACACTCTACGACAGCATAAATTGTGGAATTAAAAAACGCTTCACCACGGAGGTCGCAGAGTACACGGAGGAAAAACGTTATAGGGAACCGAGGTTACTTAGCGATGCTTAGCGATAAAAATGCTGTTTGCCTTTCCTCCGTGTACTCAGCGTCCTCTGCGGTTCAAGGTTTTTCACACGCATGACCACCCCACTCACCCGTAAACCCTGGCTCGGCCTGCTGCTCATCGCTGCGGCGCTGATCGCAGCACCCTTCCTGGTGCAGGCAAGCCTCGGCACCTATTGGGTGCGCATCCTCGATCTGACCTTGCTCTACATCATGCTCGCGCTCGGGCTCAATATCGTGGTGGGTTATGCGGGTCTGCTCGATCTTGGTTATGTCGCGTTTTATGCCGTGGGCGCGTATCTGTATGCGCTGCTCGCTTCGCCGCACTTCGGTTTGCATTTGCCGTTCTGGCTGCTGCTGCCATTGGGTGCATTGGTGGCCGGTTTATTTGGGGTACTACTCGGTGCACCCACGCTACGGCTGCGCGGCGATTATCTCGCCATCGTGACGCTCGGTTTCGGTGAGATCATTCGCATTTTCATTACCAATCTCGATCGGCCGCTGAATATCACCAACGGGCCGCAGGGCATCAACCTGATCGATCCGATTGCTATCGGCAGCTTTTCTTTTGCGCGGCCGCAGGCGCTGTTCGACATCAACAGCGTGCAAGCTTATTACTATCTGTTTCTCGCGCTGACCTTGCTCATCATGCTTGTCTGCCTGCGTTTACAAGATTCGCGTATCGGCCGCGCTTGGGTGGCGATCCGCGAGGATGAAACCGCGGCCGAGGCGATGGGGATTAATACCCGCAATATGAAGTTACTCGCCTTCGCCATGGGCGCGAGTTTCGGCGGCGTGTCGGGGGGCTTATTCGCCAGCTTTCAGGGCTTCATCAGCCCGGAGAGTTTCAATCTGATGGAGTCGATCATGATTCTGTGCATGATCGTGTTGGGCGGCATGGGCAATATCCCCGGCGTGATTCTCGGCGCGTTTTTGCTCACCATCTTGCCCGAGGCGCTGCGCTATGCCGGCGACTTGCAGCGTCTCCTGTTCGACCGCGTGCTAGTCGATCCCGCCGATTTGCGCATGCTGTTATTCGGCTTGGCGCTAGTGCTGATGATGATTTTCCGCCCGGCTGGCTTGTGGCCTTCCACCCAACGCCAGCGCGAGTTGGTCAAAGACGACGAGTTGCATCCGGAGCTGTATGACGAGCAAAAGTGAGCACCCGGCGTTGCTGGAAACACGCGGCTTAAGCAAACGCTTCGGCGGCTTGGTTGCGTTGAACGAGGTCAGCTTCAACATCCGGCACAGTGAAATCTTCGGCCTGATCGGCCCCAATGGCGCGGGCAAGACTACGCTGTTCAATTGCCTGAACGGACTGTACACGCCGACGGCGGGCGAGGTGCGCTTAGACGGCCACCTGCTCAATGGTTTAAAGCCGCACACGGTCGCCGGTCTAGGCTTGGCGCGCACTTTCCAAAATATTCGCCTGTTCGCTCACATGACGGCGCTGGAAAATATCCTGGTCGGCTGCCATGTGCGCACGCGCGCCGGCGTCGTGGGCGCGATTCTGCGCAATGCGGCCACGCGCGAGGAAGAGAGCGCCATGCGCGACAAGGCGCACGGTCTGCTCAAACTGGTCGGCATCGACCGCCATGCACGCGCACAAGCCAAGCACCTGCCCTATGGCGACCAACGCCGCTTGGAAATCGCCCGCGCGCTCGCCACCGAACCAAAATTGTTAGCCCTGGACGAACCGGCGGCGGGCATGAATCCGGCCGAGCGTGTCGCGCTCGGCAAGCTGATCGAACAATTGCGCGCATCGGGCGTCACCGTGCTGCTGATCGAGCACGATGTGAAATGGGTCATGGGCCTGTGCGATCGCGTCGCGGTGCTGGACTACGGCGAGAAGATTGCCGAGGGGATGCCGAGCGAAGTGCAGCGCGATCCAAAAGTGATTGAGGCGTATCTCGGAGGCAGCCTTGCCGAGCCTGCTTGAAGCGCGCAATTTAACCGTCGCTTATGGCGGCATCAAAGCGGTGAAAGACGCCTCCTTTGAAATCAACGAAGGAGAGTTGGTGTGTTTTATCGGCGCGAATGGCGCGGGTAAATCATCGCTCTTGAAAGCGCTATGCGGCATGGCGCCCGCCACGCACGGCGCTGTGCATTTTCAAAACCAATCCATCACGCACTTGCCTGCTCACGAAATCGTGCGCCGGGGCATCGCATTGGTCCCCGAGGGCCGCGGCATCTTCAGCCGCATGACGGTGAAAGAAAACCTGGAAATGGGCGCTTATGCCCGCAACGATCCATCGATCAACGAGGACATGGGAAAATCCTTTGCGCTGTTCCCGCGCCTGAAGGAACGTTTGCGGCAACAAGCGGGCACCCTCTCCGGCGGCGAACAGCAAATGCTCGCCATCGCCCGCGCATTGATGGGCCGGCCCAAATTATTGTTGCTGGATGAACCCAGCATGGGGCTCGCACCGCTCATGGTGCAAAAAATATTCGAGACGATCCGCGATGTGTCCAAAGCGGGCATGACGATTTTGCTGGTGGAGCAAAACGCCAAGCTCGCGCTGGAAGTCAGCCAGCGCGGCTATGTGATGGAGAGTGGGGAAATCACCCTGACCGATTATGCCGTAGCACTCGCGGCCAACCCCGAGGTGCGGCGTGCTTACTTGGGCGAATAGCGTTAAAAAACGCAACTCTCTCAACACTATTCATGATCCAAATCCCACACCAAATGCGCGTCGATGAGTAACAGGTAGTAATTTTTTGCGGCCCCGGCCCGGGCTGCCAGCGCGCTTTGCGCCGCCGCCGTCGCTTGCCTTCTCGCCAAGAGCAAGGCCTGCAAATCCGCTTCGCCGAGCGCATACGCGCGCTGCATGAGGCGGGCGTTGTCTTGCATGGCGGCGGCACCCGCTTCAGCCAGTTGCAGGCTGGTATATGCGCCTTGCGTGCTCGCAATCGCGTTGGCGATCTCCGCTTCTAATTCACGTTTTTTGCTTTCCACTTGCTGGCGCATGACTTCGACGAGTTGCAGCGATTTTGCCGCGCGCGGGCCGCGCTGCCCGCCTGGAATCGGCATGCTGACACTGAGCCCGGTTATGCGCTCGCGCCCGCCGACTTCCGACGCGGTGTAAATGCCGACGGTGGGGTCCGGCAGTTTGTCGGCGCGGGCGCGTTCTGCTTCGGCTTGCGCCTTTTGCAACTGCGCTTGCGCCGTTTTAAGTTCGTCGTTCTCGGCCAGAATGCGCTCGCGCCAGAATGCGGTGTTTTGCGTGAGCGGCACGGGGGTGGGCCAAGTCTTCACTTCCTGGCCGAGTCCGGGGAAGCGCGCATGTAAACGCCCCCAAGCCACGGCCGCCTGGGTCTTGGCGTCATTTTCCATGCGCTGCTGTTCGGCCAACTCGGCTTGCGCCAGACGCGCATCCAATTGGGAGGCGTCGCCGGCGCGCAGGCGTTTTTCCACGGCGCTTAAACTTTCTTGTGCTGACTGGCGGTTGACCCCCGCCAGTTCGCGCCCGCGCTCGGCGGCGAGCCAGTCCAGCCACAAACTCAGTAAATCCCGCGCCGCTTCGTGTAGCGCTTCGCCGTAGCGCGCCTGCGCTTCTTCTATCGTGGCTTTGCCGATGTCGCGGTCGGCGCTGGCCTTGCCAGGCAGGCGCAAGGGGCGCTCGATGCCCGCGTTCCATTCCTGGTAAGCCGGGCCTTCCTGCAGAGTACGGCGCTGACTCGATAATCTGGCGGTCCACTCATAAGGCGAGCTTTCAAGTATGCCCGCCTCCTGTCGCGCCGCTTCGAGACCCGCACGCGCCGCCGCGACACTCGGGTCTTGTTCCAGCAAAGGTCGCACCATCTGCGTCGGCAGCAAGCCCGGCATCTCTGGCGCGGCATGAACAGAAAACGCAAGGCCGGATAGTGTAAGGAAGAATAAGCAAGCGCTCATCCTAAAAACGGCAGTTAACCGCAGAGGACGCAGAGGGCGCTGAGGAAAAACAAAGTCATGGCAAGTCATATGGAGCCCCCAGTTGAGTCTGTTTATTTTGATTAGCATTTGAATACCTCTGCGTCCTCCGCGTCCTCTGCGGTTCAATCGCCTTTTTTAGGTTCACGTGATCGCTCCCGCTTCACTCACCGGCGTGAGCCAATAGCGCAGCCCCGTTCCGGAAAATTGCGTTCGCACAGCGGCGAGCAATGCGTCTTTGTGCGCGAGGTCTAGCAACACTTGGACTTGTGTCGCCACAGCGCGGCCCAACACCTGTTCGCCTGCGCTTAGGCGGCCAAAGGCCAAGCCATGCGCGGCGACGGGGGCGCTGGTAAATACCGCCGCCTCGGGCGACATGAGCAACAGATCGAGCAATTTTTCTTCGAGCGCTGGCGGACACAACAGCGTCAAACATAGTTCAGCCATGGGAATTCTCCTGTTTCGGAAAAGCGAAGCGCAAATACAGAATCGGCAGCAGCATCAGGGTCAGCGCCGTTGCGGTGATCAGGCCGCCGATGACGACGATGGCGAGCGGGCGCTGGATTTCCGAGCCTGGCCCGCTGGCGAATAGCAGCGGAATCAGCCCGAACGCGGTGATCGTCGCCGTCATCAGCACCGGCCGCAAGCGCCGCTTGGCGCCGTGGATCACGGCCTCGCGCAAAGCCATGCCTTCACTGCGCAGTTGGTTGAAATAGCTGACCAGCACCACGCCATTCAGCACCGTGATGCCGAGCAGCGCGATGAAGCCGACCGATGCGGGCACCGACAGATATTCTCCGGTGAGCCACAAGGCGACGATGCCGCCGACCAGCGCGAACGGAATATTGCTGAGGATCAGCAAGGCTTGGCGCACCGAGCCAAAAGTCGAGAACAAAAGAATGAAAATCAACCCCAGCGCGACCGGAATCACAATGCTCAAACGGCTCGCCGCACGCTGCTGATTCTCGAATTGACCGCCCCAGTTGATGCGATAGCCGGTGGGCAATGGCAGCTTTTGCGCCACGGCGGCCTTGGCCTCATTCACGAAACCGACCAGGTCGCGCCCGCCGACATTGGCGATCACCACGCTGTAGCGGCTGCCCATTTCGCGGTCGATTTTCACCGGGCCCGCAGCGCGCTCCAAGGTCGCCACACTGGCCAGCGGAATCGTACTGCCGTCCTTGGTGGTGATGCGCACGGCGGCGAAATCGGCGGGCGAGGCGCGCACCCCTTCGGCCCCGCGCAACACGATCGGCGTGCGGCGGTTGCCTTCGATCACCGTGCCCGCGCGCTGGCCCTCGATCTGCATGCGCAGCGCTTCCTGGATTTCTTCCACGCTGAGACCCAGCCGCCCCGCTTGCAAGCGATCCACCACCACGCGCAAATACTGCACGCCGTCGTTTTGCACGGTGTACACGTCCTGATTGCCGCGAATGGTTTTAACGATGGTCTCGACCTGGCTGGCGTATTGATTCAACTGACCGAGATCAGGCCCGAAAATTTTGATCGCGACATCGCCGCGCACGCCGATGATCATTTCCGACACGCGCATTTCAATCGGCTGGGTGAAGCTGTATTCGATACCGGGCAAGCCATCGAGCACTTTGCGTATCTCGTCCATCAGCGCTTCCTTGCTCTGCATGCGCCATTTGCTTTTGGGCTTGAGTTGCAGGTAGGTGTCGGTCTGATTCAGCCCCATCGGGTCCAAGCCGATTTCATCCGAACCGGCGCGGGCGACGATGCCGGTGATTTCGGGGATCGCTTGCATCAGTGCTTGATGAATTTTCAAATCGAGCGCGGCGCTTTGTTCCAGGCTGATCGACGGCAGTTTTTCGATGCCGACGATCAGATCGCCTTCGTCCATGGTCGGCATGAAAGTCTTGCCGACTTGGGTATAGACCCCGCCCGCCACCAGCAACATCACTAGCGCACCAACGCCCACCGCACGCTGGCGGCGCATGGCCCAATCGAGCAAGGGGCCGTATAAGACCAAGAGCTTGCGCGGCAGCCACGGATCTTCATGCTTGACGTCGCGCAACAGATACGAGGCCAGCACCGGGATCACCGTCAGCGACAAAATCAACGAACCGGCCAAGGCGAACACAATGGCGAGCGCGACCGGCACGAAGAATTTTCCTTCCAGGTCTTGCAGGGTCAGCAGTGGCAGGAAAACCGTGATGATGATGAGAATGCCTGCGGTGACCGGCAAGGCGACTTCGCGCACCGCGCGATATACCAGATGCAAGCGCGGCAATTTTCCCGCGCTTGGGTCGTGCGCCAAGCGCTGCACAATATTTTCCACCACTACCACGGCGGCATCGACCAGCATGCCGATGGCGATGGCGAGCCCGCCCAGGCTCATCAAATTCGCCGACATGCCGAAACCGCGCATCAAGATAAAGGTAATCAGCGCGGCCAGCGGCAGCACCAAGGCCACTGTCAACGCCGCGCGCACGTTGCCGAGAAACAGGCCGAGCAAGATCACTACCAGGATCGTGGCTTCGAGCAGCGCGGTGGAGACCGCTCCCACGGCTTTATCAACCAGTGCGGCCCGGTCGTAAAAAACATTGATCGCAACACCTTTGGGCAGCGTCGGTTTGATCTCGCTCAACTTCTTCTGTACGCCTTCCACCACTTTTTGCGCATTGGCGCCTGCCAGCCCCAGCACCAAACCTTGCACGGCTTCTTCTTTGCCGCTTTGCGTCACCACGCCGTAGCGCGTCAGCGTGCCGATTTTGACTTCGGCCAGATTGCCGAGCCGGATCGGCGTACCGTCTTTCACCATCACCACCACGGCGCGCAAATCATCGAGATTGCCGATGCTGCCTTCGCTGCGCACCAGCAGCACCTCGTCGCCTTCGCCCAGCCGCCCTGCGCCATCGTTGAGATTGTTGGCGCGAATGGCTTCCTTGAGCTGATCCATATTGACGCCGCTGGCGGCCATTTTCAGCGCATCGGGCGCCACTTCAAACGCGCGCACCACGCCGCCGAGCGAATTCACATCGGCGACGCCGGGCACGGTGCGCAGCGCGGGCCGAATCACCCAGTCCAGCAGGCTGCGCCGCTCGGCCAGCGACAGACCGCCGCCATCGACGGTGAACATAAACATCTCACCCAAAGGCGTGGTGATCGGCGCCATGCCGCCGCTAATGCCGGCGGGCAAGTCATCCATGATGCCGCCGAGGCGTTCGCTCACCTGCTGGCGCGCCCAATAAATATCCACCCCATCGTCAAAGTCGATGGTCACATCCACCAAGCCATACTTGGTCACCGAGCGCAGGATGCGCGTCTTCGGAATGCCGAGCATTTCCACTTCGATCGGCACCGCGATGCGGCTTTCCACTTCTTCCGGCGTCATGCCGGGGGCTTTCATGATGATTTTGACTTGCGTGCTCGATACGTCGGGAAAAGCGTCGATGGGCAATTGCGTGAACGCATACCAGCCGGCCCCGGCGACGAGCAGCGTCGCCAGCAGCACGAACAGCCGCTGCGACAGCGAGAATTGAATCAGGCGGGCAAGCATCAGCCGCCTCCTTTTTCTTTTTCCGCGAGC
The DNA here is from genome assembly GCA_016235775.1 of Hydrogenophilales bacterium. Taxonomy (GTDB): domain Bacteria; phylum Pseudomonadota; class Gammaproteobacteria; order Burkholderiales; family Thiobacteraceae; genus RBG-16-58-11. Next base: position 34,378 of record JACRIU010000044.1, read on the forward strand.
CACGCGCCTTTGAGCGCGACGATGCTGCTGATGGCGATTTGCTCTCCATCCTTGAGCGCACCTTGCACGCGCACGCGCTGACCGGCGCTAGCCAGCACCGAGACTGGCCGCGCCTCGAAGCCGTCCGCGCTGCGAATGAACACATAGGCTTGCTTGCCGTCATGCGCGACGGCGGCCAGCGGCACGCTCCACCCGCCCGCACTGCCCGCTGCGGGCAATTCCACCGCGACGATTTCTCCGGGGCGCAGCCCATGCGCGCCGGATTCGATCACCGCGCGCAGCGCCAGCGTTTGGCTACCAGCGGAGACCGAAGGGCTGAGGCTGACAATACGCGCCGTGATGTCGCGCCCCTGCAATTTGAATTTTGTTCCCGGCTGCCAATTCGCAGCCTCGGCAGCGGGAACTTGAATCTCCAGCCACAGTTGAGCGGTCTGCGCCACATGCAATAGCGCACTGGCTGCTTCCACGCGTTGTCCGGGCTTGACCGCGATGCTGGTCACTACCCCGGCTTGCGTCGCATGCAGCACCAGGCTGTCTTCCAGCTTGCCCGAGGTCTCAACCCGCTTAATCGCCGCCTCGGGCATGCCGGAAAAACGCAGCGCCGCGCGCGCCTGATTCAAGGCCGCCGTACTTTCCTGCATTGCAGCCTGCGCTTCCTGCGCCCGCCGCTGCGGAATGATGCCTTCGTCGAACAAGCTTTGTTCGCGCTGCGCGGCAAGGCGTGCCAGCGTGGCGCGCGTCGCCGTTTGCAATAGCTGTAACTGCAATGCGCCCCAATCAGGGCCGGCCAGGCGCAGCAGCGGCGCGCCACGGCGCACCGCCTGATTGGGCTGCACCAGCACTTGCAACACCAGGCCGGCTACCGGCGAGCTGATGATTTGCTCACTGTTCGGCGGCGCCATCACTTGCGCCGGAAAACTCGCCAACACCGCATCGGTTTGACGCTGCAATACGGAAACCTGTATCCCCAGTGCCTGCATTTGCTTGGCGTCGATTTTGACGTTTACCGGCTTCATCGGCGCTGGCTGCGCCATTTCCGTCTCTGCCGCAAAAACAGCAGCACTCGTTACGCCTAAGCCCGCAACAAGCAGGCAGACCGTAGTCATACGCTTCATGAAATTACTCCCGTGCCACGACCGGCATGACGCCAGCCGCATGGGTTATTTATCGGGGAAATAGGGTAGGCAAACGCAGCACCGGGCCGCGGGTTTGCCGGGAAGAAAGACTAGGGGGCTTGCGCTGAGGGACGAGTAAAGCGGGTATGGCGCGTTGCGAACGAACGCAGCAAATCGGGGGCAAGCGAAACAGGCTGGGGCAGGGAAATCTTGTGAGATAAAACGGCTGCTTCAAAAGACAGCAAGGTGTAATCGCGTTTGTACTCCTTGGCGACGCCTATGGATTGGCCGTGATGGTGATCCGCATCGAGCGCTTGGACCTGAGCCACAACGTCCATTTCCGCTTCGATCATGTGGGCATCGTGATGGCCCGGCACGTCATTCGTGTGTGCGTGAATGAGCGGGGAGACGCACTGCAGGCTCGCCACCAGCAGAACAAGCAGGAATTTAGGCCAGGAATTAAGCATGGGCGCACATGCTACGAAATCCGCACGCACAATGCAAGGGAGGGCTTTACAAAAACCACTAGAAGGAAAAATCCAAGCGCACGCCCACCAATAAGGCATCGCTATTCGGCGACTGGTTTCCATGATTACGCACCCACTGCACATCAGGCTGTACGCTCAGCCAATCATTGACGAGTGCGCGATAGCTTAGCTCATAAGCGACTTCCGCCGCCGGGTCGGCTTCGCCTGCCGCGCGCCGGGCTTCGCGCCACTTGTGGCTGTTGTGTTCGGCCGCGACGCCAATAGTCAGTTTGTCCTTGGGTCGTGACGCAAAGGGGCCGCGCCACATCACGCCCGCGCCGAGCGCCTTGTCCATTTGATTGACTGAACCCGCCGCCCAGCCCAGGCGTAAAAACGCATCGACGCCACGCGAGCCGTCTTCGTTGGCGTTCCAGAGGGTGCGCTCGCCCAAGACATAAGCGCCGTGATTCTTGCGTTTGAGCGGGTCGCCTGCACTGCCGGTGTCCACATGATCGTTAAAGCGGCTGCTATAACGCCACGCGCCGAAAGCCAGTTTGTTGACGTCGTTTTCACCGGCTTTATGCGCGTAGCCGAGTTCGCTGATCAGCAGCGTGCCATCGCCCTGCCCGAGCTTGATGTGCGTGCCGTGCGGCTGCGCGGGATCGCCCGGCACCGCGTCGAAAAGCGCTGTGCGCCAAGTGATCTGATCATTGACTTTCCATGCGCCACGCACGGCAAGCGAAGTCACCGGAAAAATAGAAGGGCCGTTGCGCCCGGTCTGTCCTATTTCCGAGCTGATGCCGAAGCTGGGGTGGATCAAGGTGGCCGACGATTCGGTGATATCGAATTCGCTGTTTAAATCGAACAGTCCAAACAGGATGCTCACCCGGTCATCGAGCAGCGACTGCTCGACCCAGGCTTGAAAAATACGCGCGGCGTTGACAGCCACCTCCGCGTTGTCGATGCCCTGCACGGCGCTTTGCCTGCGGTTCGGATGATTGCCATGGGTCGCCTGCGCCTGCACAAAAATCCGTCCACCCGCCCAAGCCCAGGCTTTTTCGCCGTCCACGCTCAAGCGCACATCCAGCAAACCTGAATGGCCCAAGCGGCTTTTCAATGGCCCGGACAAGCCGGTCCAATAATCCAAACGATACTGACCTTCGAAGCTGTAGGGGCTGGCGCCATCATCCGCCGCATGGGAGAGCGAGGCGCAAAGAAGCGCGATGGTGCTGACGGCGACTCGATAAGATTTTGAAAGCATTTTCTTCAACGATAGCGCGAACAAGCATTGCGTTATGCGCGCCGCGCCTCTACCTGGAACTGCGACACCAATTGCTGCAATTCGGCCGAGGCACTGGAGAGCGCCTGCGCGGCATCATCAAACTCTGCCACGGCGGTATTGTTTTCCTCGCTCAACACACTGACTTGCTCCATACCCCTGGCGGACTCTTCCACCGCCGTCGATTGCTCGCGTGAAGCGGAAGCGATGTGACCCGCCATGCGCGACACTTCATCGGCGGCGCTCACAATTTGCCCCAACGTGTTTTCCTCACCGCGCATGTATTCCGCCGACTCTAATACTTCCGTTTCAACCTCTTGCATCGCGTGCACGGTGGTCTCGGTCGCACCCTGAATCTGTTGAATGGTGCTCGTGATATCGGCGGTGCTGGCGGTGGTGCGCTCCGCCAGTTTGCGCACTTCGTCCGCCACCACGGCGAAGCCGCGCCCCTGCTCGCCGGCGCGCGCCGCTTCGATTGCCGCATTGAGCGCCAGCAGATTGGTTTGATCGGCGATTTCCTTGATCGAATTGGCGATCGCCCCGATTTTTTGCACCGAGTCACTCAGATCGCGAATGCCCGAGGCGGAGCTTTGCACCTTCTCCACCATGCGCTGGGTCAGCGCCACGCCATGGGCCACGCCCTTTTTGCCTTCAGCGGCTACCGCACGCGCCTGATCGGCCGCGCTGGAGGTGACGCCGACGCTGCTCGCCACCTCTGACACGGAGACGCTCATTTCCTCGGTTGCGGCGCTGATTTGCATAACCCGATCCGCGAGTTGATCGGCGCGCCGCTTGATGTCGCCGGAACGGCTGGAGAGCGTGTCCGACGCGACGGTTACGGTGGCGGCGGAATGTTTAATACTCACTACCATGTCGTGCAGCTGGCCGATGAATTCGTTGAACGCGCGGGTGATGCGGCCCATTTCGTCCGCGCCTTGTTGCGGCAGACGGCGCGTTAGATCGCCGCGCCCCTGGCTCAACTCGTGCATATAAGATTCCATGCGCTGGAGCGGCTGGGTGATAGAGCGGATGATGATGAGCGAAACAAACGAGAGCGCGATCAGCGCGCACAGCGTCAACCCTATCAGCCAGGCCCGCGAGGATTTCCCCGCTGCATTCGCATGCTCCTTGGCGGCGGTATCGCTGGCCTCGATCAAGCCGCTCAGCGCTTCCATCTCTTTTTCCAGCGCCTCAAAGCTCGCTTTGAAAGCGGGGAAATCATTCTGCGCGACTTGAATGTCCGACGCCGCGCGGCCGATGATCGCGGTGGCTTTGCCAATATAGCTTTCCAATGCCGGATTCACCGTCTGCATCTGCTTTTGCACAGCCGCGTCGAGAATCAGCTTCTGATTATCCGCTATGCTTTTGCGCATGATTTCGGAGTGCCGCGTAAATTCTTTGGAGATCGCGGCCAATTCATCCTGGCGCCGGTTGGGCGAAGCGCCTTCCCGCAAAGCCCCCAGCACATCGGCCAGAATGCCCTCATGCCGCATGTCGGCTTCCATGTGATTGCGCAGGGCAATGGAATTCGCCACGACATTATCCAGGGCGTCCGACTGAACCGTTTCCCCCCAATACCCGTCGGCGCCCACCAGCATGGTAAACATCACGCCCAATAATGCGAACAGGGTTAATTTTGCTTTGATTGTCAGGCTACGCATTGTGCAGGCTCCGCTGATCCAAAAAGTAAGCACCCGCTCCGGCCGTATTTTTAGCTCGGCCTGGATGGCTGGGCAGGGATAAAAGCCCTGTGCTGGAGTAGGGATTTACGGAGATTCAGCGCGAAACTTTAGCCCGGCGCGCCGCTTCCAGCGCGGCTTTGCGCCCCCATAACACGACATACTGCGCCACGCTGGCGAGCGTGGTGGCAAGCACCGCCACGAAACTGGCCGTCAGCCAGTCCGATGCGTCGATCAGCCGCGCGGCATGGGTCAGCAGCACGATGAACAAGGCAAAGGCGGCGAAGGTGTGGAATTTGCCCAACCAAGTAGGGTGGATATCCACTTCGCCGAATAAGTGATGATAGGAAAAAGCGCCGGCGACAATCACCGTATCGCGCACCACGATGGCCAAGGTCAGCCACAGCGGCGCCCAGCCTTGAAAAGTGAGGATCACCAGACAGGTGAGGGTGATGAGCTTATCCGCCAGCGGATCCAGCGCGGCGCCGAATTCGGTATAGAGATCGAAATGCCTCGCGATAAACCCGTCGAGCGCATCGGTGAGAGCGGCAAGGATGAAGGTGTAAAGCGCGTAGTCGTAATGGCCGCGCATGAGGAAATACGCGAGCAAGGGCGCGGCGATGACGCGCAGCAGGGTGAGAACATTGGGGATATTCCACACTACTTTCATTTCTGGCGCCCTCACAACAAAGCTGGTTCTCTTTGTTCAAAGCCGGCAGGATGCCGGCGCTACAGCCAATCTTTCCCGGTCAGAAAATCCGTATAAAGTTTGGCTTCCGGCGATCCCGCTTCGGGATGCCAATCGTAGCGCCATTTCACGATCGGCGGCAGCGACATGAGAATGGATTCGGTGCGTCCGCCGCTTTGCAGGCCGAAGATCGTGCCCCGATCGTACACGAGATTAAATTCCACATAGCGTCCGCGGCGATACGCTTGGAAATCCCGCTCGCGTTCACCATACGGGGTATCCAAACGCCTTTCCAGAATGGGAACATATGCCGGCAAGAAATGATCGCCCACGCTCTCGGTCAGATTGAATGCCGCTTCGAACCCGCCCTCGGAAAAATCATCGAAGAAAATTCCGCCCACGCCGCGCGGCTCTTGACGGTGCTTGAGATAAAAGTATTCGTCGCACCATTTTTTGAAGCGTGGATGATATTGCTCGCCAAACGGATTTAATGCGTTTTGGCACATTTGATGGAAATGCACGGCGTCTTCTTCATAGCCGTAATACGGCGTGAGATCCATGCCGCCGCCGAACCACCAGACCGGATCGGCCCCTGCTTTCTGCGCTACAAAAAATCGCACATTCATATGCACCGTCGGCGCGTAGGGGTTGCGCGGATGCAGCACCAGAGACACCCCCATCGCTTCGAAGCCGCGCCCCGCCAGTTCCGGTCGGTTGGCCGAGGCCGAGGGCGGCAGCTTGTCGCCGAATACGTGCGAGAAATTAACGCCGCCACGCTCGAACACATTGCCTTCTTCCATCACGCAGCTCATGCCGCCGCCGCCCTCGGGGCGCTGCCAGGCATCGCGCTTGAAGGCCTTGCCGTCCACTTGCTCCAAGCGTTCGACGATCAGTTCTTGCAGTTCAGTGAGAAAGGTTTTGACGCGAGCTGTATCTATGATTATCCACGCAGTTTCTTGCCGGATTGAAGATCGATTATAACGGACGGCGCGCGGCGCTTGCCGATTCGCCCCGGCAGCACCCACACCTGATGGCCGAATGCGCGCTGCGCCTCGGCACAAGTTTTGATCGGCTTGGCGCCGGAGACATTGGCGCTGGTAGAAACCAGCGGCCCCAGCGCCCGCGTGAGCCGGGCCACCTCGGGGTGCGCGGAAATGCGCACGGCGAGGCTCTTGTGTTTTCCGGTCAGCAACTTCGGTGCGCGAGATGAGGCAGGCAGTAAGAACGTGTACGGCCCCGGCCAATATTGATCGAGCGTCGCGCGCTCAGCGGCGCTTACAGGCAGGATAAAACGCGCTATTTGTTGCAGGTTAGCCGCAGCCAGGATCAAACCCTTAGACCAAGGCCGGTGTTTCAACCGCAGGATTTTTTGCACGGCTGCGCGATTGCGCGGATCGCAACCCAAGCCATAGCAAGACTCGGTGGGATAAGCGATCACGCCACCGTGTTTGAGGTGCGCGCGTAGGGCAGCATGGTTTGCGAGGTGCATAGTGCCAGGGGATGCGGCAAGCGCAGTTTGACGGTCGTCCGGTTGACCGCAGCTTAGGCTGCGCGCTCTTGCGAAACTTCCCAGCCGGGAAACACGAGTACGGCGGGATGACACTTAAGTGCGCGGGCAAGCACCTTCGCGCGCTCGACACCCAAATTCACTCGACCATTCTCGATGGCTGAGATAGTAGCTTGGGGGATCTCCGTCAGTTTGGAGAGTTGGCTTTGGCTAAGTTCCTGGAGTTCGCGCAGGATGCGGACCGACTCTCCCACCGAGACCTCAACGCGTTTTTTTGCCGGGCGGAATTCTTTCATTTCATGGCCTCCTGTAATCATGGGCGGTAACTTGAACCACTTGGATCAGCAATACATTGGCAACAACTCGGTAAATCAATCGCCACTGGAGCCCGGGCCGGGAAGAACGATGGCCCTTCCATTCACCAGACAGCGCTTCGTCGTGAAACCCCTTGATGGCGCGCAAACCAGGCGGTCCCGAGAGTCTGGCAATGTCCTTCCACTTCTCATAGCGCTTCAAAACTTCGATTGGGACAGCGCCCGAAAGTTGTTTATCCACGCGACGATGTTCTTCGATCTGCCACATACCACATTATGTATATACTAATAATGGTATGTCAAGCGAGCAGGGTGCGTTGCGCTAGCCCTTGAGCTTCGCCTGCAACGCCGCATCCTTCTGCATGATCTGTGCGGCGTTCGCGGCGCGTTCGTCGATCAGGCGCTTGTGCAGCGCGCCATCTGCGCAGGCGAGTATCTGCGCTGCGAGATAAGCGGCGTTTTTTGCGCCGGCACGGCCCACAGCCACGCTCGCGACGGGGATGCCGCCCGGCATCATCACGGTGGAAAGCAGCGAATCCCAGCCCGACAACGGGCCGCCCTCCATCGGCACGCCGATCACGGGGCGCAGGGTATGCGCCGCCACATTGCCGGCGAGATGCGCGGCGAGCCCTGCGGCGCAAATGAATACCTGGCAGCCGCGCTGATCGGCATCGAGCACATAAGCGCGCGTGGCGTCCGGCGTGCGGTGCGCGGAAGAGATTTTCACTTCCCAGGCAATGCCCAGGCTGGTGAGCGTATCCAGGGTGGATTGCATGGTGGGCAGATCGGAATCGGAACCCATCAAGATGGCGACGAAAGGTTTGGTCATTTTTAACTCCTAAAATCAAAATCCTGCCACGGAGAACACAGAGGGCACAGAGAAATTCGACACCAGGTCTTTGTTTTTGATTTTCTCTGTGCCCTCTGTGGCAAAAAAGGTTTTACTTGGCGCGCGCCCCGATGGCGCGATAGCCAATATCGCGGCGCATTTGCGCGCCTTCGAATTTGATTTGATCGGCGATTTCATAGGCGCGGCGCTGCGCCATTTTCACCGTATCGCCCAGCGCGGTCACGCACAGCACGCGCCCGCCGGCGGTGATGATATTTTTATCCACCAACTGGGTGCCGGCATGGAACACCATGTAGTCGCCGCCCTTTGGCGGCAGGCCGCTGATCACATCGCCTTTGCGCGGGGTGTCGGGATAATTGGCTGCGGCCATCACCACGCCCAGCGCGGTGCGGCGATCCCATTCGGCTTCGACTTTATCCAGCGTGCCGCCCACCGCGTGCTCGAGCAGCGTCACCAGATCGCTTTTCAAGCGCAGCATGATGGGCTGCGTCTCCGGATCGCCCATGCGGCAATTGAACTCCAATACTTTCGGCACGCCTTGGCCGTCGATCATCACCCCCGCGTATAAAAATCCGGTGTAGGGGATGCCGTCTTTCGCCATGCCTTGCACGGTGGGGTAAATCACCTCGCGCATGATGCGCGCGTGCAACTCGGGCGTGACCACCGGCGCGGGTGAATACGCACCCATGCCGCCGGTGTTGGGGCCTTGATCATTATCCAGCAAGCGCTTGTGGTCTTGGCTGGTGGCCAGGGCCAGCACGTGCTCGCCATCCACCAGCACGATGAAGCTCGCTTCCTCGCCCAGCAGGCATTCTTCGATCACCACGCGCGCCCCGGCTTCGCCCAGCTTCTGGCCGCCGAGCATCATGTCCACCGCGGCGTGCGCCTCAATTTTGCTTTGCGCCACCACTACGCCCTTGCCGGCGGCCAGGCCATCGGCCTTGACTACGATGGGCGCGCCGTGCGTCTCGATATACGCATGCGCATCTTGTGCTTGGGTAAACGTGCCATATGCCGCCGTGGGAATGCCGTGGCGCACCATAAAGTCTTTGGCGAAATCTTTGGAAGATTCCAGCTGCGCCGCCGCTTGGGTCGGGCCGAAAATTTTGAGCCCCGCCGCGCGGAAGGCATCCACCACGCCAGCCGCTAACGGCGCTTCGGGGCCGACCACGGTGAGGTAGATATTTTCCTGCTGCGCGAATGCCAGCAGCTCCGGAATGCCGGTCAGCGGCACATTGACCAAATCCGGGTCGAGCGCGGTGCCGCCGTTGCCGGGCGCAACGTAGATGCACTGGATGCGCTTGGATTGCGCCAGCTTCCAGGCCAGGGCATGTTCGCGGCCGCCGTTACCGATGACGAGTAGTTTCATTTGCGCGTGAGGTGTGAGGCGTAAGGAGTTAGGGGTGAAAAAAATCCGCGCTGCGTAGCTAGCCGCTTTACGCTATTCAGTTCACACCTCTTTGAACCTAAGTGGTTTTCACGCCTCACCCCTAACACCTTTCCCCTCACTACCTAGTGTCTGAAATGCCGCATGCCCGTAAACACCATCGCCATGCCATGTTCGTCCGCCGCCGCGATCACGTCTTCGTCGCGCAGGCTGCCGCCGGGTTGAATCACGGCTTTGACACCCGCCGCGGCGGCTTGGTCGATGCCGTCGCGAAAGGGGAAGAAGGCGTCCGAGGCCATGACCGAGCCGGCGACGGTAAGACCCGCGTGCTCGGCTTTGATGCCGGCAATGCGCGCGGAATTGATGCGGCTCATTTGGCCGGCGCCGACGCCGATGGTCATTTTGTCCTTGGCGTAGATGATGGCGTTCGATTTAACGAACTTGGCCACGCGCCAGGCGAACAGCAGATCCGACATTTCTGCGTCGGTCGGCGCGCGCTTCGACACCACCTTCAATTCGTCGTACAACGCCAAGTCGGCCTCTTGCACCAGCAAGCCGCCGTTGACCTTTTTGAAATCCAGGCGTGGCGCCGGCTCTGCGGGCCAGGCGCCGCACTCCAGCAAGCGCACATTCTTTTTCGCCGCCGCCACTTCCACCGCCGCTGCGCTTACTTTTGGCGCGATGATCACTTCCACGAATTGCTTCTCGACAATGGCTTGCGCGGTATCGGCATCCAATTCGCGGTTAAACGCGATGATGCCGCCGAAAGCGGATTCGGGATCGGTCTGGTAGGCGCGGCTATACGCCTCCAACAGGGTCTCGCCATGCGCCACGCCGCAGGGGTTGGCGTGCTTGACGATGACACAGGCGGGGCGATCATTGAATTGCTTGATGCATTCCAAGGCGGCGTCCGCATCGGCGATGTTGTTGTAGGAGAGTTCTTTGCCTTGCAACTGGCGCGCGGTGGCGATGGAGGCTTCCCGCTCCGCCGAGGTGGTGTAGAACACCGCGTTTTGATGCGGGTTCTCGCCGTAGCGCAATTCTTGCGCTTGGGTGAAATTGAGATTGAGCTTTTTCGGAAAGCCCTCTTGCCGCCCGCGCGAATCGATCGAGGTCAGATAATTGCTGATGGTGGAATCGTATTCGGCGGTATGCGAGAACGCCTTCTGCGCCAGGCTGAAACAGGTATCGCCGCCGATCAGGCCGCCGGTCATGTCCATTTCCGACAGCAGTGGTTTGTAATCCGCCGGGTCGGTGACCACGGCGACATGCGCGTAATTCTTCGCTGCTGCGCGCACCATGGTCGGGCCGCCGATGTCGATATTTTCAATCGCATCGTTGAGCGTGAAATTGGGGCGGGCGATGGTCGCCGCGAATGGGTACAGATTCACCACCACCATATCGATCGGGGGGATGTTCGCGTTTTGCATGGCTTGCACATGACTGGGGTCATCGCGCCGGCCGAGAATGCCGCCATGCACTTTTGGATGCAGGGTCTTCACGCGGCCGTCGAGCATTTCGGGAAAGCCGGTGTAATCGCCGACTTCGGTCACCGCGATGCCGTTATCGGCCAGCAGTTTGGCGGTGCCGCCGGTGGAGAGAATTTCCACATTGTATTTTTTCAACCCCCGGGCGAAGTCGAGGATGCCTTGCTTGTCGGAAACACTGAGTAGCGCGCGCTTAATGATGGCCATGATGATTTCGTTGTTTATTTGATTTTGTATTGCTGCATTTTCTTGCGCAGCGTGTTGCGGTTGATGCCGAGCAATTCCGAGGCGCGGGTTTGGTTGCCTTCGGTGTGGTAGAGCACGGTTTCGATCAGCGGCCGCTCCACGCACGCCAGCACCATGTCGTACACGGTGCCCGGCTTTTCCCCATCGAGATGCTTGAAATAGTCCTGCACGGCTTTGCGCACGCAAGCCGAGAGTTCATTGTCTTTCTGTGCCATCCTGCCGTCCCTGTTCTGCTGTGATGATGCGCCGCGCCCGCTCCCTGCCGGGTCTTGTTTTTATGCGGCGAGTTCTGTTGCCTGCGATTCGTATGTCAAGCGCGGCGCGTGATCCAAAAGCTGTGCGAAAAAAACATTCACCGCGTCGAGTTGCTGCTGCGTCGATTCCAGTTGATTCATGCGGTGGCGAAAGCTGGCCGAGCCGGTGAGCCCCTTGGTGTACCAGGAAATGTGTTTGCGCGCCATGCGCACGCCGCTGTATTCGCCGTAGAAGGCATGCAAATCGGCCAAGTGGTCCACCAGCACGCGATGGATTTCGGCGACTTCCGGCTCCGGTAATTTCTCGCCCGTGGCCAGATAGTGCGCGATCTCGCGGAAAATCCACGGCCGGCCTTGTGCCGCGCGGCCGATCATCACCGCATCGGCGCGGGTGTGTTCCAACACGAATTTCGCCTTCTCCGGCGTGGTGATATCGCCGTTGGCGATAATCGGGATGCGCGCGCTCGCTTTGATCGCGGCGATGGTGTCGTATTCCGCCTCGCCCGAGTAACCGCACGCACGGGTGCGGCCATGAATCGCCAGCGCCTGGATGCCGGCATCCTGCGCCAGCTTGAGAATGGTCAGCGCGTTTTTGTGTTCGCGGTCCCAGCCGGTGCGAATCTTCAGCGTCACCGGCACCTTCACCGCTTTGACGACGCTCGCCAGGATTTGCGCCACCAGCGGCTCGTTCTGCAACAGCGCGGAACCGGCCATCACATTGCAAATCTTCTTCGCCGGGCAGCCCATATTGATGTCGATGATCTGCGCGCCGTTGTCAGCGTTGTACTTGGTCGCCTCGGCCATCATCTGCGGGTCGGCGCCGGCGATCTGCACGGAAATCGGATCGGCTTCGCCCGCATGATTGGCGCGGCGCTGCGTCTTGGCCGAACCCCACAGCAAGGAATTGCTCGCCACCATCTCCGACACCGCCATGCCCGCGCCCATTCGCTTGCACAATTGGCGGAATGGCCGGTCGGTCACGCCCGCCATGGGCGCGACGATCAGATTGTTCTTCAGGGTGTAGGGGCCGATTTGCACTTGGATTACGGATGCCGGAGAAAAGGCTGCTTATTTTATACGCAATTGGGCGCGCGGCAAAATACTACGGAAAAATATTCCTGATGCGCTGTAATGCGCGTTGGGGGGACGGCCTCCCTCTTGTTAGTGGTAGGCTTGCATCTCCCGAACGCTCTCGCTATTTCCGATTGAACCGAACATGCCCTCCTCCCCCTTCGTATTAGAAGCCAGCCGCGAAAACTTCAACCAACTGGTTTTGGGCAACTCGGACAAAGGCCCGGTCATGGTGCATTTCTGGACGCCCAAGGCCGGCCCGTGCATGCTGCTCAATCCGCGCCTGATCAAGCTCGTCACCGAATACGGCGGCAAATGCCTGTTTGTGCTGGCCAATACCGGCGAGCTGGGCCAAGTCGCGCACCAGTACGGCGTCACCAGCGTGCCCACGGTGAAGTTTTTTCGCCATGGCAAGGTGGTGCATACCATCCACGGCGCTGAGCCGGATGCCGTATTCCATAAAGTGTTGGAACGTTTTATTGCGCGCGATGTGGATGTGGCGCATGTGCGCGCGCTGGAGGCACAACGGCGCGGCGATTTCCAAGCGGCGCGCATGCAGCTGGTGGATGCGGCGCTAGCCGACCCCGCCAACCCGCGCATCCCCGCCGACCTCGCCAAGCTGCTGATGAGCCAAGGCGAGTATCGCCCCGCCCACGACCTGCTTAAGGCGCTGCCCATCGCCCTGCGCGATGATGCCGAAATCAGCCGCCTGCTCACCCATCTTGACTTCATCCTCGCCGCGCAAGATGCCCCGCCCAGCGCCGAACTGACGCAGCGCATCGAAGCCTGCCCGGATGACTTGGAGGCGCGCTACCAGCTTGCCGCCGTGCAACTGGTATCGGATGAATTGGAGCAAGCCATGACGCAACTACTGGAAATCGCCCAACGCGAACGCGGATTCCGCAATGACATCGGACGGCGCGGGCTGGTGGCTTTATTCGATATGCTGGGCACGGAACATCCTCTCACCAAGCACTATCGTCCCCTGCTGGTTAGTGCGCTGAATTAGGGTGGGCGCTTGAGGAAAGAATATCGCCGCTCAGTCCGGCAGCGCGATCTGGTTGCCGGTGCTGAACTGGTAGTCGCGGAAGATGTGTTCAGCGCTGAGCAATTGGTAGCTGCCGTCCGGCGCGCGGCGCGTGGTGTCCTTGAGGCGGTAGGCGTAGTGGCCGCAGGTCCAGATGTCGTAGTTGCGCATGTGGGTGCACAGACAGGTCTTGTCCTTGACCGAGATTTTCTTCGCCTTCGGGTGCCGCGCGACCTCGCGGTTGTAGGACTCGATGTAGGCGCAATTGCCGGTGGCGTCGAGCAGGTAGCCGTAGGCCTCGCAGTTCGGGCGGATGCCGGCGCCGATGCCGGGGCTGCCCTTGAGCATGCGCATCGGATAGCCGGTGGGCGAGATGGTGTTGACCTCGATCTCGTCCTCGCTCGCCTTGAAGTATTCCTGCTTCACCTTGTCCGGCAGGCCGCACTCGCGCGCGACGGTGAAGCGCGTCGCCACCTGCACGGCGGCGGCGCCATGTTCGAGGAACCAGGCGGCGTCGCCGCCGGTGAAGATGCCGCCGGCCGGGATGACCGGGATATCCAGTTGCTCGGTCTTCAGGTACTGCTGAATTTCGGCGACGATCACGCGCAGGTCGTACTGCGCCCAGTCCAGGCCGAAGCCAAGGTGGCCGCCGGCGAGCGGCCCTTCCACCACGATGAAATCCGGCAGCCGTTTGAGTTTGGCGTTCTTGCGCAGGAACAGCGCCAGAGCGCGCTGTGACGAGACGATGATGCCGAGCTTGGCGTCGCGAAAGCGCGGGTGATCCTCGATCAGCGCGAACGAGCCGAGGTGCAGGCCGGCGCTGAGGGTGATGCCGTCGATGCCAGCGTCGAGCGCGGCGGACAGGCGCATGCGCAGCGTCTCGCGCGGCGCATTCATGGTGAGCTTTTCCATGACGTTGATGAAGATCATGCCCTCGCCGCGCTTGGCCTGCATGGCGCGGCCCACATGGTTGCGCGTCGCCTCCTCCAGCGCCGCGAGGTTGAAGTGCACGGACGACTTGTCGCTGCTCGCGACGTTGGCCTTGTACTGCTTGAGCTTCGCGCTGACAAACTTCGTGTCGAAACGCCGGTCCGAGACCGCCTGCACCATGGCGTCGGAAATGTGGCCGATGCCGCCGAGGCGCGCAGCCTCAAGCGCCAGTTCAGCCGTCGAAATGTCCACCCCCATGCCGCCAACAATGATCGGCACCAGCTCCTGTTTGCCGAATCGCAAGCGGAAATCGTCAACGCGTTTCATGTGAATCCTTCTAGATTTGCGGATGGCGCAACATTTTGCCGCGCCGATGCGAATTGTACCCATATCGCGCGCGGATGGCTCTCGGGGGGACGCCGAAGACATGGGGACACACTCGATTTATCCAGGAAGCATTAATGCGCCCGCTCCCAATTCGGCCCCACGCCCCCACTCACTTCCAGCGGCGCCACGCCGGTCATGAGGCGCGGCAACTCGGCGTTGATGGCACCGGAAACCGAATTTCTCCGATTGGTGATGGGGAAATAGCGGTGATGCATGAATGCCGTTTAAAAACCATCAAGACTTGATTAGCCGATAACAAAGCTGGGGGCCCGTACTATCAATCAAGCGATTTTCTGATAGCCCTGGCACAAAATCAACGCATTAAAATCCAAGAACAAAGTTTATATTATTTATTTACAAACAGTTACATACATCCATGGCCGGGTCGCCAAGCAGCGAAGTATCAATATTTAAGTTTTTGATAGATAAAAACGGGGCGGTAGTCTAAAATGAAATATCAATTTTACGTAAGTTGATAGTTATGAAAATACCAGAATCCCCGCCATCTCTCCCCGCCTTGCTCTCAAACATTAAGCCCGAGCGTTTCGCCACGCTTGTGCAGGAGCGGGGGCGATATGAGGCGGATTTGCGCTATCTACATTGGGATGAGTTACGCCATCGCCCCACGCCTGCGCCTGGCGTTAGCCACGAAGAGTGGTGGCTCATGCTGAAGCTTGGCCGGCAAAACCAGGCTCGCTTGCTCCCGCTACGCGACAAACTCGGCCGAGCCTTCAGTTATGTGCTGGCCGAGCCCATCCTGAAGTCCTTGCGCCATATCGATCGCTACGCGGGAGGAACAGACACCCCGGGCAACCCAAGCATCGACACTAGTATCGACATGGGTGAGCGCGACCGCTATCTATTCAATCAGATCATGGAAGAAGCCATTACTTCCAGCCAACTGGAGGGCGCTTCCACCACCCGCCGGGTCGCCGAGGAAATGTTGCGTAGTGGGCGCGACCCACGGGATATTTCCGAGCGCATGATCCACAACAATTTCGCCGCCATGCGCCACGTCCGCACCATCACCGGCACGCCCCTAACACCGGAGGCGTTATGCGCCGTTCACAAAATCGCCACCCAAGGCACGCTGAACAATCCAGCGGAGGAAGGCGCGTTCCGCCTCGATGACGAAGTGCGCGTGGCGGATGATCGCGGCACGCTATTGCACGTGCCGCCCAAGGCCTCGGAGCTGACTGATCGCATGCAAACTCTTTGCGATTTCGCCAACCAGACCGAAGACGACGAACCCTATTGCCACCCGGTGATTCGCGCCACGCTGCTGCACTTCATGCTCGGCTACAACCACCCTTTTTCCGACGGCAACGGCCGCACGGCGCGCGCATTGTTTTATTGGTCCATGGTGCGCCAGGGCTATCACCTGATGGAGTATGTATCGATCTCTGAAATTTTGCGCAAAGCCCCAAGTCAATATATGCGGGCGTATCTGCATACCGAAACCGATGCCGGCGACGCTACCTATTTCATTCTCTTCCACCTGCGGGTCATCGAAGATGCGCTGAAGTCACTGCGCGTTTATCTGGCCCACAAAAACACCGAGTTGCAGCAAATCAAATCGCTCCTCGGTACTTTCAGGGATCGGGAAAAAATCAATCTGCGCCAGCTCGCCCTGCTGAACGGTGCGCTGAAAGGCCGCAGCGAGCCGTACACCATCGAGAGCCATCAACGCTCGCACAATGTGGCCTACGCCACCGCGCGTCAGGATTTGATGCACCTGACCCGCTTGGGTCTGTTAACTGAGCAAAGAAAAGGACGGGCGTTCGAGTATTTCGCGCCGCAGGATTTGAAAAACATCATTGGTGAATTGGCAAAGAATAGTGCAGACAATGCGTGAGCCGGCAGAACAAGAAGTGGCATAAAAGGCGCGGGGACAGTTCCTGCCCCTTTCAACACGCCACGCCAGAACAGGGCATGCGCGTTTTAAAGGAGATCAAGGCAATAAATCTAAGAAAATTGTAAATTGTATTAATACAAGATGTGACCCTGGCATCATGTGCTCAGGAATCACCATGGTATAGCCGCCCAACGCCGCGTTGAGCCGCGCGGGGCACGAACATGACAGGAAACGGTGCGCTGTCTCACCGCGTCGGCCTCGAACGCGAAGTTATACGTTACGCTTGTCTTCAAAAAACTTTATTCCCTTTGACATTAAATAGCGCGTAAGAAAGATAAACACCAAAATTACAATTCCGAAATACGTATACCGAGCCTCGCGAGTTGATAAGAGCCGACCCAGAGTCGTAGAGGGGGCAAAGATACGGATGGCGAGTCCACCGAGGGCGACAACAAAAAAGACTGCCGAGTACAAATAACCAAACATCGTAGGCCGATACCTCCCCTGATTGTTGGGTTGCCCCGAAGCTTGATTCCTACGCCAGGGCCTAAGCAAAACAAAGAACAGAAGCGCTAAGGCCACTACTAGAATGGGGGAAACTGAGTTCTCTGTGTTCATTTTTGTAACGTATAACGTGGAAGTGAGCGGCCTGCGCGGCTTTTCGCGCAGGTCCGCTCGACTGAAGGGTTATGCGTCAGGTGGCTCATTGCTGAGAGTCTTTTGGCGGGTAGACGGTCCATGTGGCTAGAAAATCGGGATTCACTACTACCTCACCAGAACCTTTCAGTTTGTAGTTTCCAGGAGCAGCGGGCTCAAGATGGGAGAGGTCTGGTGGCACCCAGCGCTCCTCACCAGAGCCACTCAAGCGAAGGATAATGCCTTCCTCACGGCTGGCGCGAATGATTTCACCGTGAAACTGCTCGACGCCGGTGACTTCCTCATTGTAATTTCGGTGCGTAACACCGACCAGAAGATGTTTGCCAATAATGGCTTTTGCCTCTTCTTCGTCAAAGCTCGGCTCCCAGTGCTCAGCGGTGTCTTCAGTCATGACGCATAACGTAAAATTGAGGGGCGCGCCGCTTTTGGCGAGTCCCTCTCGAATGCAAGGTTAGGCTGGATGCGTGATTGCAATACATGACCTCGTGATTTTCTGTAAACACTTGTGTGTACCGTTACCTCAACTTTACGCAGAGCGCGCCTGCCCCTGTGACTAGCTTCGTATCAGGATGGTTCTTGAGGCGCTCTACCACCATCTGCGATTCGGCATGCAGTTTGCCGAGGTCGATTGACCACTTCATGTTGTAGAACTTTCTCTCGCTGGCGATGTAGACCCGAATCGGAAATATCTTCTCACCGGCCAAATGCTCCCAATGTGACACGACCATGTTGCTCATTGCGAGCGTGGCCGTCGGATGACCCTTTACCGTGAGTAGTTCGTCCGCCTCGTCCAGGTATTCGTCGAAGTGCTCGAGTGTGTTTCTGATCTTGATGTTCAGAAGTTCGTCGAGAGCGATGCCACTCAACAATTCGCTTAACACCCTCGCGCGACGTTGACGCATCTGAAAACGGGTCTTGGTCTCACCCTTCAGTTGAGATGATTGTGTGCGTACTAGCTTTTTGATGTTCGCGGCATTGGATAGGAGAGCAGCAATCAAGCCGTGAACCTCTTTCGACACTCGCAGAAAAGTCTCATTGGGCAATAATACAGTGGCGGCGAAGACGTTCTCGCATTGGTCTCTGACGTTATCAGCCAGCGACCAAAGTTCGAGAGCATACATAGGTGCGAGCAACGAGTGTCGCGGGTTTGCGGGAGCGGTCATTTCATGTCGTAAGGTTGGATGTTGCCTAACGTAATATAGACGGCGCCAACATTAGTGCGTGACGCCGTCTAAATCTTTAGTGAATTTATATCCAATTAATTTCATTTGAAATAAATCTTGCCGTTTAATTTAGTCAGGCCTAAAATTTTGCGGATGGAAGCTAAAGTCATTTCTCAAGATTCCCCCAAGCTACTTGACCAATTGCGTGCTGAAATTCGGGTGCGTCATTACAGTTTACGCACCGAGCAGGCGTATGTCGATTGGGTGCGCCGCTTCATTTTATTCCACAAGAAACGGAACATAGGGTCAGAACATAGGGTCAAATTTTGTATTGCCACATATATAGCCCACGGGGCGGATTCCTATCCTCAGGTAACATCCCACGGCTTGCTGGCCCGGCCCACCAAATCCCGGCTGCCATGGATCACAGCCAAGATCGAGACGCGTTCCGGCTCCAATCGATAGATGATTCGGTAAGCTTGGAACAGGGGTTCCCGGATGGATTCCGTTCCAGCTTCCGGCACCATTCGGCCTAGACCGGGGAAATCGGCAAGCTTTTCTGCGGCAAGGATTAAACGTTCGACGAATTGCTCTGCGTAGAAGCGGGAATCTTGGCCGATATATTCATGAATGCCGCGCAGGTCGTTGACTGCCGGCTCGGTCCAAACAAGCTTCATTGCTTGATGAACTGCCGCTTTACCTCTTCATGAGAAACCATCCGGCCTTCCGCTGCCGCTTGAAGTCCGGCTTCGATTTTCTGTTTGACGTACAGCTCGTACATCAGATCGTTCCAGGTTGCCTCTTCCGGCAAACGGTCGATGATTTCCTTCGCGGCATCTTTGACTGTACTCATTCTTGCGCCTCCGGTATGTCTTGGCATTAGCTTAGCATAGTGCGTTTGGCGTCATGGTTGTAGGGGCCAAAGGGTCATGGCACACGTTTAAGCACGAGATGCTGTCTTTTGCACCACAAATACACTCCCCCTCCCTTCAGGGAGGGCCGGGGGGAGGGTGAAAGCGCCGCGGATAGCAGTTCTCCCCCTCTCCCCAACCCCTCTCCCCGTTGGGGCGAGGGGGAAATGCTTAACCGAGTACATGAGGGTCAAGGGGGTTCAATTTATTCTACATATCCTGGCTGAAGACCCCATAAAGGTCGCTGCGATGTTGATGATGGCTCCAGAAAAATTCGAGCCTCGCCCCTTTGATCTTCTTAATGCGCCCGCTCCCAATTCGGCCCCACACCGACACTCACTTCCAGCGGCACTTCGAGTTGCGCCACGCCAGCCATCAGGCGCGGCAGTTCGGCTTTGATGATATCGAGTTCGGCGTCCGGCACTTCCAACACCAGCTCGTCATGCACTTGCATGATGATGAAGCTGCGCATTTTTTCCTGGCGCAGATAATCGTGCACGGCGATCATGGCGAGCTTGATCAGATCCGCCGCGGTGCCTTGCATCGGGGCGTTTATGGCGGCGCGCTCCGCACCTTGGCGGCGCATGCCGTTGCTGGAGTTGATTTCGGGTAGCCAGAGCCTTCTGCCGAAGACGGTTTCGACATAGCCTTGTTCGTGCGCGGCGTTGCGGGTGCGGGTCATGTAGTCGGCCACGCCGGGGTAGCGCGCGAAGTAACGGTCGATGTAGGCGGAGGCGGCGCTGCGTTCGATGCCCAATTGGCTCGCCAGGCCGAAGGCGGACATGCCGTAGATGAGGCCGAAGTTGATCACCTTGGCGTAGCGGCGCTGCTCGCTGCTGACTTCATCCACGCCCACGCCGAATACTTCCGCTGCGGTGGCGCGATGCACATCAAGACCCGCCGCGAAGGCTTTAAGCAGACCCTCGTCGTGCGACAGATGCGCCATGATGCGCAGCTCGATTTGCGAGTAGTCGGCCGACACCAGCACGCTGCCGGGCGGGGCGATGAAGGCTTCGCGGATGCGGCGGCCTTCTGCCGTGCGCACCGGGATGTTTTGCAGATTGGGGTCGCTGCTCGCCAGCCGCCCGGTGACAGCGACCGCCTGGTGATCGCTGGTGTGCACGCGCCCGGTAAGTGAGTCCACCATGCGCGGTAATTTGTCGGTGTAGGTGGATTTGAGCTTGGCCATCCCGCGATAATCGAGTAATAACTTTGGCAGGGGATAATCCAACGCCAATTCCGCCAGCACTTCTTCATCGGTGGAGGGCGCGCCGCTCGGGGTTTTTTTCTTCACCGGCAATTGCAGTTGGTCGAATAAAATCTCTTGAATCTGCTTGGGCGAATTGAGGTTGAAGGGCTGCCCGGCGAGTGCGTGAGCATGGCTTTCCAAATCGACCAATTTTTTACCGATCTCGTGGCTCTGCGCGCTCAATAGATTGACGTCGATCAACACGCCGACGCGCTCCATCTCCCACAGCACCGCCATGGCCGGCAACTCGATTGTTTTGTACACCGCATCCAACCGCGGCTCGCGCGCAATTTGCGGATACAGCGCCTGATGCAAGCGCAGGGTGATGTCGGCGTCTTCCGCCGCATAGCGGGTGGCGGTTTCCACATCAACTTGGTCGAAGCCGATTTGCTTGGCGCCTTTGCCCGCGACTTCTTCGTAAGTGATGGTCTTGTAACCCAGATGGCGCTGGGCGAGCGAATCCATATCGTGCGGCTTGTGCGCTTCAAGCACATAGGATTCGAGCAGGGTGTCATGCACGATGCCGTTTAGCGTAATGCCGTGATTCGCAAAAATATGTTTGTCGTATTTCAAATGCTGGCCCAACTTGGGCTTGCTCGCATCCTCCAGCCAGGGTTTCAGCCGTTGCAGGGCGTGCGCTAAATCGAGTTGCTGCGGCGCACCGGGGCCGGCGTGCGCCAGCGGCAGGTAAGCGCCCGCCAAGGCCGAGACCGCGAACGAGATGCCGACCAAGCGCGCCTGCATCGGGTCAAGGCTGGTGGTCTCGGTATCGACCGCGGTGAGCGGCGCATGGTTGATCTTGTCGAGCCAAGCATCCAGTTGGGCTTCGGTCAAAATCATTTCGTAAATTCCAGCCTGCGCCAAAGCCGGATCAAGTTCGGGTTCCGCTCCTGACGCGGGCACACCTGAATCCTGCTCCCCGCTTCCCGCTTC
Organism: Hydrogenophilales bacterium; assembly: GCA_016235775.1. GTDB lineage: Bacteria > Pseudomonadota > Gammaproteobacteria > Burkholderiales > Thiobacteraceae > RBG-16-58-11. Next base: position 55,834 of record JACRIU010000044.1, read on the forward strand.
CTGCTTACCGGCGGTCTGCAATTCCCTCAACCAGGTTTTAAATTCGAATCGCCCAAACAACTCGCGCAGCTTGTCCACATCCGGCGCGGCGGGCGTGAGATTGGAGACATGCACCGGCAAGGGCACATCGCATTTGATGGTGAGCAGCGCGCGCGCCTGCGGCAGCCAGTCCAATGTTTTTCTCAAATTCTCGCCCACCACGCCGCCGATCTCGCTCGCATGGGCGATGATGTTATCCAGCGAGCCGTATTGGGTGAGCCATTTCACGGCGGTTTTCGGCCCGACTTTTGCCACACCCGGCACGTTGTCCACCGCATCGCCGATCAGGGTGAGGTAGTCGATGATGCGCGCGGCGGGTACGCCGAATTTGGCTGCTACGCCGGCTTCATCCAGCGTCTCGTTGCTCATGGTGTTGACGAGCTGCACCTGCGGATTCACCAATTGTGTGATGTCTTTATCGCCGGTGGAAATCACCGTGCGCAGGCCGTGCTTTTCGGCCTCGAACGCCAAGGTGCCGATCACGTCATCGGCCTCGACGCCGTCGATCATCAGCAGCGGCCAGCCCATGGCGGACACGGCCTCATGCAGCGGCGGGATCTGCGTTGCGAGATCGTCCGGCATGGGCGGGCGGTCCGGATTATTCTCGGGATAGAGTTCGTCGCGGAAGGTCTTGCCTTTTGCGTCGAACACGCAAGCGATATAATCGGCGGGCACATCTTTGCGCAGCCGCCGCAGCATATTCAACACACCGTAGATTGCGCCCGTGGGTTCGTTCTGGGCGTTGCGCAAATCAGGCAGCGCATGAAACGCGCGATACAGGTAGGATGATCCATCGACTAACAGCAGGGTTTTCATTGGGAGCGGGCTCTTGAAAGCAAAACTACCTAAGATGATTGGCGCCGAAGCGGCGTCGCAAGCCTTCTCGGCGCGTGAATCATGGCGCGTGTTCGAGATTATGGCAGAATTCGTGGAGGCCACCGAGCGCTTGGCGCCGATCAGCCCCGCGGTGTCGATTTTCGGCAGCGCGCGCACCGCCCCCGACGACAAATACTATTTACTCACCGAACAAATCGCGCGTCAGCTCTCCGACGCCGGCTTCTCGGTCATCTCCGGCGGCGGGCCGGGCATTATGGAAGCGGCGAACAAGGGCGCGTATTTCGGCGCCTCGCCCAGCGTCGGCCTCAATATCCAGTTGCCGCACGAGCAGAACAACAATCCTTTCCAAGACATCTCGCAGACCTTCAGCCACTTCTTCGCACGCAAGGTAATGTTCGTCAAATTCGCCTCGGCCTATGTGGTGATGCCCGGTGGCTTCGGCACCATGGACGAATTGATGGAAGCGCTCACCCTGGTGCAAACCGGCAAAACGCGCAAAATCCCCATCATCCTGGTGCATGAACCCTTCTGGGGCGGGCTGGTGACTTGGTTTAAGAGCACCCTGGTGAATGAGGGCATGGTCGATCCCGACGACATGGATTTGATCCAAGTCATCAACGAGCCCAAAGACGTGGTGAATGCGATCTTCAAACACTACGAGACGCGCGGCTTCGAGCCGACCGCGGCAGAGCGCGAGATTCAGTTGAATTTGTAATCTTTGTTGTCAGCAGCAAATATCTGCCGCTGTATAATTGCGCTACCCCAAATTAAGGACTCGCCATGCGCCGCGCTCTTTACTTGTTTTTACTGCTCGCTCTCCCCCTGCTGACTCAGCCCGTCTTGGCGCAAGACGGGGCCAAGCTGCCGTCCGGTCTGCAGCCGGTGCCCGAGCCGCCGCCCCCGCCGCCCGGCTATGAGCCCAGCCCAGGGCTGGAGCCGCAGGTGACCATCACCGCGCGCGGCGAAGACAAGGCGGAAGAATTTCGCGTCGGCGGCAAACTTTATATGATCAAGGTCACCCCCAAATACGGTGCGCCCTATTACCTGGTTGACGACAAGGGCAACGGTAGCTTCACGCGCATGGACAATCCCGATGTCGGCTTGCGTGTGCCGCAGTGGGTATTGTTTCAATTTTAGGCTGCCCTCTCTCCGATAGTGCTGATTTATTTTTTGAGCCCTCTCTCCTAGCTCTCTCCCGCAAGCGGGAGAGAGGGAGTTGGGCTCGCTACGCGAGTTTCATCAATCGAATGTCCGTTTACACCACCGTCACCGAAGCGGAGCTCAAGCAGTGGCTCAAGGGCTACTCCTTGGGCGCCCTGATCGAGCTCAAGGGCATCGCCTCCGGCATCGAAAATACCAACTACTTCGTCACCACCAGCCACGGCCGTTATGTGCTGACCTTGTTCGAGAAGCTCAGGGCCGAGGACCTGCCCTATTACATCAATCTCATGGCGCATTTGGCGCGGCACGGCATCCCCTGCCCGAGCCCGATCGCCAATCTGGAAAACGGCTACCTCAATCAGCTCAATGACAAACCGGCGTGCATGGTGAGCTGCCTGAAAGGCGCATCGCTCACCGCGCCTAATGCCGATCATTGCGCGCAGGTCGGCGAAATGCTGGCCAATATGCATCTGGCCGGCAAGAGTTATTCGGTACAAATGCCTAATCCGCGCGGCCCAGCTTGGTGGCGCGCCACCGCGCCGGAAGTCATGCCGAAGCTATCCGCAGATGACGCCGCGATGCTAAAAGAGGAGCTGCGCTTTCAGGGCCTGTACCGACACCAGGATTTGCCGCGCGGCGTGATTCACGCCGACTTGTTCCGAGACAATGTGCTATTCGATGACGATACCTTGTCCGGCGCGATCGATTTTTACTACGCCTGCAACGACGCCTGGCTGTACGACTTGGCGATCACCGTCAACGACTGGTGTGTGACCGGGCAAGGCGAGATCGATGGCGCGCGCATGCAAGCCATGATCAAGGCCTATCACGCGGTGCGCCCGTTAAGCGCACTGGAGCGCGGCGCTTGGCCGGTGATGCTGCGCGCCGGCGCACTGCGCTTTTGGCTTTCGCGCTTGTACGACTTCCACTACCCGCGTCCGGGTGAGCTCACGCACGCCAAGGACCCGGATCACTTCAAGCGCATTCTGCAACACCATATCGCACAGCAGGATGCGTTGCAGCGGTGGTGGGTTTGATAACTTTCACCTCAAAGTACGCAAAGTTTCGCCAAAGAATGCCTTTTTGATTTACTTTGCGCTCCTTGGCGCCCTTCGCGGTTAAATGGTTTTTCTTATGATGGTCAATTTCCGAAAATGTAATCCCCTCTACGGCTATCGCTGGTTCAGCGAGGGCATCAAGCTATTCATCCGCCAGCCTTGGCCGTGGCTGGCGCTGGTGGGCATGACCACCCTGTTGTTGCTGGTGCTGAGCTTGTTGCCGGTGCTGGGACTGATCGGGGTGTTTCTGATTTTCCCCGGCATCGCCGCCGGCTTCATGTTGGCCAGCCGCGATGCGCTGGCGGGCCAGCCGATCGCGTTCAGTCATTTAATGGCGGGCTTTAAAATCGCGCCGCAGCCGCTGTTGGCCGTGGGCGGCCTGGCGTTCGCCGGGGTTTTCTTGGGCATGCTGGTGTTTACCTTGGGCTGGCGTGAAGAATTCATGCGGCTCTTGGAGCTTGCGCGCAGCCAGACTTCGGATCAAGCGGCCTTGCTGCTCGCCATGCGCGAACTGCTGATCCCCTCGCTGCTCACGCTTTCGGTTTTGCTGTTGATGGCGATGGCCACTTGGTTCGCGCCCGCGCTGGTGATATTCAAGCAGGCCGCGCCGCGCACTGCGCTGCGGCTGTCGTTCCAGGCCCAACTGAAAAATTTCTGGCCGTTCTTGGTGTATGGCGTGTTGATGCTGCTGCTGGATGCGGTTTCGTCCTTTGCCCTGCGCATGATCGTGCAAGCGCTGCAAGCCATCGCCGGCGAGCAGGTCGCGGGCTTTGTTGCGATGCTGATCAGCTTTCCGCTGCTGTGCGTGTTTCTCTCCATCACCTTCGCGTCGGCGTATGTGAGTTATGCGGATGTGTTCGAGGCGGAATTAAAGTCTTAAACCAGCGCGCAGCCTACCCTCCGTGGTGAAAAGATTTTTCTAAACCGGGCTCAACTTCGCATATTGCAAAGCCAGGCGCTTCGTTCCGCTCTGTCTGAAATTCACTTCCACTTCCGCATCCGGGCCGCGTCCGCGGCATTGGATGATCACGCCCGGGCCGAATTTGGGATGCGTGACATTTTGGCCGATGCGCCAAGCTTGGCCTGATTCGGATTCGACGCGCAGGGTGCGCGGCGCTTCCCACTCGGCGGGGGCTTCCGCCTGCTTCAGCGGCGCGTTGATCGGCTTTAACAATTTCTCGGGGATTTCATTCAGAAAGCGCGAGGGGACGCCGTAGCGCACTTGCCCGTGCAGCATGCGGCTCTGGGCGTAGGAGAGATACAAGCGTTTGCGCGCGCGGGTGATGGCCACGTACATCAGCCGCCGCTCTTCTTCCAAGCCGTCCTGCTCGAACATGCTTTGCTCGTGCGGGCACAAGCCCTCTTCCATGCCGCTGATGAAGACGGTGTGGAATTCCAAACCCTTGGCCGCGTGCACCGTCATGAGCTGCACGGCCTCCTGCCCCTCGCCCGCCTGGCGCTCGCCCGCTTCCAGCGCGGCGTGGGTGAGGAATGCAGTGAGCGTGTCGGGCATTTCTTCGGTGCGCTCGCCGTCGTATTCGTTCAGGAAGGTGCGCGCGGCGTTCACCAATTCTTCCAGATTTTCCACCCGGTCGGCTTCGGTCTTGGAGGCTTGATAGTGCGCCACCAAGCCGCTGGCGTAGAGCAGGTGCTCGACTTGCTCGGCCAAATCCAGGCCCGCGGTATCGCGCCGCAGCGCCTCGATCAGCAGCACGAAGGCGGGCACGCCCTTGCCGGAACCTATATTTTTCCCTGGGGCGTTCCCGCCTTTTTGACACGCCGCCTGCCATAGCGTGATGCCTTGTTCGCGCGCCGCTTCCTGCACTTGCTCGATGGTGCGGCTGCCTACGCCGCGCGTGGGAAAGTTGATCACGCGCAGCAATGCGTTGTCGTCGGCCGGGTTGGCGATCAGGCGGAGGTAGGCGAGCGCATGCTTCACCTCTTGCCGCTCGAAAAAGCGCAAGCCGCCATACACCCGATAGGGAATCGCGGCGCTAAACAGGGCGTGCTCCAATACCCGCGACTGCGCGTTGGAGCGGTATAGCAATGCAATCTGCGATTGCGCCACTCCCTCGTTGGCCAGCGCGCGGATTTCATCCACGATGAACTGCGCCTCGTCATGGTCGGAGCCGGCGCAATACACGCGGATCGGCTCGCCCGTGCCTTCGGCTGTCCACAGATTTTTGCCCAGGCGCTCGCGGTTATGGCTGATCAGCACGTTGGCCGCATCCAGGATATTGCTCTGCGAGCGGTAATTCTGTTCCAGCTTGATTACCTTGGACACGGCGAATTCGCTGAGGAAGGTCTGCATATTTCCGGCGTGCGCGCCGCGAAAGGCGTAGATCGACTGATCGTCGTCGCCCACCGCGAACACCGCGTTGTCTTTGCCCGCGATGCATTTCAGCCAGGCGTATTGAAAGCGGCTGGTGTCCTGAAACTCATCCACCAAAATGTATTTGAAGCGCGCCTGATAATGCGCGCGCAGCGGCTCGTTGCGCGACAGCAATTCGTAAGAGCGCAGCAATAGCTCGGCAAAATCCACCACGCCCTCGCGCTGGCATTGCTGCTCATAGGCGGCATAAATATCCCGGTATTGCAGGGAAATATCGTCCAGCACCTCGACATCGTTGGCGCGCAGGCCCTGCTCTTTGGCGTTGTTGATGAAGTACGACACCTGCTTGGGCGGGAAGCGCTCGTCGTCGATATTCAGCGATTTCATCAGGCGCTTGATCACCGAGAGCTGGTCTTGGCTATCCAGGATTTGAAACAGTTGCGGCAGATTCGCCTCACGGTGATGCGTGCGCAACAGCCGGTTGCACAGGCCGTGAAATGTGCCGACCCACATGCCGCGCGGATTGATCGGCAGCATGCTGGTAATGCGCGTGAGCATTTCCTTCGCCGCCTTGTTGGTGAAGGTCACCGCCAGCACCCCGGCCGGGCTCACCTGGCCGGTCTGAATCAGATAGGCGATGCGCGTGGTGAGCACGCGCGTCTTGCCGCTGCCCGCGCCGGCGAGAATCAATGCCGATTGGTGCGGCAGGGTGACGGCGGCGAGTTGTTCGGGGTTGAGGTGTTCGAGGAATGCGTTAGGGGTCACGGGCTGAACTCTTTGAGAAGAGATGAGGAATTATACGGGAGCGGGTAACGTCTATATGCCTTATGGCCCTTGACACCATACATTTGCAGCAACCATAATCCTCCAATGAGTCGCGCCAAACTGCTGTATCGGGAAAAACGCTCTTATGCCGGGGGCGTTATCGAAATGGTTGTCTGGCAAGTGCCTGCGCCCGTCCCGCCATCCGAGCACCCTTTCAAATACCGGTTGGCATATGTGTATGGCGGCAAGCGGGTAGTCGGCTACGACAACGAACGCGGCAAGGGCGATCACAAGCATATCGGCAAAAAGGAAATGCCTTACCAGTTTGTAGATGAAGCGCAACTATTGGCGGATTTTTGGCAAGACGTGAAGGAGGCAACAAAATGAAAACCCATAACGCAGTACTACATCTGACCGTTGGTGAACCGATGGAAGCCAGCCTCGCACGTGCCGCGGCCGCCATGAAAGCCGCCAAACAAGGCAAGCGGGTCAAGCCCTATTTCGGCGTGGGCTTCGGTGAGGTCGGCGAAATGTTTTCGGTGTTCACCCCCAAGCGCTGGGAGTTAATCGGCGTATTGCGCAAAAGTGGCGCGATTACCGTTGCGGAACTGGCCCGCCGACTCAAACGTGACTACAAAAATGTGCACAACGATTGTGAACGCCTGATCGAATGGATGGCGATCGAGAAGGACGAAAACGGTTTGGTTTTCGCGCCCTATTCCGAGATTGTGGTGGACATGAAACTGCCGGACAGCCGTGCGGCGTGATAAGCAAGGACAGGGCGCTCGATCCCGATGTTGGCGCCTAAAACAAAACGGGGGGTTAAATCAGTTCCCCGCTTTTGAATTTGCCGGCTGCGCAGGCAATCGCGCGCCGGGGGCATCCAGCATTTCCAGCGGCTGGGGATGCTGGATGGCGTAGCCCTGGGCATGGTCCACGCCCAGCTCCTTGAGGATATCCAAAATATGCTGGCTTTCCGCGCATTCCGCCACGGTCTGGATCGCCATGACGTGCGCGACACGGTTGATCGCTTCCGCGATGGCGCGATGAATGTGATCTTCGGCGATGCGCTGGATGAAGCCGCCGTCGATTTTGAGGAAATCCAACGGCAGCTCTTTGATTTGCTCGAACGAGGAAAGCGCGGCGCCGAAATGATCCAGGGCAAACAAGCAGCCGAGATTTTTGAGTTCCCGGATCATGCTCGCGGCGCGCAGAAGATTGGCATAGGCGGTGGTTTCCGTGATTTCAAAACACAGCATGTGCGCCGGCACGCGGTATTCTCCGAGCCATTGCCGGATCGCATCGACCAGGCCGGCATCCTCCAGCGCGGCGGCCGACAGATTGATGGCGTAGAGCGGGGGCGCCTCGCCGTAGTCCGGGCCATGCCGCGCGGCGCAACTGGCGATCACGTGGCGCACCACCCAGCGATCGATCGCCCCCTGCATATGGTAACGTTCGGCCGCCGGCATGAATGCGCCCGGCGCGATCAACTGGCCGTCCTCTTCCCGCATGCGCAACAGGATTTCGTAATGCATGCGCCCGGTTGCATTGGCGGCAAGCGGGGTGATGGGCTGGTAGCAGAGATGGAACCGGTCTTCATTCAAGGCTTGGTTGATGCGCGCCACCCACTGCAATTGCGCGCGGCGCTCGACCGACTCGGCTTCGGTGGGCTCGTAAACATGCACGCGGTTGCGGCCCTTTTCCTTGGCCAGGTAACACGCGGCATCCGCAGCGCTGAGCGCCGCCGCCGCGCTCTCGGTGGCTTCCGTCAGCAGCGCCACGCCGATACTGACCCCGATGGAAAAGGTCTTGTCGCGCCAATGGAAATGAAAATCCCGCACGGCTTCCAGCAGCTCGCTGGCGATGCGCCAGGCTTGATCCAAGGGGCAATGCTCCAGCAGCGCGCCGAATTCGTCGCCGCCCAATCGCGCCAGCGTATCCCGGTGCCGCAGCTTTTTTTGCAGCACGCCGCTCAACTGCCGCAGCAGCTCATCGCCGGCGGCGTGGCCGCAACTGTCGTTCACCACCTTGAACTGATCCAGGTCCAGGTAGCACAGCGCATGCTCGGAATGATCCGCGCGCGCGCTTTCCAGCACGCGCGCCAAACGCCATTCGAATTCCTTGCGATTGACCAGGCTCGTCAGCGCATCGTGCGTCGCCTGATAAAATAGCTGCTGCTTCATCGCCTGGGCTTCGGTGACGTCGTGGAACACCACCACCGCGCCCACGATCTGGCCGCGCTCCCGGATCGGCTGGGTGGAAAATTCCGCCGGGAAAACCTCGCGATCTTGGCGCAACAACCACTCGACCGCGCCGCGGCTCGCCTCGCCGCCCCGTAGCACGGCGCACAGCGGGCATTTCTCCGCCGGCAACGGCGTCCCCTCCGGCGCGCACGGATGCAGCAAGTCGTGCGCGGTCAGGCCGAGCACTTGTTCCCGCTCGTAGCCCAGCATCGTCAGCGCCGCGTCGTTGATGAAGGTGCAGCGCCCTTTGGCGTCGATGCCGTAGATGCCTTCGCCGGCGGATTCCAGCAGGAGGCGGAAGCGCGCCTCGCTGTCGCGCAGCGCCAGCTCCACGCGCTTGCGCTCACCCAATTCGTTGACCAGCTTGGTATTGGCGTCCTCGATCAGCGCGGTGCGTTTATCCAGCAAGGCGGTGCGCTGGGCCACCAGATGCTCGAGCCGGCGCCGGTGCTGCTCCAGCTCTTCCAGCAGGTGCTTGTCCTCGGTGATGTCCACCAGGATGCCCTGCAGGAACAGCGCTTGCCCGTGTTCATCCTTGACGACGGCCGCCTCGTCGAGGAACCAGCGGTAAGCGCCGCCGCGCCCTTGCAGACGGTATTCGCAACGCTGCGGCTGCCCGCTGCCGCGCATCGCGTCGAATTGCTCGATTGCCTGTGGCCGGTCTTCCGGGTGGATGCGGTTGCGCACGAAACCGGTCTCCGCCAGGCACGCCTCGGGCGCGAAGCCGAGAATCGCCACTTGCGGGCTGATGTACAACAGCTTGCCGGGGGTGGCGAGGTCGGCGATATAAGCGATGGCGGGAATTTGCTCCACCAGCGTGCGGTATTTGGTTTCCGCCAACACCTTTTGCTCGCGCATCTGCTGCTCGCCCAACACGCGTTCGATGATGGCGGGCAGCAGTTCCAGATACTGGCGCTCGACATCCTTCACCAGGTAATCGCGCGCGCCGCGGCGCATCGCTTCCACCGCGATGCCCACATTGTCCGCGCCGGTGAGCATCATCACCGGCACCGGGAGGGCGCCTGCCTCGCCTCCCAACTCGGCCAGAAACTCTATGCCGGTCAAGTCCGGCAGATGATGGTCGAGCAAGATGCAATCTATCGGGTGCGTCGCGGCCAACTGCAAGCCCTCGCGCCCGGTTTCCGCCTCGAAAAACTCGAATTCGAACAAGGGATGCTGCGCCAATGCGCGCCGGCACGCCAGCCGGTCGACGGTGTCGTCCTCGACGATCAGCAGGCGGATGCGCTGCTTGCTCATTGCGGTAATTCGCTGATGGTCCAATAAGCGTCGATGGTTCGAATGGTTTCCACGAATTGCGGGTAATCCACCGGCTTGCGCATATAGCCGGCGACGCCGAGCTGGAAGCTCTCGACTTTGTCTTCCTGCTCCTCCGAGGTGGTGAGCACCACCACGGGAATGCCCTTCAACCCTTCGTCCTGCTTGACGATTTGCAGGAACTCGATGCCGCCCATGATCGGCATGTTGAGGTCCAACAGGATCAGGCAAGGCCGAGGGTTGGCGGCATTGCGCAAGAAATTCAGTGCCTCTTCGCCGTTTTCCACATGCTGCAGCGGGTTCATGACGTGCAACTCCTTGAGCGCGCGCAGCACCGTCATGGTATCCACCTGATCGTCCTCCACCAGCATGATCGATTTGCATGTCACTTTCACCGCGATTCTCCTTTTGTTGTCAGTGTGCGCTGGCCACGCTTGGGCAGGGTAAAGAAAAAAGTGCTGCCTTCACCCAGTTTAGACTCCAGCCAGATTTTGCCGCCATATTGCTCGACAATCTTTTTCACCAGCGCCAGCCCCACGCCGGTGCTCTTCACCCTGTCGTGCGGCGCGAGGGTCTGGAATAGCTGAAAAATGCGTTTGAAATGCCGCGTTTCAATCCCCGGCCCATTGTCGCTGATGCTGAATTCCCAGTCCTCGCCGGCGGAAACGCAAGCGATGCGGATTTCGCCTTGCGGCTTATCCATGTATTTGATGGCATTGCTGAGCAGGTTCTGGAACACCTGCTGGATGCGGGTTTTTTCCGTCCGGATCGTCGGCAAGGCGCCCGCAATGCGAATGGCGATATTTTCCGGCGGCGCGAGTGAATCGATCACGTCCCGCAGCAGTTGATTCAAATCGACCTCGGTCAGGGTTTCCTTGATGCGCCCGACGCGCGAATATTGCAGAATGCCGTCGATCAGCCCGTCCATGCGCCTCACGCGTTGCGTGATCAGGCGCAGGTGTTCGCGGCCTTCATCATCCAGCTTCTCGGCCTGGTCCGCGACCAGCCAATCGGCCAGCGAGCCGATACCGCGCAGCGGCGCCTTCAAGTCGTGCGAAACGATATAGGCGAAGTTTTTCAGTTCGTCGTTGGCCGCCTTGAGTTCGGTGACAAATTGGGCGAGCTTGTTTTGGACCCGCTTGCGTTCGGCCATCTCGCGCCGGATCAGCAGGAACAGGACGCCGAAAAATGCGGCCACGAAAATGAGGGCCAGGAAGAAAATGACCCGCATGCGGTCGGCGTTGCTTTGCGTCATATCGACCCAGCGTTTGAGGCGGGCCCGTTCCCCTTCTTCCATTTGCACGATGACGGCGTGGACCGCTTCCATTTCCCGCTCACCATCGCCCGCCAGCAATTTTGCACGGCCCGCTTCGAAGCCCTGTTCCTGGCGCGCTTTCAGCACGCCGTTCAGCAGCAAAAGCCGCTTGTCGATGCGCCGCACCAGTTCCGGCAATAGTTGCTGCTGGCCCGGGTCGTCCGCCGTGGCTTGGCGCATTGACTCGGTCAGCGCGTGAATCCTGTCGATGGAGGCATGGCGCGGGGTGAGGTAGCGCTCGTTGCCGCTAATGATGTAAATGCGCTGACGGGTTTCCGCCTGGTTCAGCAGAGAGAAGATTTCCGCCAGGACGGTGATGGTTTCCTGGCTGCGCGCGGCCAAGCGCGAGGTTTGCATGAAGCTGAGGGTGGACTGGTAGGCGAGCCCGCCGATGCCGACCAGGATGACGAGCGCCACGGCAAAGCCGGAGAGCACCTTATGTTCGACAGACCATTTCATCGGCATTCAACGAAGTAAAGACTTTATTGTTTGATAATACCCTAGAAATCCTCGCACACAATCCTATTGATCTGGTGTGGTTATTGACGGGGGAACCCGGCCGCGGGCTTATCCCGCCCGGCGACGCCGCAGCCACCACACGCCATACACCAGAAGATTAAGCGCCAGCACCGCAAACCCCAGCCCCATCTGGATTTCGCGCGTCAAACCGGCCGGATAAACGATTGCCAGCAAGTAGTGCTCGATAAATCCGCCCGCGTAGCCGGCCTCGCCCGCAAACTGGCGAAAATGATTTTCCAGCGGCGTGAGCGGACAGATCCAGCCGGCGGCCTCGATCGCCGCCCCCCACAGCGCGGCGGGAAGATGCACCCAAACCAGCCTGGGCCAGCGAAACGCCAACAAGCCGCCCGCGAGCACGAACACGATAAACAGCAGGTGGAGCACCAGCACCGAGTCGGCAAGGGCGCGAAATAACATCGCTAGCAGCCATAAAGGATAGTCATCAAGCTTATTATGCGCGGCTTGGGGGGCTGTCAGGTACAATGCGCGCCCGGCTTTTTGATTCCACGCGCTATGCCTATTCTCACTTTCCGCGATGTTGTCCTCTCTCTCGGCCAGCCGCCGCTGCTCGATGGCGTGAGCTTTTCCATCGATCGCGGCGAGCGGCTGTGCCTGGTCGGGCGCAATGGCGCGGGTAAGTCCACGCTGCTGAAGATGATCGCCGGCGAGATCCAGCCGGATGATGGCGAGATCACGCGCACGCAAGGGCTGCGCGTGGCGCAGCTCGCGCAAGAAGTGCCTCTGGGCACGCGCGGTAGCATCTTTCATGTGGTGGCCGAGGGCTTGGGCAAGGCGGGTGAGCTGATCGACCGCTATCACCAACTGGCACACGACGTGGCCGACGATCACAGCTTGATGGATGCATTAGAGGAATGCCAGCACGAACTCGAAACCATCGACGGCTGGGCGCTGACCCAGCGGGTGGACACCGTGCTGACCAAGCTGGCGCTTGATCCTGAGGCGGACGTAGGCAGCCTCTCCGGCGGCATGAAGCGGCGCGTGATGCTGGCGCGCGCGCTGGTGGCCGAGCCCGATCTGTTGCTGCTGGACGAGCCCACCAACCATCTCGACATCGCCGCGATTACCTGGATCGAAGAATTCCTGCTGAACTGGAACGGCGCTTTGCTGTTCATCACGCATGACCGCGCCTTCTTGCAGCGGCTCGCCACGCGCATTATCGAATTGGATCGCGGCAAACTCGCCGATTTCCCCGGGGACTATGCGACCTATCTCGCGCGCAAGGAAGCCATGCTCGCGGAAGAGGAACGGCATAACGCGCTATTCGATAAACGCTTGGCGCAAGAAGAAGTGTGGATACGCCAAGGCATCAAGGCCCGGCGCACCCGCAACGAAGGCCGCGTGCGTGCGTTGAAAGCAATGCGCGAAGAACATGCCGCACGCCGCACGCGCACCGGCTCGGTCAGCATGGGCATTCAAAGCGCCGATCGCTCGGGCAAGATCGTGGTGGAGGCGGAAGGGGTAGGTTTCGATTACGGCGGTCGAGCTATCGTGCGCGATTTCACCACCACCATTTTGCGCGGCGACAAGATCGGCTTCATCGGCCCCAACGGCGCGGGCAAAACGACACTGTTGCGCTTGCTCTTGGGTGAACTGGAACCCACGCACGGCACGCTCAAACGCGGCACGAATTTGCAAATCGCCTACTTCGATCAATACCGCGCCGTGCTCGACGAGGAAAAAACGGTGGTGGACAACGTGGGCGAGGGCTCGGACACCGTCACCATCAACGGCCAGCCCAAACATGTGCTGAGCTACCTGCAGGATTTTTTGTTCGCGCCCCAACGTGCGCGCCAACCGGTGAAAGCGCTCTCCGGCGGCGAGCGCAATCGCTTGCTATTAGCCAAGCTTTTCACCAAACCCTCCAATCTGCTGGTGCTGGACGAACCGACCAACGACCTCGACGCCGATACGCTGGAGCTGCTGGAAGAGCTGCTGATCGACTACAAAGGCACCGTGCTGCTGGTGAGCCACGACCGCGCATTTTTGAACAATGTCGTGACCAGCACCCTGGTGTTCGAAGGCGACGGCGTGGTGAACGAATATATCGGCGGCTACGATGATTGGCTGCGCCAGCGTTTCACGCCCACGACCATAAAGCCCGGCGCGAAAACCACCGAATCCAAACCCGCGCCTATTGCGCAAGCGAAACCAAAGAAGCTTTCATTCAAAGACCAGCGCGAGCTGGAAGCGATTCCCCAGAAAATTCAAACGCTGGAAGCCGAGCGCGATCAAATCAACGCACGCATGGGCGAGACTGACTTTTACCAGCAGGAAAAGAACGTGATCAGCACGGCGCAAAACCGGCTTGCGGTTATCGATAAAGAATTGGCCGCCGTTTATGCGCGGTGGGAAGCGTTGGAAGCGCTGCAAGGTTAAAGAAAAAGCGTTTTACCGCAAAGGACGCGAAGGAACGCAATGGAAATCAGTGATCCCGGTTAAGCATTGCGAATTGTAGGGGCCGGACGAGGCTGAGCCGGGTTTTGTAGCGCAAGCATCCTGCTTGCATGCCGGCTGGAAGCCGGCGCTACACGGGCCCGCTGTCCTGATGGATGTGATGGATTGGGAGGGAGCAACTCGGCGGGCTGCAACTTGCTGAACTTCGTGGCTGATCAGGAAAGATAAAGCCCCAAGGGTAAAGCTGGGGCATTTCAAGCCGCTATAGATTAGGACGCCCCGGGCCGTTTGCCGGCAATTCCGCCCCGGCGTCACTTATGGTTATGCCTAAATTGCCCTGAATATCAATTTTTTGGGAGTTGATCCATGTCCCGCAAGCAATCGAACCCCGCCCCCCTCAAGGCCAAGGCGCAGGAAAGCCTGACCGTCGTGCGCAGCCGCGCGGACCGTCCGCGGCGCGCGGCTACCGGGGATATCGCCCCGTCCGCCCGGGCCGAAGGCAAAGAGGCTTTTGCCGTCACCGAAGCGATCGCCGCAGCGCGGGAATCCAAGGCGGCGGCGGTCAGGGACATTCTGACCGCCGCATCGGCCGGCGATCCCGCCGCGCCGGTCAAGATACTGGAAGCCATCATGGCCGGCGTCTCGCCCGACGATGCGGCGGCGCTGCGCCGCGCATTGCTGGCCCAGGAGGAATCTTTCGGCAAGAAGCTGCCCGTGCGGCCGGATGATGAGCTCTCCAACGACTGGCGCGATGGAGGCTACCCGTACAAGAACCTCATGTCGCGCAAGAATTATGAGAAGCAGAAATACCGCCTGCAGGTGGAGCTGCTCAAATTGCAGGCCTGGGTGAGGCAGACAGGGCAGCGGGTAGTCATCCTGTTTGAAGGGCGGGACGCCGCCGGCAAGGGCGGCGCCATCAAGCGTTTCATGGAACACCTGAACCCGCGCGGCGCGCATGTGGTGGCGCTGGAAAAACCCACCGAAACCGAGCGCGGCCAATGGTATTTTCAGCGCTATATCCAGCACCTGCCCACGGCCGGGGAGATCGTGCTGTTTGACCGCTCCTGGTATAACCGGGCCGGCGTGGAGCGCGTGATGGGCTTCTGTTCGCAGGAGGAATATGTGGAGTTCATGAACCAGGCGCCGCAGTTCGAGCGCGACTTGGTGCACAGCGGCATTCATCTCATCAAATTCTGGTTTTCCGTCAGCCGCGAGGAACAGCGCCGCCGCTTCAAGGAACGCAAATCGCACCCGCTCAAGCAGTGGAAATTGAGCCCGGTCGATCTGGCTTCGCTGGACAAATGGGATGACTACACCAAGGCAAAAGAGGCCATGTTCTTCCACAGCGACACCGCCGATGCGCCGTGGACGGTAATCAAGTCCGATTGCAAGAAGCGCGCACGGCTGAACGCCATGCGCTATATACTGCACAGCCTGCCATATACAGGCAAGGATCTCGACGCCATCGGGCCGCTCGATTCGCTGCTCGTGGGCCGCGCGCATGTGGTGTATGAACGCGGCGAAAAAATAGGCGGGCGGTCGATCCTCTGAGACGGCGCTATTGATCCGGAACGGCCGGCTAGACTGCGTGCGCCTGCACCACTTCCAGGAAAGCCTCCCCATACGCCGCCAGCTTGCGTTCGCCCACGCCGGAGATGTGCGCGAACTCACCCAAGCTTTGCGGGCGCAGCGCGACCATCTCCGCCAGCGTCGCATCGTGGAACACGACATAGGGCGGCACGCCCTGGCTTGAAGCCAGCTTGCGCCGCAGGGCGCGCAGGGCTTCCCACAGGCTTTGATCGCGCTCGGTGGTGAAGGGTCCGGCGGCGGCGCGCGCGGTTTTGGTTTTTTTAATCCGCGCGGGTTTCAGCTCGCGCCGCAGCCAGAGGCTTTCCTCGCCGCGCAGCACGGGACGGCAAGCATCGGTCAAGCGCAGCGCGCCGTGGCCTTCGATATCCACCGCGAGCAGGCCGCGCGCGATGAGCTGGCGGTAGATGCCGCGCCATTCCGGCGTGGTGAGATCGCGCCCGATGCCGAAGGTGGTGATCGCGTCATGCCCGAAGCGTTGGATGCGTTCATCGGTTTTGCCCAGCAGCACATCGATCAAATAATTCACGCCGAAGCGCTGGCCGGTGCGGTGCACGCAGGACAGCGCTTTTTGCGCGGGCACGCTGGCGTCCCAGGTTTCGGGCGGCGACAGACAGGTATCGCAATTGCCGCACGGTTCATGCGCGGTTTCGCCGAAGTAGGCGAGCAGCGCTTGGCGGCGGCAGGTGGTGAGCTCACACAAGCCCAGCATCGCATCCAATTTATGCCGCTCGACGCGCTTGTGCGCTTCGTCGGAGTCTGAGGTTTCGAGCATTTGGCGCAGGGTAATCACATCCTGCAGGCCGTAAATCATCCACGCGTCGGAAGGCAGACCGTCGCGCCCGGCGCGGCCGGTTTCCTGGTAATAGGCTTCGACGCTCTTGGGCAAATTCATATGCGCGACGAAGCGCACGTTGGGCTTGTCGATGCCCATGCCGAAGGCGATGGTGGCGACCATGATCACGCCTTCTTCATTCAGGAAGCGCGTCTGGTTCGCGGCGCGCTCGCGGCTGTCCAGGCCGGCGTGGTAGGGCAAGGCGGTCAGCCCCTTTTCGGCCAGCCACGCCGCGACTTCATCCACGCGCCTGCGCGACAGGCAGTACACGATGCCGGCGTCGTTCGCATGCTCCTCGCGGATGAAATGCAATAATTGCTCGCGCGCACCGCCGGGATTCTGCGCGATGCGATAGCGGATATTGGGCCGGTCAAAACTACTGATGAAAACCCGCGCCTCATTCAGCCCCAAACGCGTGATGATCTCGCGCCGCGTCGGCTCGTCGGCGGTGGCGGTGAGCGCAATGCGCGGTATCTCGGGAAAGCGCTCGTGCAGCACGGAAAGCTGGATATATTCCGGACGGAAATCATGCCCCCATTGCGACACGCAATGCGCCTCGTCGATGGCGAACAAGGCGATTTTTGCGTTCGAGAGCAGATCGAGCATGCGCGCCATCATCAACCGCTCCGGCGCCACATAGAGCAAATCCAGCTCGCCTTGCAGGAGCTGCCGCTCGACCTCGCGCGCCTGTTGCATATCAAGAGATGAATTGAGAAACGCCGCACGCACCCCGGCCTGCTTCAGCGCCGCCACTTGATCCTGCATCAGCGCGATCAGCGGCGAAACCACAATGCCCGTACCGGGGCGCGCGATTGCAGGGATTTGAAAACACAGCGACTTGCCTCCGCCCGTGGGCATCAGCACCAAGGCATCCTGCCCCGCCATCAAAGTATCGATGACTTCGGCTTGCGGGTCGCGGAAATGCTCGTAGCCGAAGATGCTGCGCAGGATGTCGTGAGGTTGATTGGTCATGGCGCGGTTGTCGAAAAGCAAAGTACGGCGGATTGGCGAAGCGTAATCTGCGGGTGAATCAAGATCAAAAGCCCGGGGGGAAATCGCTGCGCTAAGGCGTGAATATGAACTGATAAATTGATTTTTTGCCTATGTCCCCGGATTTTTATCGGCTTGGGGCTACAAATCGCGAGCAGTCAGCCCAGTGTGCTTTGCGATGCGAGCCAACATCTTGGGGCCAATCTCCTCGCTATCGTGAAATGCAAACACATAGTCGAAAAATCAGGGACGGCTAAGCGTTCTGAGAACCGGACTGGCGTTTGATTTCCCAGCCGAGCCGGAACAAGGCAGAAAGAACTCGCTTTGCTTTGGCGGAGGGCCACTGGCTCATGCAGCAACAGGGATGGAAATATTAATGGCGATCGCCCGGCTTTCGCCATGCTCAAGACGTTCGGCGATAACGCGAAGTGCGAGCGCTTCTGCCCTGGACATGGCTTCCTGAGCGTTTGCGCCATAAGCCAAGACCCCCGGCAACTCCGGCACTTCAGCCAGCCAACGCCCATCCTCTTCTTGCTCGTGCACGATAGTGAAATTCATGATTTTGCTCCGGCGTTTTTGCTTAAGGAAATATTCTACGCCTTGGTGATCTAAACTCCCAACCTTGCCATGCGCGGCAACCCCGGTTGGAGGACATCGATGCATAGCGCACTACAAGGGCTTCCCCAATTTTTCAACCGCCGTTGTGTTTTTATTTCATCGCCATATCCTCATCTGATTTAAACCGCGCTGCTCCCGTTGTGTAAGAAGATGGACTGCGAAACTACAAACGGTCATGTTGGGCACATTGC
>JACRIU010000045.1 GCA_016235775.1 Hydrogenophilales bacterium
ACTTTGTTACAGATATTGTCGGTCTCAATTTTTGAGAAAACCCCTATTTCATGCGCCTTTCAGCCACTGGGTAACAGAAGCATCGTGCAGCCAGTCACTAACCAATTGATGTTGTTTTGAATTTAACCGGACACTAGTGGGGTTTAATAAAGACTTTTTGTTGCTTCCCGATTGTAACCGTTCGAACGCTAGCGTAAGCCGCCAGCGTATTGACACCTCGCTTAGCGGGGTGGTACTTTGGTGACACCCTGCGTTTAACGGGAGACCGCAATGTCCACCACCACCCTGAAATTGCCGGAAGCACTGAAGGAACGGATCACTTCCGCCGCAGAAGCGGCGGGCAAATCGCCACACGCTTTCATGGTCGATGCGATCGCGGCACAGACTGCGCTAGCCGAACGGCGCGCGGCCTTCGTATCAGCCGCGCACACCGCTGAGCAGGAAATCGCCGAATACGGCTTGGTGTACGACGCTGATGAGGTTTTCAGCTATCTGCATGACAAGCTCAAAGGCAAGCGCGCCAAACGCCCCAAGACCGTCAAGCTTTAGCCGATTCACGTGACGCGCCTGGTCTTCTCTCCCCACGCTCTGCAAGACATCGAGCGATGCGTCGAATTGTTGATTAATGCCGATCCCGGCGCCGCCAGCGCCACGGCAGGCTTGCTGATCGACGGGCTACGAATTCTCAAAGATCACCCTCTCATCGGTAGACCTGCAGAACTCGGCTACCGGGAATTGCTCATTTCGCGTGGCCGAAGCGGCTATGTGGCGTTATACAAATACGATGTGAAACGGGATGTCGCGATCATTCTTTCCATTCGGCATCAGCGAGAAAGCGGTTTTCCGGATTGACGCCGGCAGACAGCGCGCTTCAGGACGAGTGATGAAGCTTGCGCTCATCAACGCAACAAAAATATTTTCCGAAGCTCGCCTTCCCGGTCTTTTTGAATTAGAAATAAAAGGAGACTACAAGGAACGATATGCCCGTGCACAACGCCGACATCGCCGCCATCTTCGAGGAAATCGCCGACCGTCTGGAAATCCAGGGCGCCAATCCGTTCCGCATCCGCGCCTACCGCAACGCCGCGCGCACGCTGGGCGAACTGCCGCAGGAGGCGCGCGCGCTGCTGGAAAAAGGCGAGAACCTGACCCGGCTGCCCGGCATCGGCGATGACCTTGCCGGGAAAATCCATGAAATCGTCAGCACCGGCCGTTGCAGCCTGCTCGAGCGTTTGCGGCGCGAGTTGCCGCCCGCCGTCACCGAGTTGCTGCAAATCCCCGGCCTGGGGCCGAAGCGGGTCAAGGCCTTGTACCATGATCTTGAAGTGCAAACCGTCGAACAATTGCACCGCGCCGCGCGCGACGGACGCATCCGCGCCCTGCCCGGCTTCGGCGAAAAAACTGAACGCAACATCCTGCAAGCGGTGGAAGCGCATGCCAGCCAAACGCGCCGCTTCAAGCTGGCGGTGGCGGCGCAATACGCCGACGCCCTATGCGCCTATCTGCAGACCACGCCCGGCGTCAATCAGGTGGTGGTGGCCGGCAGCTTCCGCCGCATGCGCGAGACTGTGGGCGATCTCGACATTCTGGTCACGGCCGCCGCCGACAACCCGGCTATCCAGCGCTTCACTGCCTACGACGAAGTGGCCGAAGTGCTCTCCGCCGGCGCCACGCGCGCCAGCGTCATCCTCAAGAGCGGCTTGCAGGTCGACTTGCGCGTGGTGGCGCAGCAATCTTATGGCGCGGCGCTGCACTACTTCACCGGCTCCAAGGACCACAACATCGCCATCCGCCGCATCGCGCAAAAACTCGGCCTCAAGATCAACGAGTACGGCGTGTTCCGCGGGGCCGAGCGCATCGCAGGAGAAGACGAAGCATCGGTCTACCGCAGCGTCGGCTTGCCCTACATCGCGCCCGAGCTGCGCGAGAACCGGGGCGAGATCGAGGCGGCGCGCGGTGGCCGCTTACCCAGGCTGGTGGAACGCTCCGACCTGCGCGGCGACCTGCATGCCCACACCAAGGCCAGCGACGGCCACGACAGCCTGCGCGACATGGCGCTGGCAGCCCGCGCGCTGGGCCTGGAATACCTTGCCATCACCGAACACTCGCGCCACCTCACCATCGCGCACGGCCTCGATCCGCTGCGCCTGACCCGCCAGTGCGACGAAATCGATCGCCTCAATCCGGAGCTTGACGGCATCACCCTGCTCAAGGGCATCGAGGTGGATATCCTGGAGGATGGCAGCCTCGATCTGCCGGAGGACGTGCTGGGGCGGCTGGATTTGGTGATCGGCGCGGTGCACAGCCGCTTCGATCTCTCCCGTGCGCGGCAGACCGAGCGCATCTTGCGCGCGATGGATCATCCGCACTTCACCCTGCTCGCCCATCCCAGCGGGCGCCTGATCGATCAGCGGCCGCCGTATGATGTCGATATGCTGCGCATCATTCGCCATGCCAAGCAGCGCGGCTGTTTCCTCGAACTCAATGCCCACCCGCAGCGCCTCGACTTGCTCGACAGCAACTGCCAGACGGCGAAGGAGGAAGGCGTGCTGGTCAGCATCAACTCCGATGCGCACAGCACGTTTGATTTTGCCAACCTGCGTTACGGCGTCGGCCAAGCCCGGCGCGGCTGGCTGGAAAAAAACGACGTGCTCAACACCCATTCGCTGGCGGCGCTGCGGCCGCTAATCAGACGTACCATGTAGCATCTTCCACCAGGGTTGCGGGTGCTTAATTAAACCCTGGTTTGCGCCTCATGCGCCTGTTCGCGCGGCGCGACCTTGGCCAGCTCAGTCATCTCCTCGGCCAGGAGATCCAGCATGTCATCGGCCGCCATGATGCCTTCCAGTCCGCCTTCTTGGTTGACGACCGGGATACGGCGTATGCCCTTGGCGCGCATCAGGCGAATCGTCTCGAACACGCCTTCATTTTTTTGTACGGTGACAAGCTGCGGACTCATGATGTCACCCACCTTGAAGTCGTTGTAGTCCAAAGACTTCGCAATGATCTCAATCACGATATCGCGGTCGGTAACGATGCCGACCGGCACCCGCTTGCCATCCAGCACATCCACCACCACCAAATCGCCGACATGATATTGGCGCATGAGTTGCGCCGCTTCTGGGATGCGCGTCTGCCGCGTGGCAAACACGACTGAACGATTGCAAAATTCACCGATAGGCATGATGTTTCCTTTCTCTGTATCGAGCGTTGAAAATCCAGGATGTGCAGTTAATTCCCCGGCATCATTTCAGCCGGCATAAAGCGGCTTTCTACTCGTAACGCACCAGCCCCTCGGCCAGGGTATCGGCGCCAAAATGCTCGATCAGCGCGTCTAACTCCGGCAGCAGCGTATCGTCCTCGTCCTCGTCCAACACGCCTTCACCCACGAGACGAGCACCCAGGCCATCAACCAGAGCGTCCCTGACCGCAGCCAGCGTGGGCGGGTTTTCGCGGTTCTCGTCGTTCACCACCGCCTCGATCACGCGCGACAGCGGCTCGCTGGCATTGGCCGGCACAAAATCGAGGGCAAAAGCGGATTCGCCATATTCGTCAATCAGCCCATCCAGTTCGTCGAGCAGCGACACATCGACATCGAAGTGATGCAAGCGCTCCGCCTCCTTAAAATCGGCAGGCAACAGATCGGCGAGAAAATGGCGTACGTTTGAGAGCGTGATCGGCTGCTCGATATCCGGGTCATTGAGCCGGCTATCGAGCAACGCCGATAATCTTGGGCTAACACGGCTGGCAACATCGATTGAATTTCGGATCATGGTTTCACTCCTGCGTATTTGGCGCCCGGCTGGGCGAGGCGTGCATTTGTTGAACTTACGATTTATTTATAGCAGATGAGCTTAGGTCTTGGCGTCAAAGGCGGGGGGCTATACATCGCGCGGCGAGCGTCTCCCCCTTTGTAAAAGGGGGAACAAGGGGGATTTATATGTTCGGCGCCAATGCTTTAAATCCCCCCTACCCCCCTTTTGTAAAGAGGGATCAAAATCAAGAAATAGACTATTCTTCAAAACGGTCGCGCCCACTACGAGCCGGCAAACATTACGAAAGGAGCGCGAGATGAATCAAGATCAAACCATGAACCACGACACCAAGCGCAACATATGGGCTCGCGGCTTATTCATGCTGTTAATGGGCTTTGCATACCAGGTGACAGGGACGTTGCTGTTCGTCGTAACCATCATTCAATTCGTGATGATGTTGCTGAACGATGCGCCCAATGCCCGCCTGCTTGCATTTGGCCGCGGCCTGGGACGCTATTTGCAACAGATCGCGAATTTCCTGGCCTTTGCTTCGGAAGAAAAACCTTTTCCTTTCAGCGATTGGCCATCAGGGGAGTGAAAAAACTGGCGGGCAAGCTATGAGCGGTTCTGGCCGCAAGCTGACGGTCATGGATTGTAGTTTTTACGCTCTACCGAGGCTTGCAATAGGTCTCGATCTCTTTTTTCATTCTCGCGATTTCTGCCGCACGCACGCGATCGTCCACATAGACCCGCTCACCTTTTTCGTCTGTCCTATAAACAGGCGTTCGCATCTGCAAGGTTTCGAGATTGTGCTTCGCAGTGGCACATCTTTCTTCCCTGATCTTTGCTTCGCGTCTTGCGGCGGTATCTGCCGCCTCCTGCTGCTTCCTGGCTTCTTCGCGCTCGGCTTGGCGTTTCTGGAATTCCTGTTCTTTTTGCTGCCAACTCTTGCCCTCTCCCCCGCCTCCTTCGGCGCCCGATACTGGAGAGGGAGGTTTAACTTCGATTTTCTTGGCCTTTTGCTCGGATGGCGGCGGCGTCTCGGAGTAGTGGGTGACGCCTTTTTCATCAACCCATTTATAAATACCGGGGCTTGCTATCGCGACCGATATTAAAAGCACCATGGAGAGGAATAAACGCGGTTTCATTCAAAATAACCGTGATCCGGTTTCCGAAATAATACTTTCCCAATATAGTAGGGCGTGCTCAAAAACCAAGTGCAATATTGTGGGCGAACGTTCCTCTTGCGGCGGCAATATGATTCGCACGATAGATCAGGGCGTTTTTTGTTGCTGCCAGTCGAGGCGGGGGATGAGCGAAACCCGCTTGGCTCAATGCGCCGCTGAAATAACAAAGTCGCGCTTGACCGGCGCTTCCGTTCGCGGGCCGAACCATTTGTCGAAGATGCGTTTGGCTTTGCCCGGCAAATACATCTCAGTACCCACGATACGCAGCGGGGCCGGCCCGCTGGATCACGAAGCCCGGCACCGGCGCCTGCTGCGACGGACGCAGGCCTGCCGCGCGCGACCAGCCTTCGAGCCAGGACTCGCCCTCGATTCCGCTGTAGGCCATGGGCGACTGATAGGCGCGATCCTGGAGCGCCTCACCCAGGGTGATAAATCGGTAGCCGCGCTGCTTGAGCATGGCGGCCAGCGCGGAAAAATAATCGGCATTGAGCGAATTGGCATGCAGCACCAGCACATGGGGAATATTGCGTCCGAACAGATCGAGGGCCAACTGCTCAGTGCGCGTAAACACCGCCTCCATGTAGGGTACATAGGCGGCGCCGATGCGGCGTGCGCTGTCCTGATCGCCCTGCGCCTGCGCTCGCGCGTAGGCGACGGCAAACACCCATTCCGAGTTGTTCACGGTGACCGGCGCGGCGCGATAGCCGTGCCCGGTGAGAAAATCCTGAAACGCTGCGCGCACCTCCGGCGTCTTGCCGAGATGCAAAAAGGGGTGGCGAAACCAGCGCAGGGTCTGGCCCGCGCTTTGCATCAACGGCCGCGTCACCGCTTCGCCGCGCAACAGATCGGCCTCGAAGGCATCGAGCGGCACACGATTGAGCGATGGATGGGAATAGGTGTGGTTGCCGAGCTCGAAGCCGGCCGCCAGCCAGCGGCGCAGCCATTCCACTCGCGCCGGGTCTAGGCTGCCCTCTCGATACAGCTTGGCTTCGTTGACGAAACCCACGGTGGGCGCGTGCGACGCTTGGAGGCTCTGCAACAATCGCCCGGTCATGTGCTCCAGCGCTGCGTTGTCCTCCGAGGGTACCGAGGCGAAGGGCAGATCGTCGAAGGTGATTGCGAGCGTGCGCTCGACAGGCATTTGCGCTGACACTACGAGGGGGAAAATCAGCGAAAAGAACAACAAATAAATTCTCATACTTCAATCCAGAAAAAACTTTCGATTAGCAAGCACGCTCAGCAATGGCGGGGCTGGCAGCAGTTGATGCCGGCAAGGATGCCGGCGCTACGAAAAGCCCAGTATGGAATTGGCTCAAAAAACCGTCCGGTCAGAAGCGCCGGGTGAGGCTGATCTCGAACATATGCGAACGGTAGCCGCCGGTGGCGCCGCCGCCATAGTTGCTAAGCGACGCTTTCACATCCAGGAACCAGTCGCGATACAGACCGAAGAAACCTTCCGCCACGATATCGCCGCCGGTGCGGAAGCCGGACATCGTGTTGTCCTTGTAAGGGCCGTAACTGAAGGCCGCGCTCACGCCGTCGTCGTCGCTGATCTTCCAGTAGGTGAAGGCGGTCAGTGCGTAGCGCTCATAGCGGGACGGCGCGTAGTAGCCGTTGTCCGGATCGCGGTCGTAGCCGAACCAGCGGCCGCTTATCCCAATATCCAGATTCAAGCGCTGCGTGCGCAGGAAGGCGCGGCGCGGCGCGAGCTCGGCTTCCCAGCGATCGTTACCGTCGGAGAAAGTGTCGTAGGCGAAGCGGCTGGCGACGGTGTAGCGCAAGTCGGGCGTCCAGGTCGCATCCAGCGTATTGGCGCGGCGTTCGATGCCGAGCTTGGCCGCGCGCGGCGACACGGCATGCAGATCTTGCCGGCGCGACAGACGCATGGCCAACTCATCGACCGGCTGGATATCGGCGCCCAACTCGTAGATGAATTTGCCATTGCCTTCCGCGGTGCCGTTGCCGATTTGCGCATCCAGCGACAGCTTGGGTGAATAGCGATGCTTGATGCCCAGCCAGGCGCGGTTGTAGCCGATGGCGGCGCCGCCGTCCGGCTTTTCGAAGCCGCTGCCGGAGCGTGCATCGATCTGCTGCCGGTCGCCGCCGCCGAACAGGCGCGTCTCGGGGTTGATCACGTATTCGCCGTGCACGCCGGTATGGCGGATGGAAATATCGTCGGAGCCGGCTGCATAGCCGTAATCGAAAGTCACATTGGAGCGCAGCGGGGTGCGAATAAAGCGCGCGAGGTCGGTGGTTTCTTTGCTCTCCGGACGCAGGCGGGTGACTTCGGCCAGGCT
The DNA here is from genome assembly GCA_016235775.1 of Hydrogenophilales bacterium. Lineage (GTDB taxonomy): Bacteria > Pseudomonadota > Gammaproteobacteria > Burkholderiales > Thiobacteraceae > RBG-16-58-11. Next base: position 7,240 of record JACRIU010000045.1, read on the forward strand.
CGCCAGCGCCTCGCGCGGACGATGCGCGTAGTGCAAGGCGACAGTGCGGGTGTAGCCCAAATCGTAGTCTTCGCGCAGCGCCGGCTCCAATTCGTTCACGATGGCCAGCGATGGCGCCGGCCGCTCGGCCCAGGCCAGCACGCGCGCCTTCTGCTTGCGATAAGCGGGGTTGCCGCCGAAACGCTGGCGGTAGTCTTCCAGCAACTCCATCGCATGCGCGTAGTCGCCCAACTCGGACACAACCACGATGTATTCCATTGAGGCGGCAGCCACATTGGGCTGCTTGGCCAGATAGTCGCGATAGGCGGCTGCCGATGCGGCCGGCTGGCTGCGCCAGTAGTGAACGCGCGCGATGCCCAGCAGCGCACCCGGATCATCCGGCGCAATGGCGAGAATGCGCCGGTAGCTGTCCAGCGCCATGGCGTAGTCGCTGCGCTCGGACGCCAAGTCGGCGCGAGTGCGCAGGTATTCCAGATTTTTTGGATCGAGTTCCAGCGCGCGCTCGATGGCGGCAGCGGCTTCCCTGGATTCCTTCACGCTGGGGTAGCTCTGCGCCAGACGGTAGAACAAGGCGTGGTCCTGGGGTGCTAAGCGGGTCGCGGCCTGCAGCGCAGCCGACGATGCGGCGGCATTGTTGCCCAAGGCGTAGATGTCGGCCATGCGCAGCCAGTATTCCTTGCTCTCGCCGAAGCGCGCGCGATACAGCGCATCGTATTCCTGCACCGCCTGGGTGTTGCCGCGCTCCGCTTCCAGTTCCATGTATTCCAGCGTGACGTCCTTGTCTTGCGGGCGCTGTGTCAGATAGGTACGGTAGCGCTGCACGGCGCTGTCTTTCTTGTCGCTGCGCGCGGCAGCGCGGGCGCTGCCGAGCAGGGCTTCGGCATCGGCCGGCGACAGCGCCAGCACGCGCTCGAAGCTTTCCATCGCCAGCGCATAATCGGCGGTCCAGGTCGCCACTTCGCCACGGGCGCGCAGATAGTTGGTGTTGTCCGGTTCGAGTTCGACCGCTCGCTTGATGGCAGCCAGCGCGGCGGGCCCGTCCTGTGCTGCGGCATAAGCCTGGGACAGCTTGTGCTGCAAGCGCGCATCCTTCGGCGCGTATTTCACCGCCTCGCGCAAGGCCTCCGCTGCGCGTGCCGGCGTCTTGAGCTGGGTGGCGCGGATGTCGGCGATGCGTTCCCACAGTTGCGCCTGCGCCGGATTGGCTTTGAGCGCCTGTTTGTAGATTTCCACCGCTTCCGCCCATTGCCCCTGCATCTCGGCGCGCAGGCCGGCATCCGGCACAGGCTGGGCTAGGGCCAGGTTCGAGCAGAATGCCAATGCGAGTATCCAACGCAGCTTCATTTGCGCCACCGCCGGTTACGGAAAATCCACAGATCGGCGGCAAAGCGGCCGATGGTGATCAAGTCAAAAAGCAGCACGCCATAACGCAGCGGCGTCACCAGCAATCCCTTCAAGAAATATTCGAGTCGATGGCCCTTGGCCACGCTGACCAGGATGCCGGTGGCGAGCGCCGTTTCCGCAATGAATGTAATCGCCAGCGGTTCCCACAGTTGCAGCAGAATCATGATCAGCAGCACCGTCGGAAATGCGACTTTCTCGAACGCCGACATGAACAGCACCCAGCCGATGGGGCGGCCATATTTGAGGGTGTAGTCGATGCCGAATGGCTGGCGGTATTGCTCGTGATGTACACGTTTTTCCGCCAAACCCGTTTCAAGTTCGGCCTGCTCTTCCTGCTTGCGCCGATAACGCTTGAACGCCTTGAACGGGCTGCGCATGAGCTCGTCGAAGTAGTAGCAGCTTTGCAGGAAAGACGAGGACCACAGATAGATCTGCCCCGGCACGCGCCCTACTTCCGGCTCCTGCGAACGGGCATATACATCGGTGAGCTGGATATTGCGGTAGCCGTTGTCGTTGATGGCAAAGCCGATGAAGATGTCTTCCGAGTTGGTGAGGTCGTCGCCCAGTATCGGCTCGTAGCGATCGAACACAATGGTTTTCAGCACATCTCTACGATAAGCCACGGCGCAGCCAACGGGATTGAGGATGCTGCCGAAAAACACCATCTGCCCGTGGTAGACGAATTTCTGCAGATAGAAATAGAGCACGTCCCGATACAGGTCGGTGACGCCGCGCTGCAGGTGGTGGAACCAACCCACCTTGGGGTAGATGGTGGCCTCGGGATGCGCGCCCAGGAATTTTTGCAGCGCCTCGGTTTCGAGCATGGCGCGCCGGTCGCGATCGCGTAGCGGCAGCACCATGCCGCAGGCGCTGGCGATGCCGGCGCCTTTGTAGAGTTCTTCCACGATGCGGTCGATATAGTTCTCCGACTCCAGCACCGTGTCGCCGTCCAGGATGAATTCGACATCCGAGTCCGACTCGCGCGATTGGCGCTTGAGTGTGGGTGTCTTGCCGATGGGCTGCTCACGATGGATCGTGGTCAGCGCCATGCCATTCAACTCACAGAAGGTCTTGGCGTACTCGACGGTGCGGTCCTGGCTGCCGTCGTCGATCAGGATGATGCGCTTGGGTTTGCGCGTCTGGCGCGCGAGCGAAGCCAGACATAGCGGGATGCTGCTTTCCTCGTTGAAGGCGGGGATCACCACATCGACGGTGGCGCTGTGCCAATCTTCCGCTGGCGCGGGAACCGTTTCATCCGGCCCGTGGATCAGCCCGATGATGCTCAGCACCGTGTTCGGGCTGAGGATGAAATAAGGTGTAGTCGCCATACCTGGCTATTCTAGGCCACGCACAGCCTTTTTGTGCGCTCTATTGCCACAAGGTCGTCCAGCGTATCGTCCAGCTTCCATTCCGGCGCGAAGCCGGTCAATGTCCGCAGTTTGTCCAGCACCGGACGCCGGTGGGTGACGTCTTCGAATTCTTCGCCGTAGGCTTCCTGATAGGGAATGAATTGCAGCGTGGAGGCGCTATGGGCTCGCTGAATGGTCAACTCGGCCAAGCCGCGAATCGAGATTTCCTGATCGTTGCCCACGTTCACTACTTCGCCCCATGCTGCGGGACAAGCAGCGAGGCGATCCAGCGCCACCACGGTGTCGCGCACATCGCAAAAGGAGCGTGTCTGTTCACCATCGCCATACACCGTGAGCGGCGCGTTACGTACCGCCTGTTGGATGAAACTTGGCACCACCATGCCGTAGTGCCCGACCTGATTCGGCCCGATGGTATTGAACAGGCGCACCACCACGATGTTGAGGCCATAGTTGCGCGCATAGGCAAAGGCCAGAAACTCATCCGCCAGTTTGGTTACTGCATAGGCCCAGCGCAGACGTCCGCCGGAGCGCAGCACGATGTCGTCGGTCTCGGCGAAGCTCGACTTGGGATTGAAGCCGTATACCTCGGAGGTGGAAGCGATGATCACCTGGGGATTCCAGCCGCCACTATGGATCGCACGCAACAATTTCTCGGTGCCGCTCATGTTGGTCGCCATCACCGCCACCGGGTCTTCCAGCACTTTCTTCACGCCGACCACGGCGGCCATGTGATAGATGCGGTCCGCCCAGGCCACCGCGCGCCCCAAGTCGCCCCAGTGCAAAATGTCCGCCTCAACGAAGCGAAAATGCGGGTTGCCGCGAAACGCCTCGATATTGGAGAGCGAGCCGGTGCTCAGATTGTCGACCACATACACGTGGTCGCCTCGGGAGAGATGGTAGGCCGCCAAATGCGATCCGATGAAGCCCGCCCCACCTGTAATAAAAACATGCATCCTGGGCCGCCTTTACTCTGAATATCGCCAGACCTGTCGTGCATCCAACACCCATCGCCTGGTCTTCGTGGCAGAACACCGGTAAAACAAGACCTTGATGTCCGCCTTTGGGAGCGCCCGCAAAAAACACAGCGCCTGCTAAAACTACGGCAAACGCCATGCCAGCTTGAGGGTGTAGTGAACTACGGGGAAAGAGAGATGTATCTGCTCGCGCCATATTCCGTATTGGACGCATCTATTTTCCATATTGGACGTGATAACAATCCATTATTGTCGTAGAAGTTCCTTACCTTTGACCTTGGTAGAAATACCCTTCCCTTCCCACAGTGCCCGCAAGAGCCGTTTAATAATTGAGGTCCAGTTGAGGCGCCACACTGATACAGCGGAAGGACTGTGTAGCTTCAGACGCAAACCTACCCAAAATAGCCGGCCGTAGTTTGTTTACTATTGAGCTTTACATAAATCATGACGTACCAACTTGGTCATGCAAATCCCTCCCCGCCTCCCTTTGTTAAAGGGAGGAGTCCGTTCCAAGCAGCGCCCTGAGGGTGCCCCCCTTTGCAAAAGGGGGGGTAGGGGGGATTTG
>JACRIU010000048.1 GCA_016235775.1 Hydrogenophilales bacterium
CAAAGAGCCGTTCTATCAGGCCCAGGGCAAGGAAATCGCGCTGTATGAAGCGGCTTACCTCGCGCGGCTGCCCGTGATGATCAAAGGCCCGACCGGCTGCGGCAAATCGCGCTTCGTCGAGTACATGGCGTGGAAGCTGAACAAGCCGTTGATCACCGTGGCCTGCAACGAAGACATGACGGCCTCCGATCTGGTCGGCCGCTATATCCTCGAAGCCAACGGCACGCGCTGGCTGGACGGCCCGCTGACCACGGCCGCACGCATCGGTGCGATCTGCTACCTGGACGAAATCGTCGAAGCGCGCCAGGACACCACCGTGGTGATCCACCCGCTGACCGATCATCGGCGCACCTTGCCGCTGGACAAGAAAGGCGAGCTGATCGAAGCGCATCCGGATTTCCAGTTGGTGATTTCCTACAACCCCGGCTACCAGAGCTTGCTCAAGGATTTGAAGCAATCCACCAAGCAGCGTTTCACCGCATTCGAGTTCGATTATCCCGATGCGCAATTGGAAACCGGCATCGTGGCCAAGGAAACCGGCACGGACGAAATCCTGGCCGGCAATCTGGTGAAAATCGGCCGCACCGCGCGCAACCTGAAAGGCCACGGCCTGGACGAAGGCATTTCCACACGTTTACTTGTGTACGCCGCGACGCTGATCAAAGGCGGCGTGGAACCGCGCGACGCCTGCCGCATGGCCTTGGTGCGCCCGATCACCGACGACGCGGATATTCGCGACACGCTGGATCATGCGATTGATGCGACGTTTGCGGTTTGAAAAAAAGATTGAACCGCAGAGGACGCGGAGGACGCAGAGGAAAATCAAAGGCGTATTAAATATATTTCCGGTTTTGCCTTTCCTCTGCGTCCTCCGCGTCCTCCGCGGTGAAATGATTTTTTGAGAACAACCCCATGACCCAAGCCAACACCACCTACGAACACCCGCTAATGAAGGCTTACCGCGAGCAGTTGAGCTGCGGTTTCCCGCAAGTGGCCGAGGTGTTCGAGGACTGCATGGCCGAGGCCTTGCCGGTGCTGTCGCGTGAGGGCATCAACGCCTATCTGGAGTACGCGCGCTTTCTGTGCAAGATGGGGCGCGGGGTGGAGCCGGTGCTGATCTTTCTGGAAGAGTGGCCGTCGATCGCGGCCACGCTGGGCGAGCCGGCGTTGCCGGCCATTGCGGATTTCATTCGCAAGATGTGGAAATCGCCCAATGGCCGCGCCATCGTGCCGTTCCTGCAATCGCTGGCCGCCACGTCGCGCCGGCTGCATTCGCAGGAGCAGATGCAGGATTACATGGATCTGGCGCTGTCCTTCATGGAGCGCACCACCGGCTCGATTCATGGCATTCACACCACTTTCGCCAGCCCCGGCTTGCCGGAATTTTTCAAGCAATCGCCCTATCTGTTGAATCAGGTCTCCATCGCCGGCCTGAAAAACTGGGTGGAATACGGCATCCGCAACTACGGCGATCATCCCGAACGGCAGCGGGATTATTTCAGCATGCAATCGGCGGACAGCCGCGCCATGCTGCAAAAAGAACGTCACGGCACGCTGCTGGTCGACAACGAACGCAAGCTGGATCTGTATCTGCGCGGCCTGTGGCGCGAAGATGCCCGCTTCGTGCCGTACTCGCTCAAATTCGACGAGCTGCGCAAACCGGTTCCCTACTACGACAAACTCGGCATCCGCCTGCCGGATGTCTTCGATGATAGAAATGGCGTGGCGGGCATCGACCGCTACCGCGCCGTGCTCGCGCACATCGTCGGCCACCGGCGCTGGACCACGGCGGTCTTTGCCGACAACTACAGCCCGTTCCAGCGCATGACCATCGAGTTTCTGGAAGACTCGCGGGTTGAATATCTCGCCATGCGGCAGTACCCCGGCTTGCGCCGCATCTTCATGGCCTTGCATCCGGCGCCTGCGGAAGACGCCTGCGACCCGGAAAAGGAATCGGCGGTGCGGCATCGCCTGGCCATGTTGTCGCGCGCCATCCTCGATCCGAACCATGCCTACAAAAACCCGCACGTTATCGAATTTGCGCAACGCTTCCACGCCTTGATGGCGCAAGGAGAATCCAGCACGCAGGCCATGGCCGATCTGGCCGTCGCCTTCGGCGCCAAGACGCGCCGGCAAAGCGATCAGCTGCCGAATATCCACTTCAAGGATACCGAAGTGGATTACCGCGACGACAACCGCCAGATGTGGAAATTCATCGAGGAAGGCGACGAAGAAGAAGCCTTCGACCAGCAGCGCAAGATCGAGCTTGAAGAAATCACCGGTCTGCCGCCTCGCCATTACGCGGAATGGGATTACAACAGCCAGACCTACCGCCCGGATTGGGTCAGCGTTTACGAAGCCCTGCACCCCCAAGGCAACGCAGCGGAGATCGACCGGCTGCTGGCCAAAAACGCGGCGCTCGCCAAGCGCCTGAAGCGCATGCTGGATTTATTGAAGCCGCAGGACAAAGTGCGCATTCGCTATCAAGAAGAAGGCAGCGAACTCGATTTGGATATCGCGCTGCGCTCGCTGATCGATTTTAAAAGCGGTTCGATGCCCGACCCGCGCATCAACATGAGCCACAAGACCAGCGGCCGCGACATCGCCGTGATGCTGCTGCTGGATTTATCCGAATCCTTGAATGAAAAAGCTTCGGGTAGCGATCAGACCATTTTGGAACTGAGCCAGGAAGCGGTGTCGCTGCTGGCCTGGGCGGTGGATAAACTGGGCGATTCCTTCGCCATCGGCGGCTTCCACTCCAACACCCGGCACGACGTGCGCTACCTGCACATCAAGGGCTACAGCGAACGCTGGGACGATGAAGTCAAAGGACGCCTGGCCGCCATGGAGGCGGCCTACTCCACCCGCATGGGGGCGGCCATGCGCCACGCCGCGCATTATTTGCAGGCGCAAAAAGCCGACAAAAAACTAATGCTGATTTTGACCGACGGCGAACCGTCCGACGTGGATACCAAGGACGAACGTCTGCTGATCGAGGACGCGCGTCAGGCGGTGAAGGAACTGGATCAGAAAGGCATCTACACCTACTGCATCAACCTCGACCCGAAAGCGGACGAATACGTGGCCGATATCTTCGGCAAGCAATACACCGTGATCGACAACATCCAGCGCCTGCCGGAACGCCTGCCGCAGCTATTCATCGCGCTCACAAAATAATTGTGGCGCCGGCATTCTTGCCGGCAAGGACGCACGGCAAGTTTTGAAATGCATCACTTTTCGCTAAAAATCACGCTCTTTTGACTTTTCACATCCAAGGAACAACCATGCTCGACGCCGTAATTTTTGATGTAGACGGCACGCTCGCCGAGACCGAGCGCGACGGCCACCGCCCCGCCTTCAACGCCGCCTTTCGCGAATTCGGCCTGGACTGGGAATGGGACGTGCCGCTGTATGGCGAGTTGCTGGCGGTGACCGGCGGCAAGGAACGCATGCGCGCCTACTGCGCGAAATACCGGCCCGGTTTTTTGCAACGCCCGGATGCGGACGCAGTGATCGCCGAATTGCACAAGGCCAAAACCCGCCACTACGTGCGCTTCATGGAACAAGGCACGATCACGCCGCGCCCCGGCGTGCTGCGCCTGATCCGCGATTTGCGCGCCAATGGCATCCGCATCGCCATCGCTACCACCACCACGCCCGAAAACGTCGACGCCCTGCTGGCCACCACCTTGAAGGACTTGCCCGCCGACACCTTCGAAGTCATCGGCGCAGGCGACATCGTGCCGGCCAAGAAGCCCGCGCCCGACATCTACACTTGGGTGCTGGAAAAACTCGGCCTGCCCGCGAGCCGCTGCATCGCGCTGGAAGATTCGCGCAACGGCGTGCGCTCGGCGGTAGCCGCTGGCTTGCCCGTGGTGGTCACCCAGAGCACCTATACTCAGGGCGAAGACTTTAGCGGCAGCATCGCCGTGCTCAGCGATCTGGGCGAACCCGATATGCCTTGCCGCACCGTGAGCGGTCAGGTCAATGGCAGCCGGGTGGTCGATACGGCCCTGCTACGCGATTTGCTCAGCGCTTCGCTATAATCCACGCTTCTTTCAGGAAAAATAACCATGTCCTCAGCACTCTACCAAACCAACATTCACAGCCTCAAGCTCCTGCATCGCGGCAAGGTGCGCGACATTTACGACGTTGACGCCAATCGGCTGTTGATCGTCACCACCGATCGCCTCTCGGCCTTTGACGTCATCATGAACGAGCCGATTCCGCGCAAGGGTGAAGTGCTCACCACGGTGTCGAATTTCTGGTTCGAAAAACTCAAGGCCATCCTCCCCAACCAGCTCACCGGCGATGCACCGGAATCCGTGGTGGCGGCTGACGAAGTAGATCAGGTGCGCGGCCGCGCCATCGTGGTCAAAAAGCTCAAGGCGCTGCCGATCGAGGCCATCGTGCGCGGCTACCTGGTCGGTTCGGGATGGAAGGATTATCAAAAGACCAGCAGCGTGTGCGGCATTCCCTTACCCGCTGGTTTGCGCGAAGCCGACAAGCTGCCGCAGCCGCTGTTTACGCCCTCGACCAAAGCAGCACTCGGCCAGCACGATGAAAACATCAGCTTCGAGCAAGCCGCCGAACTGATTGGCCGCCCGCTCGCGGAGCAAGTACGCGACGCCGCGATTACCTTGTACCAGACCGCCGCCGATTACGCCGCGACCAAGGGCATCATCATCGCCGACACCAAATTCGAATTCGGCCTGGATGATGCGGGCAAGCTGTATTTGATCGACGAAGCGCTCACCCCCGATTCCTCACGCTTTTGGCCGGCGGATCAGTACCGGCCCGGCAGCAACCCGCCCAGCTTCGACAAGCAATATTTGCGTGATTATCTGGAATCGATCAAGTGGGGCAAAAAACCGCCCGCGCCCAAGCTGCCGCCGGAAGTGATCGCCAAAACCACGGAGAAATACTTGGAAGCGCTTAAGCGCATTACCGGCTGATGCGAGCCCCGCCGCGGCGCACATCGAGATCACAGCGCTAACGCGCCTCGATGCAATTCGTCACGGCATGATTTCCACATACTCATAGACCTCGCAATCGCGCACGGTCTTACGCACGCCCAGCGGCGCTTTTGCGTACCAGGCGTGAGGATCGTGACGATCCACTTCCCTGCCCAAGAACCTGATGAGCTCGCAGATCGGCTCGACGACCTTGCTGCGGTAGTGGCCGTCGCCTTTCACGTAAGCGAGGTAGAGGTTTTTCAGGCAATTCCCCCTGCACCATGCCTGCGCCTCACACGTCCCGCACGGCATGGCGGCGTGCGGCTGCAGCGGGCTGGGCTTGAGCCAATTCGCCAGCACATCGCCTTGCAGCATCTCGGACGCATACATCATGTCGGGGCAGGGGAAAATCTTGCCGTCCGGCATCACGTTGAGAATATGCGTGGACACCCGGCATTGGGTTTTGCCGTGATAAAGCTCGGTCGCGCGCGAGGGCAATACCTTGTTGCGCACGATCCCCATGATGGGAATGACAGGGTACAAACCATCGCCGGAAAAGAATTTGTCCACCAGCCGCGTGATCACTGCTTTTTTCTTCTCCATCGCGGCGGGGGAATACGTGCCCTCTCCGGCGACGAATTGGAAATACACATAATCGAAAGTATTCGCCAGCTCGTCCAGTTCCTCGAATGAAGTTTCCTCGCTGCTCCAAGTCACGCGCGCCGTGAGGGCGCCCGCCATCCGGTCGCGCACCGCCTGCGTATTCCTGATCACCTGCCGGTACACGCCGCGCCCCCGGAAACCGTCGGTAATCGTCTCGCCGCCGTCGATGGAAAG
>JACRIU010000005.1 GCA_016235775.1 Hydrogenophilales bacterium
ACCCCCGGCCGGTCAAACCAGGAAGCATCGCAAATGTGTAGATTGAAAATCAAATCGTGGACACCCCAGAATCCCTCGAAACCCGCGCCAGTATTAGCTTTGCAGTCCGCTGGGCTAAAATAAACCGGACACTAGTGAATTAAAGACAAGAAACCAGGGGGGTATTCGTGTTCATTCGTGTTCATTCGTGGTTACTAAGCTTTTCATAAAAGCATCCAGATCTTTCGGCAGCGGCGCTTCCAACTGGAGCCGCTCACCCGTCAACGGATGCAGGAATGACACGGAAAATGCGTGCAGAAACATGCGTTTCAAGCCCTGCTTGGCGATTTGTTTGTTGAGTGGGAAGTCGCCGTTTTTGTCGTCGCCGGCAATCGGATAGCCTAAGTGGGCCAAATGCACCCGGATTTGATGCGTGCGGCCGGTCTTTAGCTCGCATTCGAGCAAGCTGTAATCGGCGAAAGATTTCCGCAGATAAAAGATAGTGTGCGAGGCTTTGCCGTCTTCGGTGACCGACACGCGCCGCTCACCGGCTTCGGTCAGGTATTTGTGCAGCTTTAGTTTCACGGCGCGTTTTTGGTCGCGCCAGACCCCTTTGACCAGGGTCAGATAGCGTTTTTCGACCTCCCCGTCGCGCAGCATGTCGTGCAGCTTGGTCAGGGCCGAGCGCTTTTTGGCCAAAATCAGCACGCCGGAAGTCTCCCGATCCAGCCGATGGGCGAGTTCCAGAAACTTGAGCTCGGGCCGCTCCAGCCGCAACTGCTCGATCACCCCGCGCGAAATGCCGCTACCGCCATGCACCGCCAGGCCGGAAGGCTTGTCGATCACCAGCAAAGCATCATCTTCATACAAGATGACCTTATCTAGCTGTGGTACGACGGGGTGGGGAAAAGCGGGTTCCGTGGCCTTGGCCGCCACCCGGATGGGCGGAATGCGGACTTTATCCCCCAAGGCCAAGCGGCAGGTGGCGTCGATACGTCCGCTGTTAACCCGTACCTCGCCACTGCGCAGGATGCGGTATATATGGCTTTTGGGCACGCCCTTGAGCTGGCGTAGCAGGAAGTTGTCGATACGCTGCCCGGCGGCGCTTTCGTCAATCTCAAGCCAAGTGACCGCTTCTTTGCCTAAATCCTTCATTTTGCTTATACTGTCCCTTCCGGTATTGGCTGCGAATGGCGTCGAAGGCGCGTTCGAGACCCTTACCGGACGACTCTGGTTCCGTTATGCGTGGTGCATTGATTGCACATTTAGAGTGGCTCTTGGCACTGCTTGCGTAGGCATGTCCATATACCAAGAAGCCCCGCGCCGATGTGGCCTGGTCGAACAAGTGGTTATCTCGCTCACCACCACCAAAAGCAGCGATAGTACTTGAATTACGCGCTCACAGCATATTGGATTAGAGCCCGGCGCTAAAAGCCGCCGGGACGAAGCACACGAGATGAGAACCCGAGCCCGGCTGCAATCGGATCTAACCCATCCCCTTACCGCACCCCGCTGATATTTAAGCTCTTCGCGCCTGCTTCAACTCAGGACAAACCGAATATTTAGGATGGCAAAGCAAGCTCTACAAAGTCTTACTTTCTTCTAAACCGCCGTCGCGCGCCAGTTTAATGGCGCGGTTTGTCGCCCGTGTTTTGAGCGCGGGAGACCCTAAAAATGAAACGCATGTTGTTTAATGCCACCCAAGCTGAAGAGCTGCGCGTGGCCATCGTCGACGGGCAAAAGCTTGTCGATCTCGATATCGAATCCTCCACCAAAGAGCAACGCAAGAGCAATATCTACAAGGGTGTCATTACCCGCATCGAGCCCAGCCTCGAAGCTGCCTTTGTCGATTACGGCGCCGAGCGTCACGGCTTCCTCCCGTTTAAAGAAATCGCCCGCGCCAATTTCAAGGCGGGCGTGGACGTGGGCCGCACCAGCATCCAGGAGGCCATGCGGGAAGGCCAGGAACTCATCGTCCAGGTGGAAAAAGACGAGCGCGGCAATAAAGGCGCGGCCTTAACCACCTTCATCAGCCTGGCCGGCCGTTATCTGGTGCTGATGCCGAACAATCCGCGCGGCGGCGGCGTTTCGCGCCGGGTGGAAGGCGAAGAGCGCGACGAATTGCGCGACACCATGGCCCAGCTCGACGTGCCCCCAGGCATGAGCATCATTGCCCGCACCGCCGGCATCGGCCGCAACCTGGAAGAGTTGCAGTGGGACCTCAACTACCTGTTGCACCTGTGGCAAGCCATCGAGGGCGCCTCCAGTTCGCAAAAAGGCTCTTTCCTGATTTATCAGGAAGGCAGCCTGGTGATTCGCGCCATCCGCGATTACTTCCAGCCCGATATCGGCGAAGTGCTGATCGACACCGAGGAAATTTACGACCAAGCGGTGCAGTTCATGAGCCACGTGATGCCGGGCAATGTCAGCCGCATCAAGCTCTACAAAGACGACGTGCCGCTGTTCTCGCGCTTCCAGATCGAACACCAGATCGAATCCGCCTATTCGCGCGAGGTCACATTGCCCTCGGGTGGTGCGATCGTGATCGACCACACCGAAGCGCTGGTCTCGGTCGACGTCAACTCGGCGCGATCCACGCGCGGCTCGGACATCGAGGAAACCGCCTTCCGCACTAATCTCGAAGCAGCCGAAGAAATCGCACGCCAACTGCGTCTGCGCGACCTGGGCGTCTTGGTGGTGATCGATTTCATCGACATGGAAAGCAACCGCAACCAGCGCGAAATCGAAAAAGTCTTGAGCGATGCGCTGCATTTAGACCGCGCGCGGGTGCAAATGGGCAAGATTTCGCGCTTCGGCCTGTTGGAACTCTCGCGCCAGCGCCTGCAACCCAGCCTGGGCGAAACCAGCCATGTGGTTTGCCCGCGCTGCAACGGCACCGGCCACATGCGCGGCACCGAATCCACCGCCTTGCATATCCTGCGCATCATCCAGGAAGAAGCGATGAAGGAAAGCACGGCTGCGATCCACGCCCAAATCCCGGTGGATGTCGCGACCTTCCTGCTCAACGAAAAGCGCGCGGATATCTGGAAGATCGAAGCCCGCTTCAAAGTGAGCGTCGTGCTGATTCCGAACCTGCGCCTCGAAACGCCGCATTACACCGTGAATCGCCTGAAAACCGATGAAGTGGCGGAAATCGACAAGCCGAGCTATGAGTTGGCCATTCTGCCGGAAGAAACCTCCGAGCCGGCTAAGGTCGCTGCGGAAGCGGCCAAGCCGCGGCAAATCGCCGTGGTGCGCGACATCACGCCGACCGCCCCCGCCCCGATTCGCGCCCAAGTCGAACCGGCATCTCAATCTTTGCTTGGGAAAGTGTCATCCTGGTTCTCCGGCATTTTTGCAGCAGAAGAGAAAAAGGAAGCCGCGCCTGCACCCAAACGTTCCGCCCGTCCCGAACGCGAGCGCGGCCCCCGTGGGCGTCATCGTGATCGCGATCGCCAAGGCCGCGGTGGTCAGCCGCGAACTGAAGGAGCGCAACAGCGCCCCGCGCAGCCTCGCACTGAGCAAGCCAAGCCGGTTTTGGCAGAACGGCCTGCCGATGCCGCCACCCCAGCCGAAGGCCAAGAGCGCGCCAAGCGCGGCCGTCGCCGTGGCGGACGTGATCGTGGCGAGCGCGCAGAACGCACCGAGCGCGAACCGCAGCAAGCACAATTAGAAGCCCAAGCAAGCGCGCTGGAAGGCGAAGCCGCCGCTCCGCGTCCAGAACGCCAAGAGCGTGGCGAACGCCCCGAGCGTTCCGACCGCCAGCAAGGTCGCAATCGTGGCCGAGGTGAGCGTGGCGAACGTCAGCAGCGTGAAGTAGTTGCAGCGTCAGTTGAAGCCGAAACGCAGAACGTCGAAGCGCCGCGCGAATCCATCGTGGTGGCCGCGCAGGCCGTGGTCGAAACGGCAGCGCCGGCTTTCATTCCGCATGAAGCGCTGGCGCCGGTACCGGTCAGTCAGGCCAATCAAGCCGAGCTGCCTTTTGTCGCGGCCGAACCCGCGCCCGCACCGGTAAAAGCACCGGAGCCGATTGCGCTTGCACCAGCTCCCGCACCGATTCAGCAGCCTGCACCGGCTCCCAAACCAGTCGATCTGGAAGCGGCCGGCTTGGTCATGATCGAAACCAGCGGTGACAAAATCGCTGCTGCGCCGATCATCGAACAAGCCCCCGCCGCGCCGCGCGGCCCGCGCCCTAAACCGGCTTGGGCGCAAAAACCTCCGGCGAGCAATGAGCCGATGCAGCAAGTAGAAACGCGCGACTAAGGTCTCGTTGTAGCGTCTCCAAAACAAACGCCGCGCAAATGCGCGGCGTTTGTGCTTAAAAACATCTGTAGGGGCGAGGCATGCCTCGCCCGGTATCCGAACGGGCCGGGCATGCCCGGCCTCTACAGGAGGTTATTTTAGTTTTTGTTCCCGCATCAAATGCGCCAGCAAACCCTGCCCGGCGTCTTCCACCATATCGAGCACTCTCTCGAAACCATCTCCGCCGCCATAATAGGGATCAGGCACTTCGCGTTCGAGAAAATTCTTGCTGTATTCCAAAAATAGTCCGATTTTGTGCGCGTGTTCTGCCGGGCAGCGCGCCTGCATGCGGCTCAGATTTTCCATATCCATGGCCAGGATATAGTCGAACTCCACAAAATCGCGCTGGCCAACCTAGCGTCCGCGCAACCGGCTTAAATCATAGCCGCGCTTGGCAGCCGCAGCCTGCGCCCGACCGTCCGGCGCATCGCCGATGTGATAATCATGGGTGCCGGCGGAGTCGATGTGAATCTGCTTGGCCAGCCCCGCCGCTTCCACTTGCGCACGAAACACGCCTTCCGCCGTAGGCGAGCGGCAGATGTTGCCCATGCACACGAGTAAAACTTTAATCATTAACTTTCCGATCAAAACGTTATTTTTATAACTCGTGCGATTTAGAGAGCCAAATACAAGCGCTTTGACTTCCAACTGTGAGACTGCTGTTACCCTTTTTATTACCCTTACTTAGGGGTAATTACCCCTTTTCCCACCCACGTCGCTCCCGGTCCACGCCCTTGGCACTCCACGGCGCCCGCCGACTGTTGCTCGCGCAGAACCCGCCGCACCATATCGCGGCTGACCCCTGGGCATGCCTGCTCCAATTCGCTGATCGTAAATCCACCAGACCTTGCAGCCAGCCTATCAATGCCGGTCAGGACCATATCCCGCTTGGCGCCACGCGGCGCTTTGATCTCCCCGACACGCTCGGCAAACTCGCGGTAGGCGCTTTTCAGGATCGACAGCACATAGTTGATGTAGGGCCACGGATCGTGCTTACCCTCATGCCACCCCTGCGAGCTTTGCTCCAGGGTCTCGTAATAACGATCCTTGTTCTGTTCCACCAAGCGCTCCAGGCTGATGTAGCGCCCGACTTCGTACCCTAGCTGATAGCTTTGCAGCAACCACAGCAACCGCGACACGCGGCCATTGCCATCACGGAACGGGTGAATGCAAAGGAAATCCAGATTGAATGCAGCCAGCGCAATTAAAGGCGGCACCCAGCGCTCGTCCAGGCAACGCTGCCAATCGCCCATCAACTCGGCCATGGCCGCTGGCGTTTCGCGCGCCGGCACGGTACGAAAGCGCACTCGCTCGCGGCCATCAGGATAGCGCTCGATAATGTCGCCATCCTTTTCCTTGTATTTCCCCGCATCCCAAATTTCGCCGCGTGTCATGGCATGCAGGCGCTGAATGGTCTTTTCGGAAACAAGGATGCCGGCAGCGTCCTGATGAACCCATTCCAGTGCGTCACGATAGCCGCGCACTTCCTCCTCATCGCGATCACGAAACAGCGGGCGAGGCGAAACCAGCAAGTCGCGCACACGGGAGGGTTCGACCGAAACGCCCTCGATGCGATTAGATGACACTGCGCTTTCGATCAGCGCGTGCTCGCGCAGGGCCTTCAGGCGTTGCGGCGATTGGCGGGTGTAGAGCTCCTGCTTGCCGCGGTATTCGCCCAGATCGGAGAGGTACCAGGCGCTAGCAGGCGATATTGATAACTCCCCGGCAGCGAACAGTCTCAGCGTACTCGTCATAGTCTATCCTCCCCTACCGATTCGACATACAGGCAGCCGGCTCAGATCATAACCGCGCTTTGCAGCGGCAGCTTGCGCTCGACCGTCCGGCGCATCGCCGATGTGATACTCATGGGTGCCGGCGGAGTCGATGTGAATCTGCTTGGCCAGCCCTGCCGCTTCCACTTGCGCACGGAATACGCCTTCCGCCGTGGGTGAGCGGCAGATATTGCCCATGCAAACCAGTAACACTTTAATCATGCTCGACCACGCCGAATAACTGTTGCTTGAGCGCTCTTAACTGGTCGCGCAAAGAAGCGGCTTTTTCGAATTCCAGATTCTTCGCGGCATCCAGCATTTCTTTCTCCAGCCGTTTTACTTCTCGCGTGAGTTGCTTTTCGCTCATGTGGGTGTAGGCCGCTTCCTGTTGCGCGGCTTTGCGTAGTTGCTGCGCCTCTTCGTAATCGTAGGCGCCGTCGATGATGTCCTTGATGCGTTTCACCACGCCGGTCGGGGTGATGCCGTGTTCGAGGTTGAAGGCCGTTTGCTTGGCGCGGCGGCGTTCGGTTTCACCGATGGCGCGTTGCATGGAGTTGGTGATCTTGCCGGCATATAGAATCGCGGTGCCATTGATGTGGCGCGCAGCGCGGCCGATGGTTTGGATCAGCGAGCGTTCGGAACGCAGAAAGCCTTCCTTGTCCGCATCCAGGATCGCCACCAGGCTCACTTCGGGAATATCCAGGCCCTCGCGCAGCAGGTTGATGCCCACCAGCACGTCGAATTCGCCCAGGCGCAAATCGCGGATGATTTCCACCCGCTCCACGGTATCGATGTCGGAATGCAGATAGCGCACTTTCACGTTATGTTCCGCCAGGTAATCGGTCAGGTCTTCCGACATGCGTTTCGTCAACGTTGTCACCAAACACGCTCGCCTTTTGCCACGCGCAGATTGATTTCCGACAGCAGATCGTCAACCTGGGTATCCACCGGACGTACTTCGACTTTCGGATCGACCAGGCCGGTCGGGCGCACAACTTGTTCCACGACTTGTCCCGCATGTTGCGCCTCGTAATCGGCGGGCGTGGCGGAAACAAATACAGTTTGCGGCATCAGGCGCTCGAATTCGTCGAAACGCAGCGGCCGGTTATCCAGCGCGGACGGCAGGCGGAAGCCGTAGCCCACCAGATTTTCCTTGCGCGCGCGGTCGCCCTTATACATGCCGCCCACTTGCGGAATGGTCACATGCGATTCGTCGATGATCATCAAGGCGCTCGCGGGCAGGTAATCGATCAGGGTCGGCGGCGGCTCGCCCTCTTTGCGCCCGGACAGGTGGCGCGAGTAGTTCTCGATGCCCTTGCAGAACCCCATTTCGTTCATCATTTCCAGATCGAAACGGGTGCGCTGTTCGATGCGCTGCAATTCCACCAGCTTGTTTGTTTCTTGAAAATAAGCGGTGCGCTCGCGCAACTCTTGTTTGATCGCCTCGACCGCGCGCAACGTGGTGGCGCGCGGCGTCACGTAATGGCTGGAGGGATACACCGTGAAGCGCGGCACATCTTGCAGCATGTGTCCGGTGAGCGGGTCGAAGAGCGAGATGCGCTCTATTTCATCGTCGAACAAGGAAACCCGCACCGCCGTCTCGGCATTTTCCGCCGGAAAGATATCCAATACATCGCCGCGCACGCGGAATACCCCGCGTTTGAACTCGACATCATTGCGCTCGTACTGGATTTCGGTCAGGCGTTTAATGGCGTCGCGCTGCGCAAATTTTTCACCCTGGCGCAGATGCAGAATCATGCTGTGGTAATCCACCGGGTCGCCGATGCCGTAGATGGCCGACACGGTGGCGACGATGATCGCGTCCTTGCGCTCCAGCAGCGCCTTGGTGGCGGAGAGGCGCATCTGCTCGATGTGTTCATTGATGGAGGAATCTTTTTCGATGAACAAATCGCGCGAAGGCACATAGGCTTCCGGCTGGTAGTAATCGTAATAGGAGACGAAATACTCGACCGCGTTCTCGGGAAAGAACTCGCGGAATTCGGAATAAAGCTGGGCGGCGAGCGTCTTGTTGGGCGCCATGATAATGGCGGGCCGGCCCAGGCGCGCGATCACATGCGCCATGGTGTAGGTCTTGCCGGAGCCCGTTACCCCGAGCAGGGTTTGGTACTTGAGGCCGTCTTCGAAGCCCTCGACCAGCTTGGCGATGGCCTGGGGCTGGTCGCCCGCCGGCTCGAACGGCTGATGCAATTGATACGGGCTATTGGGGAATGTGACGATCAAAGGTAAAATTACCGGCTTTCACAGAACATAAAATTGTATCACGCGGGAAAACCCCACCGCGCCAGCAACGAAGGACTGCAATTGAAACTCTCGACACGCGTACAAGCTATCAAGCCCTCCCCCACTCTGGCGGTAACGGCCCTGGCGGCCAGCCTCAAGGCGCAGGGCAAAGACATCATTGGCCTCGGCGCCGGTGAACCGGATTTTGACACCCCGCAGCACATCAAGGACGCCGCCATCGCGGCCATCAACAAGGGGTTCACCAAATACACCGCGGTGGACGGCACGCCTTCGCTCAAGGCCGCCATCATCGCCAAATTCAAGCGCGACAACGGCCTCGACTACACGCCGAAGCAAATCTTGGTTTCATGTGGGGGCAAGCAGAGCTTTTTCAACTTGGCGCAGGCCTACATCAATCCCGGCGACGAAGTCATCATCCCCGCGCCGTACTGGGTGTCCTATCCGGATATCGTGCTGCTGGCCGACGGCAAACCGGTCATCGTCGATGCCGGCATCGAGCAAGGCTTCAAAATCACGCCTACGCAACTGGAAGCGGCGATCACGCCCAAGACCTGCATGGTGGTGATCAACAGCCCGAGCAACCCGAGCGGCGCGGTTTATACCCAGGGTGAACTCGCAGCGCTGGGCGCCGTGCTGCGCCGTCACCCGGATATTCTCATCGCCACCGACGACATGTACGAGCACATCCTGTTGGGCGACGTGCCATTCAGCAACATTCTCTACGCCTGCCCCGATTTGTATGATCGCACCATGGTGCTCAACGGCGTCTCCAAAGCCTACTCCATGACCGGCTGGCGCATCGGCTACGCGGCGGGGCCGGAGCACATCATCACCGCCATGACCAATGTGCAATCGCAAAGCACCTCGAATCCGACCTCGATTTCGCAAGTGGCGGCCGAAGCCGCGCTGAATGGCGACCAAGCCTGCATTCAACCCATGCTCAAAGCGTTCCGCGAGCGCCATGTGTTCGTCGTCGATACGCTGAACAAAATCCCCGGCGTGAAATGCCTGCCTTCCGGCGGCGCGTTCTACGCCTTTCCCGATGTGCGCGCAGCCATCGGCACTTTGTATAAAAAAGACACCATCGCCGAAGCCAACGACATCGCCATCAGCAATTACCTGTTGGAAAAAAGCGGCGTGGCCGTGGTGCCCGGCTCGGCCTTCGGCTTGGAGGGTTATATCCGCCTGTCCTTCGCCACTTCGATGGGAAATCTGGAAAAAGCGCTGGCCCGCATTCACCAGGCGCTCGCCTGACATCGCCCCGTAAGGCCGCCAAGACCGAGGCTTAGCGGCAAAATTACTGCCTTTCCCCTCAAGCAAGCGTATGCCATGCCGATAAGTCCCTATAGCCTGTAAGGCCTATGCGCGGACACCGCGCAAAATACTGGAGGGCACCATGAATTGTTTTTTCCGTCATATCGTCACGCTCACCTTGCAGCTCGGTCTGTTGTTAAGTCCAGCATTGGCGCAAGCCGCCGACCCGGTGCCCAAGCCCATACTGTTGGGTATTCTCTCCACCGCCGAGCCGGCGCGCATCCATGCCGAATGGCAGCCCTTCACCGACTACCTCTCCAAAGCAATCGGGCAGCCGGTTGCCATTACGGTGCCGCGCGGCTTCGACAAGCTGGTGGAGTTCATCGATGAGGGCAAGGTCGATATCTTTTACGTCAACTCCTACCTGATGTACCGCGCGAAGGAAAAGGGCAAGGCCGCTCCCATCGCGCAGATGATGAACCTCAATGGCAGCGTGCTGAGCCGATCCATTGTGTTTGTCCGAGGCGATAGCGGCATCAACAACCTTTCGCAGCTTAAAGGCGAGAAAGTCGCTTTCGTCAGTCCCAGTGGGGCGGGTGGCTACCTATCGCCGCGCGCGGCGTTTTACCAGGCCGGCATCAAGACCAAGGAAGAAACACAGGAGATGTTTACGCAAAATCTCAGCACGTCGATTCACAAGGTACTCCTGGGCGACGCCAAAGCCGCCACCATGTGCGGGCTTAATTTCAAATTGATGAGCGAGAAACTCAACACCGGCGAGCTCAAGGTCATCAGTACCTCGGAGGACTATGCCGAAGATGCCATTGGCGCGAACCCCACCATGAATGCCGATTTGCGCCAACACATTACCAAGGCGCTGACCGGTATGCATGACACCGAAGCGGGGCGCAAAGTGCTGGCCGGTATGCGCGAACTGAAAGTGCTGAAATTCGTTCCATACGATGCCAACATGACCGAGACCGTGACCCGCAAACTGATTCGCGAAGCAAAAATGTAGGCCTCGCATGCGGGGTCTCACGCTTCAAACAAAATTGCTCGCCAGCCTCGCGGCCTTGCTGGCGGCGGCCCTCACCGTTCTTGCTTACGTCCTCATCGATGAAAGCCGGCAACGCCGAGACGAGTTTACCCTGGAGCAAGCCCGCTACCAGGCGCAGATGCTGGCCGACGCCAGCGTGGATGCCGTCGCATCCGAAGACTTCGAACTCATGGAGCGCTGGATTCGCGCCGCCCTGCCGTCGAGCGGCTACGCGTATGCCGCACTGGTTCGCACCAACGGCCAGGTGCTCACCCATAGCGACACCAGCCAAATCGGCAAGCACGCCCAAACCCAGACCGAGCCGGCATCGGCGCAGCGAGACTACACGTGGAAGAATCGTCCGGTACACGAAATCATTCACCCGGTGCGCATCGGCCAACGCCATCTGGCCAATGCGCACATCGCCTATTTTACGGATACCAAGACAGCGCTCGGCGCACAAACCCAATACAAAATTGGCATGGTTCTGATTGCCGTGCTGCTGTTGTTGGGCGCCGCCGCCTGGCTCGTGTCCCGGTCGATCATCCAACCGATTGGAGAACTCACTCTGGCCGTGTCGAAAACCACTTACGAACAAGGCGCCGAGCTGAGCGGCGCTCTTTTGCATCGGCGTGATGAAATTGGCATCCTCGCCAATGCTTTCGCCAATATGGCCCATTCCCTGGTAGAAGCTTTTCGGTTAGTAAAGCAGAGCAATGCCGAACTGGAGCAGCGTGTCGCAGCGCGCACGCACGATCTGCACGATGCCAATCTGGCCATCGAGGCCAGTCACGCACGCGTGATGGCAATCATGGAGAATGTGGCGGACGGAATCCTTACCGTGGATGCCAATGGCCGCATCGATTCCTGCAACCAGGCCATCGAGCAACTATTTGGCTATCGCCAGCAGGATCTGATCGGCCAGCCCGTTGACATATTGTTTGGCGCAGCGCCTTCCTCCGGCGCTGAAGCGGGCCCAACTGACATGGAACACAGCACCACCCGAGCGGGCGTGGTGGAACTAACCGGCCGCCACCAGAATGGCTCGACTTTTCCGCTCGAAATCGCTTGGAGCACGCTTGACCAGGGCAATCTGCGCGTGACCATCGGCATCGCCAGGGATATCAGCCAACAAAAACAAGTGGTCGAACATCTGCAACACTTCGCCGACCATGATGCACTGACCGGGCTATACAATCGACGCCATTTCGAAGCGGAACTCGGACGCGTGGTCGAGCGCACGCGGCGCGGGCGCGCCGAGCAATGCGCGCTCATGTTTCTGGATCTCGACCATTTCAAGCAGGTCAACGATACGCTGGGACATGCCGCCGGCGATCACGTATTGATCGAGGTCGCCCAGCACATCAAGACCCATACCCGAAAATCCGATTTGGCGGCGCGCCTGGGGGGAGACGAGTTCGCGATTTTGCTCTACAACATCACCAAGGAACAGGCGCTGCTTGCCGCGGATACCCTGCGCCGCGCTTTGGATGAGACGGATTTTCGCTATGAGTTGACCCGACTCGACATCGGCTGTTCGATTGGCGTCACGCTGATTCAACACGACATACCCTCGGCCAATGCCGTGATGGAACGAGCCGATCAAGCCTGCTATCAGGCGAAACGCGCCGGCCGCAATCTGGTGCGCCTCTTCCAGACCGGAGATCCCGCTTCGCTGAAAATCGTGACGCCGGAACAGTAAGCGAACGCCCCGCTCCACGCTTACTTGAATAGCTTCTCCAGCGCCTGACCCGCCTTCGAGCCGGCGCTGGTGCCCAACCCCGGCCCCATGATCGCCGTGCCCGCCGCCGCGCCGGCCAGCGCGGCGCGATTGGGAAACAACACCGGATCGTTCACCGTGCCGCTCACGTCCAAGGGCACTTCGATCAAGCTTGCGGCGCCTTTCATCGCCACATTCACGCGGCCTGCGAGCTTCTTGTTCGCGGCGATATCCACATTCCCCTGCGCGCTCAAGATGCCGGAGGCGGCTTTCATTCGATTCAGCTGATAGTGTTTCCCGGCAATGACGAGCGTACCGGATAACTCGTCGAACCGGGTCTGCCCGCCGCGCGTGCCTTGCGTTGCCAGCGACTTCACCGCGCGCTCCAGATCCAAGCCGTACAACACGCCGTGCTGCACATTGAATTTGAAATTGCCGCGCAGATTGTCGCCAAGCTGACCGGCTTCTTTTGCGTTCATCGTATAAGCGCCGTTCGCGTTCAACTTGCCGCTTAAGCTGGTCGCGGTTGTCAGCAGCGCGACGATCTCCTTCAGTTCCACCTGGGCAGTCTGCGCCTCGCCTTTCACTTTCCAGCCTTGTTTCCAACTTGCGTTGAGCTTGGCCTTGAGCGTGCCGCCATACAGGCCGGCGTTGATCTCAGGCAGATTCAGTTCATGCTCTTTCAGCAATCCCTTTGCGGTCAATGTGTCGATTTTGAGCGCGGGATTGAGCGGTAGATTCCAGTTCTTGGCCTGTATATTTAACTGCTGTCCAGCTTCACCTGGGCTCAGCTTCAGCTTGAAACGCTTATCTTCGCTGCCGGCGTCGATGGCCGCCAGCCCGCTATCATCGAGCGCGATGTCCGCGCACAGCGGGCCCCATTTCAGCGCATCCAAGTCCAATTGAAGCGCGGAAAGTTGAATGCGCTTGACCTTAATCGTTTGCGGGCCATCGGCCGGGCGCTTGGCCAGCGCGGTGAGTTTGCCGATCAGAGCGTGATCGAGCGTGACGCCATCAATTTCCACCGCGCGCAACACTTTTACTTCGCTCAATAGCGACCACGGATCAGGCCGCACGGTCACCGCGCCGATTTTGGTTTCATGCGATTTGCCGAGGGTGATCCCCGCCAGCGTCACCGAGGGCAAAGGCAAGAGCGCGAATTTTAATTCCGCAATCACCACCGGCTCGCCGAGCTTGCCGGAGGCGATTTTCTGAATCTGCGGGAGATAGCGATCAAGCGGGATTAAAAACGGAACAAGCAGCGCAAACAGCAGCACAACGCCGAGCAGGAAAGCACTGATTTTGAGCCGCCGCATAGCCGTATCCGGTTGACCTGAAGCACTGAGATCGCTATCATACGGCCCTCTTACGTTCCCCGATAGCTCAGTCGGTAGAGCAACGGACTGTTAATCCGTGTGTCCCTGGTTCGAGTCCAGGTCGGGGAGCCAAAATACAAAGGGCTGCAGCGATGCAGCCCTTTTCCATTCTGCTCCTGCTCCCCCGTCAACGAAAACGGATGAAGTCCGGCGCCCCGTCACTTTGATTTTGAAAGCGCTTCCCGCCTTGATTCAATGTCTGCGGTTAACAGAGTGCGCAGATAACTGCATCCTTCCCGCACCGCATCATAGTGAGCGACGGACAGGGCGCCGGGAGGTTTGTCCTGGAGAATCCCGGCAATTTTGTCTTGTAGTGCCGCATAGCCGTCCTGCTGAGACGTCCGCGAGAGGTACATGCCGCCACGAAAAAAGTACCAATTGCGTAAATCATGCGAGAAGGCGAGGAGTCGATCGTAGGTGACGGCCTCGTCTCTTGGCCATTTCGGAAGAAGGGCAGTCAGCTCCCATAGCTCTTTATATACCTCGATCCTCCGCTTTCGAAGATCGGTGTCGATCTTTCCAAAGAGGGTTTCCGTACGGGCAATCCGCTCCTTCCACACACTCCCCAACCAAGCGGCTAATGCACCGGCAATGACGACACTACCCCCCGCGGCGGCAAGGGCCGAATAAAAAACGTTCTCCCATGGGGACATTATGATTTTCCTCGTCTTGTGAAACCGAATCCCAGGCCACCGGTCCCTTACACACGCAGCGTCAACGACCACTTCTCAAGCACACCCGTATCGATTGCCGCCAGATCACTGACGCGAAGCACCCATTCCCCGGCAATCGATTCACCCAGCAGCGAAGCAAGCGCCGGAAAAGACGACTGGTCATACGTAAACCGCAAATCACGCTGGGCGCCGCCTTCCTGGTTGTGCAACGCCACACTGTGACCGGACGGCGCAACCAGCGAAACCTTGAGATCTCCTCGATAACTATGGGCAATGGCTACCATGATCTTGATCCCCGCCGCTTGCCCCGCCGCCGCCACAGTGGCGGAATCTTGTATGCCTTGAGGATTGGCGTCCGGTATCTGAAGATTCGGCTCCCGCGCCACCGAGTGCTCGGTTTCGATCGCCTCATACGCCACCTCCAGGCCCCACCAATTTAGGCGTCCCACATCCTGTTGCTCCAGATCCCGCACCGACAGCGTCCAATTGCCCTGCATCGTCTCGCCGGAAAGCGCCGCGAGAGAGGCCAAGGAAGCGGATGTCCACGTCTGCTTCAGATCATGGCCACCGCCGCCGCTCTTGTTATGCAGCATCGCCCGTTTGCCGGAGGGCGAGCTCACTTCTACTTGGATATCCCCCACATAGGTGTGCGTGATCGAGACGCGGACACTCAACGATTTCACCTTCCCATTGCCTGGCGCAGTCAACACGCTGGCAATCCCCTCCGGTTTGTTGTCCGGAATCAGTTGATCCGCCGTCACCTCTCCTTTCCAAACCGGGCCGGCAACCACAGCACCGGCACGGAATGTAATTCGCTCCCCGGCTACGCCGATATCTCCGACGATCAGCCCTGACTCGGCGCCGTCCCATTGCCTGGAGGAAGGCGTGGTATCGTGAGCCAGCGCAATGCCTGAACGGCTCGCATAGAAATCTCCCGCATCCCCGCCATTCATGTTTTTTTCCAAGTCCAAATGCCCGTCCGCCTGCAACAGGCCGCATTGATAGTGACGATCCGCCGCACCGCCCTGCCACTCGTTCGAGCCCAACCAATCGCAGTGGAAAACCGCCAGGCCGGAAGATGGCAAGTACGTATCCAACGCTAACCCGCTTCGGTTCTCGACAATAAAATATTCATTGGGCTTGTCTGTCGCATAATTGTGAATCGTTCCATAATCGCCATGCTTGATCTCGAAATCGCCTACGCCATTCAGGCTTACCTCGTTATCGGGCCACCCCACCAGGTCACGCAGATATCCGCTCAACGGCGACGGCGTCCGGCCACGGTTCAAATGGTTCCCCGATCCCATGAGGCAATAAACACCGATGCCGTGACTCTGCTCAAAATCCCCATCTCGCTCGCCATAGTCATACATGTCCGGAAAGCGGCACAGCATGTGGCTGGACTCATGGCAGAAAGTGCCGATCGAAAGATCGACGGGACTTCTCCCCATGCTGGTCAGCATGTAAAAGTAGCTTCGAAAATTGCCGTAGCTCAGTTGGGCAACCGAGTTATGCGGCCAAAGATTACCCTCATAAAGCGTGCGGCCCGCGTAAAGAAAGCTGATCGCGTCAATCGTTCCATCGCTTCTTGAGTCGAATCGCGAGAAATCATTGCCCAACTGGGCTGCAACGGTGTTCATTACCTCTTCCACCAGCAACACCTGCTTATAGTGCGCCTGCGGTTTGGAAAGCCGGATGGGGCCCATGACGACGTTGGTATAGTCCAATTTCCCATTCGAGACTTGCCGGAAATATTCGCGCACGGAGCAGAAATTACCCTGCGCCTGATAGTTGGCGCCATTCAGCATCGCGTCCACATCCGCCTGAGTCACCGTTGATTGCACATCGGGAAACTCCACCAGAACCGTCAAGCCGCGCACGGGCCCTTCGCTCACGCGCCGTCCTGTGAGCAATCCGCGATTGGGCCCGATCGTATGCATCATGTGTCCCGACGCGATCGTGTGCACGGGCCGCAACTGTTCGTAACGCTGCTTGAACTTGGCGTTGCGAATCCCGGGCGAATCCTTCAGGTGGCGGCGAATCCCCATTGGAGGGTTCTTGCCCAAGGGCGTCGCGCTCGAAACGAGTTGGCCATTTTGCAGGTCTGCATAGCAGTACAAGCCCAAATCAAGGTCATACACGACCGTGAAACCATCAAGGGTCTCATAGCGCGCATAGAACTCATCCCCAAACACGGCCAACTCCACATCCGGGCCTTTTTCCTGCCGGAATATCAGATATTCACCGAAGATAGCGCTCATGATTGCAATCCCTCCTGCCGTTTGGCATCCACTAGTATAACAACACATAAATAACAAAACATGTATCATGCTGTCGCATGCCCACCCCATGACGAGGAGCCAGCCATGCGACAGACCGAACTGCATCTTACTGACGAGGATCGCGAGTTGATCGAAACATATCGCGCAAAGGGATTGCACCATGCCCGAGAAGTTAATCGGGCGCATATTTTGTCTGCCCTTGATCGCGGGATATCCGAAGCGCAGATCATGGAAGTTCTCGGCGTTGGACGAACCGTCATTTGGCGGACGCGAAGCGCATATCTGGATGGTGGTGTCGAATACGCACTGTGCGATGTCGCTCGTTCCGGTAAGCCACAAGAGTACGACACCGACGTTGAGGCGCAGATTGTCGCCTTGGCTTGCTCGGAGCCTCCTGAGGGAGCCAAGCGCTGGACGCTTGAACTGCTGGAACAGGCTGCACGGAAGCAGGTGGGTATTGGACCGATCAGCCGCGAGACGATTCGCCGGTTGCTAAAAAAAACTGCCTCAAGCCATGGAGCAAGGTGATGTGGTGCATTGGCGCTCTGAACGAAGAATACCGGCAGCGAATGTACGACCTGCTCGATCTCTATGCCCGTCCGTTCCATCCGAAGGAACCCGTCGTTTGCCTGGACAAGAAGAGCAAGCAACTGCTCAAGGATTCGCGCCCGCCTATACCGAACCAGCCCGGCTCGCCCGCGAAACAGGATTACGAGTACGTCCGCACCGGCACTTGCAACCTGTTCGTGGCGGTCGAACCCAAAGGAGGGCGGCGGACGGTAGTCGTTACCGACCATCGAGCAAAGAAAGACTTTGTGGATTTTGTACAGCATCTGGTCGAGCAGGTTTACACCACGGCGCGGCGCATCCATTTGGTGATGGACAATCTCAACACCCATTTTCGCAAATGCTTCGAGGAAGTGCTCGGTGTCAGACGCGCAACGGCGCTGCTGCGACGAGTCGTCTTCCACTACACGCCGAAGCACGCCAGTTGGCTCAATATGGCTGAAATCGAAATCGGCATTCTTGATCGCCAGTGCCTTGATCGACGCTTGCCCGACCAAGCTACGATCATCACAGAAGTGAATGCCTGGCAGTTGCGTCGTAACACGGAGCAACGTGGCATCGAATGGAAGTTCACCCGGCAAGATGCAGACACAAAAATGGCTCGACATTATGTTTCGTAATTTATTGGTTTATATACTAGTCTTTGATAATTTCCCACGTAGTCATGATGATTTGCTGATCTCGCAGCAAACCTTCACATCTTATGCGGCAGCCCTCGAGCTTTTCGAGTTCTTCGTCTCTAAACGGGTTCCCACCCTGGCGCCGCAGCTTGTAGTCGCCGCCTTGCGTGCGCAAGATCAGCCCTTCGTGCTCGCTCTTGGTGCCCGCCCAGAGGCGTTTTTTTACCACGAGGCCTTCGAATTTTTCGGTCGCCATATCACCGGCTATGAACGCGGCGCAAATGAATGAGTTGCCCGCCCTGCACCGTCGCAATTAATCCAAGCACACGGCGATGCGGGTGCCGCGCTGATTGTTTGCCCGGCACTTTAGCGGTCAGCGAATAGACCATGCGGCCGGAACGTGCGGACTCAAAAGCCCTCATTTCGTGCGCCTTCGCGCCCTTGCCGTATTGCACGCCAAAAACACGAATATTGCCGGCGCCCACGCCAAGGCCGGACTCCTTGGCTGCCGCCTTCAACAGCCCGATTATCTCTTTCGGCGCTTCGCCTCCGGCTGGAACGACGGCGCCCAAGCTTTGCTGCAGTGAAACGCCAACCTGCGTAATGCGCTCGCGCCGGAGCGCCCTGAGCCCGGCCACATTCTGTTTCTGCTTAAACGCCGTCTTGTAGGTTTTTGTCCGCGAAAGTGAATGCGGCGCCGCGGCAATGGGGTGGATCGACGGATCGCCCAGCAGATGAAATTGCAGAATGGTTTTCAGATCGGTGGGGTCGAGATGCGTGTACGCCTGCGCAAACCGATGCCGCGCCTCCAGGGTTGCGCGGCCCAGGGAAGCACCGTTCAGCACCGCCGATATGAAGTACTGGCAAATGAGATCGGCTTGGCCGTTGCCTTCGCTCGGCCCATACGAAGTGGTCGAGCTTCCGAAAAAACCATAAGCCCCATCCGCCAGATACGTGCTGCAAATCCCGGATTGCCCTCTGCTGTCGCCAGGGTCGTAAATCTGCGCCCCATAGCAACACTCGGCCGCAACGACTGTGCCATTGGAAATCTTGCCGGGCAAACGGCTAGCCGAATGCGCGATGGGGTATTGTTCCTCGCCCTTGGGCTGACCATAAAAATGCGGATCGCTCGAACCCCCATGGCAGTTGATGAAATGAATGCGGGACGCCAATTGGGCGGGGGGCCATTTCGGGCCCAGCGGCGGAGAAATGTTCAATCTTTCCGTGGAGCCAAACAGCTTTTCCACGGAGAGCTCGGTGGAGTCTTCCCACTCTTCCGCGCTGATCGCAAAGTACCGCATAAACTCGCCGCGGCTGCGGCTCTTCCATCGCGCCGCCGTTCCCAGCAAGCGCACCAAATAGGCCGCATCTCCGGCTCCCAGCAAATCAGGCAAGCGCCCCACCACCCGGGTAGGGCCCAAAAAGTCCTTGGGCTTCGCACTAAATCCGGCTTCACAGGCATAGGGAAGATCGCTCGGCACGAATTTGTCGTCGTCTCCGTCCGGATCGTAGGCCGGATTGGGAAGCTGTTGATGCGGCACGATATCGGGGCCGCCCAGAATCAGCAGATAGTCAGGGTGATATTTCGCATAGATGGCGTCTATGGCGTTTTTCACTTGCTGGCAACTGCCCGCATCCGTGACAACCGCCGCTCCACAAGGCGCCATGTCCTGCGCGATATCCATCGCGACTACTTGAGTTGCCAGCCCCCGCCGTTGATCGGCCTGAACCAGCTTGTCCAATGCCCGCTCTATCCGCGCCATACCCTTGCCGTACTTTTTGCCGAGCGCCGCGCGGTTAGTCACAATTATTTTGTCCATGCTTTCTCCTGCATTCGAGTCGATGCCAAGCGCAAATCACGCGGCCGCCGCTACGCCCCCGCTCCAAAAGAAATGTCCATCGCCGTCGCCATACCACACCGGATTGCCATTGACCGGCTCGCCATCCCGCACCACCAAAAAGTATTCCAGTTGGGTGCCCGGCGGTACCGTCTGATGTATCGCGGCACGCGTGTTCGGCGCGCCGCTGCGAATATTCAGTTTCACCGCCGCCGTCACGGTTCCATGCTCATTCGTGAACGGCGCCGCAGGCACAACCGCGGCTGTCCCGGTGCACGCCTGGTGCTCGCTGACGATGTCTCGCAACAACTGGTCGTAGGTGCGGCGGCTATGGGCCAGCCCGGTGACAGGATCGGTCTTGCGATGCGGGTCCAGAAAAAAATGCCCCACCACCTTGCTCGCCGGATCCAGGCCGAACTTGTAGCAGATATAAGCGATCAGCCACACATACTTCTTGTACGCTTCATCCGCATTGATGCGGTCGCCGTAGCAATATTCGACGCCGATGGCCGCATCGTTGGCGTTGAAGCCGAATAGCTGGTTGTCGGCTTCGAGCTTGTACAACACATGCCACGCCTTCTCCGGGATCGCGGCTTCCACCGCCGGGATGCACTCGATAATCTCCCGATCGTCCACGAAGAGATGGGCGGAAGCGGACATCTCATCCCGGCTATTTTCGTAATACTTAACGTTCTGCGCCGCGGTCGAATTGGGATTGCCCGTGTCGTGCGCCACCACAAATTTCACGCCGGGCGAGATCGGCAAGCCGGAGCGCCGTTTGGAGGGCTTGCCCAGATAGCGGGTGGTAATGTGATATTTCATTTCGAAAGCCATGGCTCACCCCATCGCCGGCGTGTTGTCGGCGTCATTTGCTACGGGCTTGGCGCCGCCATCGGCCGGCAGATACTTCTTCACGAAGGCTTCGATGAAATCGGTTCCCGCATACCCGGCGGCGAGCAATGTGACGATCATCTGCCGATCCACCTTCGTCACGGCGCCACTGTCCGGCGTGGTGGCAATAATCGCCAGCGCGCCGGCCGTGAATCCGATCATCAAGCTGATCAAGAGCGTGCTCAACTCGAATAACTGGCCAAATGACTTGCTCTCCGCCGCTGCTTGGTCGTGTACCTTTTTCAGCCCGGTGACGACCCTTATCCCTTGGCCCAGCATCCCCAATAGCCCACCCAAAAGCAGTTGCAGTATCCATTGTTCGGTACTCATATCGCCTCCTTATTGGCCAACACATTCGTTAATGGCGCAGCAAACACTCCTGTTGCAAATCTGCACCGCAAATATCATCACGCAAAAAGCGCGGCCAGGGACGGCACCAGCTTGGCGATGCCGACAGCCGTCCGCCCAAGGGCAACGATATTTGCTTTCAGATTCGCTTGCGCAAGGTTCGCGGCTGAGGCCTGCTCGACCACGGTCAGCAGCTTGCTGTAGTCCGCAAAAGAGACCTTGGGAACCGAATCCTTGATATCCGCCATCGACAGCGCGAGAAGATCACGCAACGCCTTCTTGTAAGGCCCTTCATTCAGCGCGGCATCCGCCGCCTGCAATGCGCGCTCTAAGTCATCATCAAAATCGTCGGGCATGGCACTCTCTCCATTTGGGTTGAATAGTTACTGCTTGTTGATCTTTTCAAAAATCGCCTTCAATTTCGCAATCGCATCTTCAACATCCTTTGCCGTGCCAAGCGCGTGCTCCACTTGCTTGTCCAGACCGAGCGCCGAGTCGCCCACCTTTTGCCGGAAATCCTTCAGCCCGGCTTTGGCAAGCAATTCATCCTGCACCGAGTTCACTTTCGCAATGGATGCCAGATGGGCCGTCAACACCGAATTGGCTTGCTGCATTTGCGCATAGGCCATATCCAGCTCCTGCAGCCGCGCCTTGCGCGCCTCCTCAACCGGCGCGGCCAACTCCTGCTTTTGTTTTTCTACCCGGGACGAAATCGCGAGAACGGTTTTACGCATTTCATCGTAGACACGATCCTTGTCGGCTTGGGTGGCATTGGGCCCCAAGGCCTTGGCCAGGTCTTGCGACAGCCTCGGGCCAACCCCGTCGATGGCGGCCTTAACATAAGCAGGGATCACCACTTGCTCGACATAACGCTCAATGCGCTCGATGTCTCGATCGTGGAGCAGATCGATGGCTTTACGATGCGAGCGCTGCACTTCAAGTAAATCGCGGCCGAGCGTAGCGGATAACTCGACGCTTTGCTGCGGCACTTGTGCGCAGCCAACCGCCAATAGGGAGAGGATGGCAATCGTCAACCAACGGATGAGATTCATTGTTGCTCCTTTGTATGTTTTGGGTGAAACGCTGTTTTACCGGCTCGCAGCCGCGTACCTCAGTAACCTGCACTCCCTATATTTTTCACGCTGTCTTGTATTGGCTGCTCATCCGGCGTTGGTTTTTTCTTCTTTTCCCATGCCCCTCCAACTTCTTCAAGAACATGTGCCTTGAACGCAATTTCCCTGACAAGCTTCCGCTCTGCATTAAGCGCTTTAAGCCGGATGGGATCGGGGTTGGCTTGCTTTTCAAGCGCAATCTGTTCAGCGCCCTTCGCCTTTGGCGAACTGCCGTAATCGGCATTAACTTTGTAATAAACAACTTTGTCCTTTTTAACCCATTCCTTGACTGACCTTTCGACATTCCTTAGATGATCTCCATTTGCCTTGTTTGTAATCGGCGTCAGGTTGTGCATCTTTCCCTTCCCGCCTAAATTGTTGTTCAGAAGGTGTCCAAGCACATAATTGGGTTCGCCTGTTCCGTGCCGCATCGGCTTGAGGTCCTCCCACAATGGCCACGAGTCGTCTACCCCCGTCCCAGGCTCGTTGTGCTTGGTGAGTATTTTCGCCTCCATCTCGCTCGCACCTAAATTCGGTTCTATCGGGCCATACTTGACCACGGAAGGCGGCAGCTTTTGCCCCTTGGCAAGCGGCAATTTAGGCAGCAGCGCTGCAAGCTTGTTATACAAAATTATCTTCTGATTGCCATGCGTCTCGGCATCCACGCCAGAAGGACGGGATTTCGCCAAATCGGCTGCGTGCTGTTTAGCGGCAGCCAATGTAGTCGCATCCGCACTCGCCGGAGGAATGGCATCGAGATATTCTACGATCGTTTTCTTTTCACTTTGGACATAGAGCGTTGCATTTTCTTGGCTCCCCTCAAAGAAAATCGTGTGCTTTTCTCCATTCACCTCAAACGGCGTCTTCTGCTTCCACCACTCAACGAGCGCGCCAACCGCTGCCTTGCCCTTCGCCAACAGCGCTGCCGCTTTCCGCACGATAAAATTCACCACCTTGTTAAGCGCTTTATCCACCGCACCGCGGATTTTCTCGATGATCTCGCGGATGCGGTCGGCGATGCCGCCCAGGCCGATCAGCGAAGCCAGAAAGCCGATCAACACCGGGATCGCGCGCGCCATGGTTTTTTCCACATAGTCGGCGGCGGCGCCGATCTTGCCGGCGGCGATGTTGGCAATGGAGTCGAACACGGCATTGGCGAGCTCCGCGATTTGCTTCGCGCGTTCGACGAAAAACACCACCGTGTCGTAAATCGTCTTGATCGCCTGAATCACCGCGCCGACCGGGTTGAACATGGTGGCGATTTTAGTCACTGCGGCCGTGACCACCTTGGTCACGACCCAGTCGCGGATGCCGCCGATCACGGTCTCATACAGGTTGTCGGCGTATTCCAGTATCTTTTCCCACGCCGCCGCCAGGCCTTTGGTGACAACCGTCACGAGCAGATCGACGCCTTTTTCTATCGCCGCCATGCGCGATTCGCCCACCACCTTGACCAGCTTCGCGCGTAGCGCGGTGTAGGTCAGCCCCAGGATTTGCATAATCAGTGAAACGATGCCGCCGAGATCGAATTTTTGCGGCAACTGCACGCCCGCCTTGGCCAGGGTGCCGAACAACCAATCCATGAGCCCCTTTTTCAGATGCTCCAGAATATTGGAGGAAAATTGCTGAAAACCCTGCTTGACCGCCGCGAGCAGATTGCCGAGAAAGCCGATCGGATTCTCGATGATTTGGTTGACGACATTGCCTGCCTTGCGCACCACGGCCAGCACTTGCTGGCCCAAGGGGCCGGCCAGGGCCATTGCCCCTTCGAACACGAATTCCAGCACCTTCCTGCCGGCCGAGACGGCGAAGTTTTTCAGGCGCTGGGCCGGCGCTGTAAACACGGCCACGATACGATCGAACGATTCGCCGGGACTCCAAATACTTACGGCATCCACCGCGGTATTGAAGAGTTGCTTAATCTTTTCCCAGGTCAAATCCAGCAGCGCGATCTGTTCCTGCAACCAGGCAGCCGTTTTTTCGATCGCGCCGGATTTTTGCAGGTTCTCAAAAATCGCGTCGCCGCCAGGCACGAGATCGAGCACGCCACGCGTGATATTGGCCGCCGAGCGTTCAACCGGCTGTTTGGTGATCGGGTCACGCCCTAATACCACCGTCAACAGGGAATAACCGGGCATTTTTTTCACCCAGCCACGGACGCGCTCCAACACCTCGCCAATGATGCCGGAGGGCGCCGCTTCCGCCGCTTCGCGCTGCACCTTGGGCGTGGTCGATGCGATCTCGAGCGCAGGCTGGCGCCGCACCGCGCCGCCTTGCTGCACGACATGGGTCAGCTCGTGCGCCATCAGCGGCATATCGCTTGCACGCTCGTTGGGGCCGAGCCAGATATGGTTGCCGTAGGTGAAGGCGCGCGCGCCAAGCTCGCCGGCGTCGGCGCGGTCTTGCGGTGTTTCGTGCACCCGCACCCCGGAAAAATCGCGGCCAAAGCGCGGCTCCATGAAGCCGCGCACCGGGCTCGGCAAACTCTCGCCCGAGGCCGGGCTGACGATGCGCGAGGCAAGCGCGCTGTTGGAAACCTCGCTGGGCGCCGGCGCAGCCGCCTTGCGCCGCACCGTTTCGGTCTCGCCTGATTCCTCCTTGCTTGGCTCAGGCCAGGGTTCGGGCAGCGCATCCGAAACCTTTGCGCCGCCCGCCTGCTTGGGCTTGTCCTCATCATCCGGCACCGTAGCCGGCGCTTCCAAGCGCTGCACCTTTTTTTTCTTTTCTTCTTCCTCGACCTCGTCCGGCTTAGGCTGCTCTTTCCGTTGCACGCCGCCACTCGGCGTTGCCGGTGCGGCGAGGGCGGTAGCCGGCGCCGGCATGCGCATCACGCGCTCCGACATGGCGTCCGCTTCGCGCTCGTGGGCATCGTTCACCGCCCCCACGGCCAGCTTGGGTTGCACCATGGATAAACGCAGGATCGGGTGCAAAGCGGCGCGCGTCGCCTCGCTCGTGCGCTGCAGCGGCGCGGCCGGAGCGGGCTGTCGCCGCACGGCCGGCTTGGCGTGCTGGGGTGAAACCAGCGCTTTCACGATACGGACTCCAGTTTTGGCATCACTGTTGTTCCCAGGCTAGCGGTCGAGCCTGGCCTCCAGATCGGAAACCCGGGAAGACAATCGCTCGATCAAGACTTGCTGTTCTTTCAGTGCCTGGAGGCATAAAGCAGTAACCCCATCGTAGTTCACACTTCGAATACCCTCTTCATCTTGCATCACCAGGCCCGGCAATACCGCTTCTACCTCCTGCGCAATCACCCCAAGCACCGTGCCGTCCGAGCGGCCCCACTCGGGCTTCGGCTCTCGCCATTGGAAACTCACCCCTCGCAACTTCGCCACCACGTCGAGCGCCGCATTGATTTGGGATACGTTTTTCTTTAAACGGGAATCCGATGGCACACGGGGCAAGCGCCCCTCTATGTTCACAAACTTGTCATTCAGGCCGGTGATGTGGTCAATCTTGATCCCATTAAAATCATTGGCGGTCAATTTTCCACTGATCGTGATATTTCCATCCTTGTCCACATCCACAAGGTTTCCATTTCTTTCAGTCCACAAATGCGCCACGCCAGCCCCATCGGCCCCATCGGTGTACCAGACATAACGATCGCCCGCCTTGGGTTGCGCCGGCCAAGAGGCAAGGCCCCGTCGAGTGAAGCTGAATTCGGCTCCAGACCCGGTGACTTCAACGCGGCCGACACCCCCAATTCCACGATTCGGTAATGTCGGCCCGATGTGTATGGAAGTCTCCACCCCTAAAACATCCCAGATTCTGACCTTGCGAAGCGGCGGCGTTCCGGCGCCTACAATCGATAATGCATTAGGGTCCCATGACGCGCGGTGCGCTATCTTCCCGGCATTTCCTTCATCGGCGGCATCGCGTTTAAAGCCAATGACCCGGTCGCCCGATCCTGTTTCATCCATACAAAAACGGACTTTTCCGAGCACATCCAGCGGTGCTTCCGGCAAGCCGCTTCCAATCTTGAGCGAACCCGCGGGAATGGTCACGCCATTGTTGACGGTGAGGGAACCGGTGATCGTTCCGCCGCTCTTGTCGAGTTTTCCAGCAAGCAGATTTAAAATCTTTTGCTTCGCATCAATATCCTCGATCTTGTCCCACGGCAATTTTCCAAGATCGAGTTTGCACATCAGGGATTTCAAGGCGTCGCTCAGCTTTACGACTCCGTCGGGCGTCTTGGGCGTGGCTGTCAGCGACAACACGGTTGGCGTGTTGGGCGGCTCGCATACCAGCACGTAATCTTGCTCTTCAATGTTTTTGATGATGGCGTCGATAGCCGCCTGGGTATCCAAAGGCCAATTTGTTGAAGCGGCAGGAAGTGCAAGCAGGTCTCTCCACGCGGCCTCTATCGCGGTATCGCCTGGTTTGTATCGAACCTTATCCGCCCAAATATCGGTCAGTGGCGGGAAACTGAAGCTGCGCTTTTCATCGTCGGAAGCGGCTGCCTCCGTGGTGAGCTTGAGATAATGGTGAGTGATTCCAATCGGCTTCGCACTCAGCAATCTAATCCGGTTCTCATCGCCCGCGTGCGCGCGCACCACAACTAACCAGTGGTCGCCGGCCACGAAGGATTTAGGCTGGTTGGCTAGTCCCAGCGAGAGCGTCCACTTGACCAGCCCCGCGCTGATTGCAAGATTGCCCTGCGCGACTGTCTGCTCGGCGATGATGCCGCCCCCACCAGACCAACCCTTGACCGCCCATTGCCCGCCGCCACGCGTCAACACGCAGTAACCATCCCAACGCCGGATGAAAAGCGGATCGTCCTTACCCACGCCGCACAATTTGCGCGCATTATCAATCTCGGTTTTCGACATCGCGTCCGAATATGCGCGGCGATTCGCCAGGGTTATGTCATCACGCGCCGGGACAAAGCCGGGGGGCGCCAAATGAACACCCAGGTGCTTTTCGCTGGCCTCGCTGAAGAATTCATAGATGCGCCCTTCCGCCTTGAATTCGTTCGGAGCATCGATCACGTTTCCATCTTTATCAAAGTTGACTTGGTGCTGCTCGGCTCCGTTCTCGTT
The DNA here is from genome assembly GCA_016235775.1 of Hydrogenophilales bacterium. Lineage (GTDB taxonomy): Bacteria > Pseudomonadota > Gammaproteobacteria > Burkholderiales > Thiobacteraceae > RBG-16-58-11. The sequence goes on from JACRIU010000005.1 coordinate 27,073, forward strand.
CGACCATTTAAGAATGACTTGTTTCGGATCATTTGCATCGCCTTCGACATGATGCACTTCGAGCCGGAAAAGGTAGCTGCTAGTCTCGCTGCTGGCGCGGATCTGATCGAGTTCAGCGGCGCAAGGATCCGCCTCAATATTGCCGGCAATCAACTCAGCCTGGAGCACAGCATTGCCATTGGCCGGGTTCTTGGCGCTATTGATATCCGCTGCACCAGCGCACCACTTTACCTGGGCAAGCACTTGGGTTCGGCTGCAGGTATCCACGCTCAAGCCCGGATCGATCAGGCCTGGGTCTTGCAGGGAAGTGACCGGGCGCTCCCAAATATCCACGTAGTAAATGGGATTGGCGCCCACAGCCGGCGCATTGGGGAAATCGCGCTGCTTGGCATGTTCGCTATCCAGGATTTCCGCGCGAATCCCGTCTACATAGATTTCGCCCGGAATAATCGCTCCGTTTGCCGCAATTCGAAATCCGCGCGCACCGCTGCCTATGATGTCTTTGAGCGCATCCGCCATGCGCGCGCGCATGATGTCGTTCAACTCGTTCCAATCCGAGTCGGTGATCATGCGTCCTTGTTGCTGATAGACGCCGGAGTAGCGCTTGTCCTGTTGAAAGCTGATGCGCGAGATTTGAGTTTTCATGATGGCTTGTCCGTTTTGGCTTTAGTTTGTATCAAGGTTCGGCGGCTGCGTTTTGAGTCTGTTGTCCAAAACCAGCGCAGGCCGCATGCCCACCGGCAGATAATCTTTGAGCTTGCGCAGGATGGCATCGCGCAGCAGGCAGTGTTGCAGGTGATGAAACGTCCCCATTTCTCCACCATCTTCCGCGCCTTGACTCACTGCGTTGGAGGTCGCGGGGTCCAGCACACCGCAACCCGGTTCGCCCCAGGTGTCGTTAAGGAATAACGGGCGAGCCGTGGTATTGCCCATTGCTTGATGTCGAGAAACGAGCGGCTTGAGCTCATTGACCCGGCTATAGCGAATGCAGCCATCCGGCCAGTTCTTTGACGCATTTTCTATCTTGCCCATAAAGATGCAGTCGCTCGCCAGCAGTTGCGGTGTCGTTACGTCGTGCAGCACTGTGCAATATTCGAGTTGGGCCTTGCCCTCCTTCATTTTCAACGCGCCAATCAGACAGTCGGTCGCCTGGACAACCGGCGCACCATCCTGTCCGGGACTGGCTGACTCGATATTTTCAACCGCGCAGCGGATCAGGATCACTTGCCCTTTCTGGATATTCAACTTCTTGATGTGCATATCCTCAAGCCGGTATTCCTTTGTCTCATTTGCCGTGAACACGTCCTTTTTCTGCATGCCCGAAGAAAAGAATCCATCCGGCGTCGGCACGAACAACAACACCCGCTTCGGGTGAATGTGACCGGCGTTTTGATCGGGGCTTCGGACATCCACGGTGCGCAGCGATGCATCTTCATATGAACCTGGAAAGCATGGTGCGCCGTGCGGGTGAAGCTGTCGCCACTCGATGTCCTTGTCCATGATTCTGGTCTTGTTCGTGACCGGTTCGCTCAACGTGCGCTGAACCGCTCGCGATGGTTGACGCAGATCTGGTGTCACTGCCGGCAGCGCCGGGTGCTTCGCGGCATAGAAAGGATGAGGCGTGTCATCCAACTCGCCAGCTTCACCGAAAGCAATTGCCGATAAGCGCGTCTCGCCCACGCGCGTCGTGACCGCCACGTGTTTCCAGCCTTCGCGCACTTCCACGTCCATTTGCCCGACCTCGCGGGCGATTTCCTCGATACAGCCGATGGTTCCCTTGCGTTGGCGCCAATCGATGGCATGCTCGACTTCTTTGCGCTTCCCCTCGACTGCGGGTGACACAAAACGCACATCAAGCAGATCGCCAAAATACGGCAGCAGCCAGGGTTGGCACGTCGAGGGAAAATTATCTTTCAAGCGTTGATCAAGGCTGCCGCGCAACTGATCGAGCAGGCCTCCGAGCGCATCGAGGTAGCCGGCCAGTTGTCCGCTGCTGTCGCGCGTCCGGTAGACTTCCGGCAGCAACGCGAAGAGTTGTTGCGCGCTCTTGCTCACGGGCCACTCGCTCATGCTGTGTACTCCTCGGATAGGACCGTCAGCGTGGGTTTTGCCGGGTCTAGAAAAGCTACTGCGTTTTCTTGTACGGGCAGCACCTGGCCAAGGTTCACCGCACCTGTGATCCGGCACTTCGAATATTCGACACCGGCAACGTTCTCGACGATTTCATAGACTTCGCTGAGGAAGACAGGTTGTCCAATCACTCTCTCACGCAGCGTGAATGCGGCGAGCAGCCGATTTTTCACCTGAGCCACGACGGTCTCTGGATCGAAATGTTTGGAGATCACGCCAACGATGACATCAAGCTCAAGTGATACTGGCTCGTATTCCGTGAGCACGACACGCGCACCCGGCACGCCATTGGCGGTGATGAAGTCCAGCAGCGTTTGCTTCAACCCTTCCAGCGGCGCGCCACCCGCCGGGACGATAACGAGTTCCAGGTGGCTGTCATGCCGAGACCGGCCAGGGCGTTCAAATGCCCGCGCCTGCCATACGCTGCTGTGCCTGACCAGCAAGCCTGAGAAATCATCCACGGACACCGCTCGGTCCAGTGTCAGCACACTCGCCGGGGCATGCTGGCGCATGGAACCAGCCGATTCCACATCATTGCCGCCGGTTGCGGGCATTGGCTGCAACACGCTTTCTAACAAAGCATGCGCCTGTGCCAATTTGATTAAACTTCCCGCGGGCAAATTACCATAGAGTCCGGCGCCGGCCCGGTATCCGGCGCGCACGTTGTTTTCTCCGGTGGGTACGCGACGACCGTGTACGCCGTCACCGAATTCGATCAACACGCCACCCTGTTCCAGCATGGCCGTGCGGAAAACCTTGTCCGCCGCCTCGCGGCTATCGAATGAGGCGGCCTGATCCCACATTTCACCATCCACGCGCAATTCGATGTCTGCGCGAACGCCCGAGGTCTGGCTCGGATCAGCGACGAACGAGACATCGTTGGCGTCTAAGATGAAACGCTGATTTCCCACGGCCGCATTGCCGCTGCCCAACACTTTTTCCGGCTTGCGTTCACCGTGGCCGGCATCGGCGATGTTGCCGAAAATCAGCGTGTTGCCGTGGGTAAATCCATCTTGCGCGTTGATAGCTGGGGAGAATTCCATGTCGTACATTGCATACAGATCGTTGCTGCGAGGGTGATCCTTGACCGGAACAATGCTGTTCACCGCCGCTTTGAATGCTTTTACCGGCCCGGCATCGGCGTGCTGCGCAATAAGCAATGTTCTCCCTTTGCTCGGCGGCGTTGCGCCAGCAGGCAAAGGCACGGTCACTTTCGAACCTTCTAACGGATCATTATTTATATCCCAGCCTTTCACTTGGACTTGGTGCTTGAAGTGACCAAGAACAGTGGTCTGCTTGAAATAAAATCGCCCTGGCCTGCGTGGCACCCAGGCATCTACACTCAGTTGCGCTGCGCCCTGCGCATAACTTGGATCGACACTCTTGATGCGAGCCGCCGCAAGCCTTTCTCCTGCCGCCAACACCACGAAGTCGCCGGCTACCATCTTCTTTGGCAGCGAGGTCTCAATGTTCAGCGCCAAGCTCCCTCGAGCATCAATAATGTCAGAGTCAGAGTTCTTAAGGAACGAGTCAACTTTTAACCCAGCACCGCGCTCAGCTATGAATATGGCTTGCGGATTAAGTAAATATTTATCCTTATCCTCAATGGTAAGTACGGTATAACCTGCATCCTCACTAGGCTTTGTGGCGCCTTCTCCGGGCACAGCCACCGGGGTGTATTTTGCCGATTCCACCTTGAACTGTTTCAGTTCAGTTACCGCCTTTTTATTTTTCTGCCCGACAACCACCATGTCTGCGATATATTCGCCGGTCAGGTATCCATAGTCGCCTGCCAAACGCAAAGCCCTAATGCTGCCATCTTGTTCTCTTTTTCGCCCACCAAAATCGACAACACTTACTGGGGGCGCCAGTTTCACATAGGCTTGATCGAGGACTAACCCCCGTTCGGGCTCTACCCTCAAACCCTTATCCAAAGTCAGCTTATGTCCCGAAATATGGGCGATGCGTCGAAACAACTTGGTTTCACCATCGGAAATCAATACCACATTCCCACGCGCCAATTGGTCCGGCTTGTCTTCGAGATAAATTGATTTTCCGATCATTTCGGCGTTGGCGCCCCCGATGCTCGGGCCCAGCAGCGATAGCTGTTCCTGTGGACTGATGTGAACAACGGTTGAACCTAGCGTGTATTTGCCGGCGCCTTCCGCATCGGTTGGCATGCTGGCGAGGCATATATCGGTCGTATCTTCCTTGATGCGAATATCCACCACGCGCGTGACAAAAATGTGTGAAGCCTCGGTGACGTCAGTCGCTTCCAATATCACAGGCGCGCCAATTTTGATGCCTTCAATTTTTCCATCGATCACAAGCCACTTATCCTTGCTTATCAACGGGTCGTTCGAGCGGTTGTGGTCGAATGGGCGAAGTTCATTGAAGGCCGAATCGATATCCAATTCGGAAAGATTTTCAAACACCACAGCAGCCCCCTCGGGCGGTTGGGCTTTGAAGCCCAGGGCGCCGCGCTTGACCCGGCCTGACTTGCCGGGCTTGGCTCTTAAAACCATTGAGGTCGTCGCGGAGGCTGGGGGATGCGGCTGGTAGCCCAGCATGGCCACGAGACGGCGCACGCTGTCCCATTGCGTGGCGGTACGGAGAAAGCCTTCGTTCGCATAGGCGTCGATGTATTCGCCCAGGATGTGGCTGGCGCGCACAAATACGCGCGCAATTTCCCACCCCATATCACGCGTGTGTACCTGGTAATTTTCTTGAATACGTTGCTTGGCCTGCTCAGAGGGCTCGGACTGGATGGGAGGTCTTGCTAAAGCATCCGGCCAGCCTTTGAACAAATCGGCTTCTGTATCACGACTATCTTTTTTATCGCGCAGCGCCTTGCGCACTGACTCGATAAACTCCACCGCGTTTCCATCCACATAGCGGAAGCGGCTCAGGCCCGCGCGATTCCAGCGCGATAAGTTCGGGGGCAAGGGCAGACTCATCCTTTTTGCCCTCCGGCACACCTAATGCGCACATAGCCGCGTTCCGGCGCGCCAGGCTTGTTGTCACACACGGCGATTTCCAGACCGCTCAGTTTGATGCGTTCCGATTCGATCTCATCCGGAAACTGCTGGCCTACCCGCTTGAAGTGATCGACGCAAACATTTTCGACGCCGGCCAATTGCATCACGCCCTGCACCACATCGCTCAGGTACAGATCCTCGCCAAACGCGAGCTTGCCCGGCTCGAACAAACCGCCCGGCTGGGGACTCAAGCGCTGCTCGATCGCCCGGCGCACCTCGGACTGGTAGTAATTCGGGGCAAGCCTAACCGTCAGTGCAATATAAATCCCGACCGGCACCGCGTCGCGCAATTGAACCTCTTGCCCAATCATCCGCAGCGTTTCTACAAACACGGTCAAGAGTTCACGGTAGGTGGTATTGGCGCGCCACACCGGCTTCGGAACGCCAAGCTGGACGTGATAGTCCTCTACCGCCTTTTGCTCCTCCTCGGAGGCAGAGACAGATGCCTCAAGCTTGCGATTATCGGGGAGGATGACTGCAATGGTGAGGATGGTCCAACTCCCGCCCCATGCGATGTTCGCATTCGCCCGCTCCACCAGGGGATGCGCTTGCACCCGGTCTGCGTAGTCGCCGGCCGATACCATGCGCTGCTGGCGGCGAATGGCGCGCGGGCCTTCATGCCGCACACGCTCCATTTCCCATGGTTGTTCACGCCACTTCGCGATCATTTCGCTTTGATTTTTTCGATCGCTCGGCATGTAACCAATCAAGGTGAGCAATTCATACACCGATTCCGGACGGCGCGCGGTTCCCAAATAGGCTTCACCCGTTACCCGATCCAACATATCGGAAAGCTGATCGAGGACAGCAGCGACGGCTTCGACCAGGACGACTTCGATATCCGCCGGCGTCCAGTTGCTACGCTCGGGAAAGCGCGCAGCCAATTCTTCCAGCATGGACAGCCTGAAACCGTCGTAATCCCGCGCTTGCCAATCGAAGTCATCCCCTACCTCCGGCAACGGCGGGGGGAGCAAAATCTCCCGCCGCCCGCAGTCTGGGCACGCCTTATCGGGGAACGCTAATTGGGGTGGCGCAAGATCAGCCATCTAGAATGCTCCACTTCCAACAGAGAACGCATGGCTCTCTTGGTATCCAAGCCGTGCCAAGGTATAGGACACGCGCACACGAAGCGCGGCCTCTTCTCCATCCACTTTGATTTCGAGCGTCGCGGGGTCTACTTCACCGCGTAACACCTCACTTAGTGCGCTACGCAAGCGCTTTTCTGTCAGTTCCCATAGCGCCGCACGGTTGGGTTCGAACACCAAGAGCCTCAGCCCGGCGCCGAATTCGGGACGAAACACCCGTTCATTCGGATTGGTAAACAGGACCTGTTCGATTTGTTCGCGCACATGATCGGCTCGCTTGCTCACCGCCGATGCAGGCTGAGCGCCAGTATTGGTAACTTCGAATGGGAAACGAAGATAGGTGGGATCGGGTATGCGAAACATCACGCGCTCAGCTCGTTTGAACTTTGGTTGATAAAATTGACGGCATGAACGGAACGACTGGCGGGCTGGAAGGTCCCCACGCCGTCATGTGCACATGGCTGTTCAGCAGCCCAAGCAAAGTGGCGCCTTTGACAATCGGTTCTCCGCCTTGGCCGGCGAGGGTCACCAGGGTGGCGTCGATCACGACTTTTACACCCTTGACCGTGACGCCCGCCGCGGTCATTTCCACCTTGTTGCCGGACGCATCCGCAACGTTGATTCCGCTGCTGTCCAGGGTCAGGACATTGCCGTTGGCATCCTCGATCTGTACTTTTCCCGCATTGGCGTCGAGCTTGACGGTCGCGCCTTGGGCATCCGTGATGGTGATTCCGCCATCCTTGTCGATAACCATGTCACCGTTCTTCACATGATGCAGATGAATCTGTTCCTCGCCGGATTTATCGTCGAACTGAAGCAGGTGCCCACCCGGCGTACGTAGCATGCGCGTGGTGGGGGGGCTCTTCGCCGCCTCTTGCGGAACGTCGCTCGACTGCTGCGGAAAGGTACCCACCCAGATCGGACGCTGTAGATCTCCTTCCTCGAACTCGGCCCAGACTTGCGCACCGGCTTCCGGCACCATGAAAAACGTTGCCTCCGGCGTGCCGCCAAATGGGAAACAGGGCAAGGCCCAATCGCTTTCCTCGTCGCCGAGCACCGAGGATATTTTCAACTTCAACCGTCCGCGCTTTTCCGGATCCTGGTTATCGGACACGAACGCCCGATGCATTCCGTAGCGGCGCTCCTGTTGCTGCTTGACCAGTCTGACAACGGCCTCTTCCATCGCTTACCCCCTGACCGCCGCGAGCGGATCTGCCGCGCTCAATGCCGCCTGTTCGCCAACCGCATTGCGCAAAAGTTTGAATTGCTGACGATATCCATCATTGGAAAAGACGTGCTTCACCTCGTCCACGTAGTACAAACCGCCGTACACCTCTCCCACGCCGTCCACGCTTACTGTCCGATAAGTGAGCAGCACATGCCCGTACAGCGCGCCGTCCAGATCACCCTCGGCCACCACCTTCCACGCGTTCTCATTGGCCTTGGCCTGGGCGCGCGATTGCGCCTCCGCGGTCGTGCCGCCCTGGGCCTGCTGCATGTTCCAAACGAAATCGCTTAGTCCCATGCCGTCGCTGTTCGCGGCTTGCCTCCCGAGTGTGGTCAAATTGGGTTTGAGCACCACCTCATCCGTACCCGCCCCGCTTTCCTGCGCGCGCACTACGCGCACGCTATCCGGTTTATGGCCGTCGTAGCGCGCCGAAAAGCTCAGGCAATTGGTCGCATCACCCGCATAAACCAGAATGGTCGGTAAAGACTGCCCGGAAAGTGATGGCGGCTCGAAATGAAGTATTCCTTCCCGGGTATAAAGTTCATAACCGTTGGCATCAGCACGATCCTGAAGGAACTTGATGGCGGTGCCATCCTGAGCCAAGTTCTGGTTGTTGAGGCCGGCTTCGGCTTGCGCCAGCAACTGATTCTCCTGTGCGATGGCCTGAACCACTGCTTGATCGGAAACTGGCCGCTGCTGGGTGGACCAGGTCGTACGCTTGTGCTCGCGGTCGAATAGAATCGTTTCGTCCTGTCCAAGCACCGTGACCATTGCAGCGCTCATATCGGCCGGATACTCGGCCTTCACTTCCTTGATGTAACCGCGCATCACTTCCTCGCGGCGGCTTCCGAACACCGCATCGATCCTGATGCGTTTCCAGGCCGCCAGGATGCCCGCATCCTGTACCGCCCATTTGCCGCCGGTGTCGCGCACCGAATCGAAAGTCAGCGTGCAGGTCGAAGCACCCTTGCGGCTCATTTCGACGCGAACCTCGCGCAGGTAGGGATAAAGCGATTGCATCTCCCTGCCGTCAACTTCAACGACACATTCGACTGGGGCTCGCAAGCGTTCTACGGATGCTGGCATGGCCGCTCCTTACTCCTCCACGCGCGGTATCAGCAGCACGCGCCCGGCTTGGGCGTCGGCTGAAGCCGCAGGCTCCCCAGGTTTCCCTTGGCCAGGCAAATCGCCTGCGCAAACAATGTCCGGATTCGCATCCAGAATTCGCCACCAAGCGCGTGCCTCCGTGTAGAAATGCCGGGCCAACAGTTCAATGCGATCCGAATCTTTCCATCCATATTCGAGAACCGGGGTGGCCGGCGTGATGATCCGCGGGCGTAGTCCCTTGAATACGGGCCCGGCAGTGCTGTCCGCCTCGAATGGCCGGCAGTTGCGATAACGTGACTTCAAATCAGCCATGGCAATTGCTCCTAACTTCCACCCGGCAGCATTTGCGAGGAGTTCGCCTGTCTATGCAGTTCATTTTGATAAAGCGGGTTGTTGCTTTCGATTATCTGCAATGTCAGCGTAGCCTCGGCACGATAGGGAAACAGGTTCGGCAGATGTTCTTTCATCTCGATTTGGATTTGGGTCATGAACACCGGTAGCACGACCTGCCCCCACTTGAACAACAGGACGGAGGCATGCTGATGACGGGAGAAAGCGCGCTCGCTGCCCTGCCCCAATGCCGCGAGCGTCCGGGCGCCATCCGGCGTCTGCATTTTCGGCTCAACCATATTGCGCAGGGTATCGAGTTCCGGTTGCACCCCAAATTGCGCGACGGCCGGATCACCCACATTCATGCGATCCGTGGCGTCCAGCAAAATTTTCACGCTAAAACTCTCGGCATTCACGCTCACGCCTTGTGAGGCGCGCGCGACCTCGCTGGGGCCGCTGAAATCGTAACCGCCGCGACTCCCGGGTGCGCCGCCGGTCTTTACCGTAACACTGCGTGTGCGCGTGATGCTGCTCGGGTTGAATTCGAATGACAACGCGAGCGGCTTCAGCGCATTCGTGTATTCGGTAAGCGAGCCCCGTTCAGTCCGGATGCCGATTCCACCGATCAGAGGAATATCCATTACCGCATTCTCCCCGCCACGCTTGCCTGAATATGCACGGCGATCGTTTGGGCGACCGCCGCGTCGCTGCCGCCCGGCGCGATCATCAGCGGCCCGAGTTTTAAATGGGGGATGTTTGCCGCGCCCGGCCAGGATAAGCGGCCCAGCTCCCCCCCCACCAAGCGGGCGATATTGGCGGCGCGCCCGCTGTATTCGGGCGGGAGATGCAGGCGAATCGCATCAATGGACAGCATGTTCACTCCGCTTGGGCAAATGCCCGGCCAACCAGCCCAGGCTGGAGGGCATGACGTCAATGGTTTCCTTCTGCAACTCCAGCCAAACCCCGCGTGCAATGCGTTGCAAGCTGATCGCGCCCGCTTCGCCCGCGGCCAGAAACGATGCGTGCAAGATCGCGTTGCGTATCTGCCCGCCTGTGAGTTCGATCGCCTGGCCCAATGCATCGCAATCGACCTCCGCATCGATGGGCGCGCCAGGCGGAATATGCCGCCGCCAGAGTTGCGCGCGCGCTTGCGCATTCGGGCGCGGAAACTCGATCACGCTTTGAAAACGGCGCGCAAATGCAGAGTCGATGTTTTGCCGAAGATTGGTCGTGAGAATGCACGGACCGTGATGATTTTCCATGCGGGTGAGCAAGTGGCTGACCTCCATATTCGCATAGCGATCGCGCGCTTCTTTGATCTCGCCGCGCTTGCCGAACAGGCTGTCCGCCTCATCGAACAGCAAAACCGCTTGACGTTGTTGCGCGGCGTTGAATATGGCGCTGAGGTTGCGTTCGGTCTCCCCAACATACTTGCTGACCACCATGCCCAGATCGATCCGGTAGAGCGGCCAGCCCAGTTCCTGCGCGACCACTTCGGCGGCAAAGGTCTTGCCGGTGCCGGAGGGCCCGGCGAACAGGGCCACCGGGCCACCCACGGCCCGCGCCTTCCATTCCCCCATCACTTTGTCGCGAAAGCGCACCCATAGGAGAAATTCGTACAATGCCTCCATGCTCGCGGGCGGCAAAATCAAATCTTGTTTGGTGGCGGCCACCGCGATGGGGATCGCGCCGGGTATCTCCCCCGCATTCGGCAGCGCCCACCCCAGCACGGCCGAGCGTGCGGCTTGGCTTGGCTTGATCGGCGAATAGCTATCAGTCCAGCCGCTTTCGATCAGGCCGGAGCAAATTAAAGGGGCGTCTGACTGCAAACGGTCAAGCAGGAGCGCCGTGTCATCGGGGTCAAAAAAGAAAAGATCGCGCAGCAACGCAAGGCTGGGGTAGGGGCTTCCCGCACCCCCTTGCAATTGTTGAAACATCCAACCCAAATGCGGCACTGCATCGGGCGCCAATGCGCACAGCAGGATTTCAATATCCCACGGATCGAGATCGTATCGTTGAATAAGCGGCGCCAATGGCGTCTGCTGACGCTGCGTACTGACCTGCTCTTGGAGCAAGGCCAGGCGTTCGCGCGCAGCATCTCCAATCGCCTCACCCTGCCTAGCGTTGACAAGCAAAGCGCCGAGCAGCTCTATGCGCTCCCACTCCACCGCCAAACCAGGAACCTCAAGCGTCATGGCGAGCCCTCCCGCAAGGAAACCATAAGCGGGTTGCTGCTCAGCACGAGCTGACGCCCATCAGCGCCCGCGATGGTGCGCTCGGCGTAGAGCATCGACTGGCCAATCTGCGGCAAGGGAAACTCGATCTTGGCCGCGTTATTCAAAATTGCGGCAAGATTCTCGTCCGGGTCGAAGCGCTCCGCCACAACGGCCGCTTCCGCCGGCACGGCCGCCTGCGGCTTCCAGCCATCCGCGGCGCCCACTATCCAGGTATCCCAGCGCAACTGAACCTTCTCACCGGCGGCGCCCAGCACCACGACCGATAATTTGGCCGGCTTGTTCGCCAAGGTGAAAACGTGGCTGTACTGAGGCTTCCCATCGACCAGCAACAATACATGCGGCGCCCATTGCGGATTGTGCGTCTCGACTTGGATACGGGGAACCGGCAGGCCTTGTGGCGCTATCTGGTCATGGATATCCGAAATCGGCAATGAGCGCCCATGCGGATCGACCATGACCTCAAATGCGGTCTGCGCCACCCGCGGTCCAAATTGCGGTAGCGTCTCCAAGGGAAACGGTACGAGTGAAAGCTCATAGCCCACTGAAAATCGATAGGGCACGTCCGGCTGTGTTGCCCAAAGGTGATTCAGTTCGTCCAATGACAGGAAGTGCGGCGCGATATGCAGCATCGCAATCTGTTTTTTAGTTGCGGTATCGAGTATGCGCAGCATGGGGTGCTGATGCATCGCCTGCATGGCCGCACCAACCAATCGCAATTCAACCTCTCCATCGGTCAGTGTGTTATCTGCCACAGCAAATGGGGTGATCAGACAAAACAAACGCACGAATAGTCGATTATCCGGGCTGCCGTCAGCCGGGTAAGCGCCGGAATCGACACGATAGAAGAACAGATTAAGGCGCGATTTATCGGCCGAACGCGCAATCGAGGACTTGGGGTGCCCAACAAGAACCAGGCTTTCATCCATGTGGGTTTTTTCGTGAAGCATCTGGCGCAGCGCGCCTGCGACAACTGAAAGTGGAGAAGGAGCCGGCGCGGCCATATCTACAGTCCTCGCAGGTAGTGACGGCTAGCAAAATCTGCCGAGGATGACGATGCGGGTGTAGAGGGCGCAAGTAATACCGGCGACTCCACGATGACTTCGATGCGCCCGATCACAATGCCCGGCGCGGGAGGTTCGCTCCGATGCATCGCCGTTTGATTCCTGGATTCGCCTTGCGGCGCCGGGTTCGCTTGGTCCGCATGCTCCGTGAAACGCTCGACCGGCGCCGGCGCTTCAGTAGAGGCTGCATTGATCGGTATTTCCTTTTGAAGCGAGCCCAAGGTCTCGCCAACCGCCGAATTTCCCAAGTGTTCCCGCTCCCCGCCCTCTCGCACTGTGACGGACGGCCGGCCTTGCGAAGCCGGCGCGGCGCCCGGCCTCGGCAAGCTCGCAGATTGGGGAGGGGACATTGCAGGCATTGATTCGGGATATTGGGGCGATGGCGCCATTGGCGCGTTCCCTGCACCGTTTTCAGCTACCGCTTCGGACGCGGGCAAACCATCCGATGATGATTTGCCTCGTGGGATTTTTTCGCTCGCTTTCTCCTGCGGCAAATCGAGGTCGCCAAGAACGGCATCAACTTGTCTCGGGATCGAGGGAGTATCCGGTAATTTCGTCATCTCGGAAGCCGCTGCCGGACGTTCAGTGATCTGCTGAGGCTGGCTTTCAGCGCTCACTAAAAAGGGTCCCCCTCCCCCAGCGCGTCTCTCGTTACCGAGAGCGGTCAGTACTCGCGTATCGCTTTCCTGACCATCGCGCCTCTCTAACACCGGATCCTCCTGTTTAGGGAGTCCATAGACTTTTGGTCGAAGGGGGACGAGGGAAACTGGTTCGACCACGCTGGGCGGCCTATTCGGGACAGCTATAAATCGTGAATGCTGCATCCCATTATCTGGATTACGCTCGGATGCTTCAGCCGGCGTTTGCGATCTGTGCGGCGCGGTGCGCGCCGGCGGCTTTGTTTGCCTGCGCGCATCGGCCACAATCGCAGCGAATAAGCCTCTCGCCGGCCTCATGACGCCAAGCCCCGATCGCGCTCGATCAAGCGCAGGTAAAACAAGCGGCGCGAGCGATTCAGCGAGAGGATGGCCTCCTCTCCCCAGTGATAGCGCGAAGCAAGCGTATGAAGCTCGCCCAGCAACTGCTCGCCGGAGACACCCGCCATGGCATACGGATCCAACCCCATGAGCTGCTCTGCGCCACATTCGGGACAGACAACCGACATTGTCGTACCCAGGCTCGGTGCGACTGCTTCCAACGCCGCTTCCATCTCATCGATATCCCGTGGCGTACAGGATTCCAGGAAGCTTGGAGGAGGCGCGCTTCCGTTGACGCGCACCACGCATGACTCGACCAAGGATTGTAAGGCCGCCTGTTCCGAGACGGCATTCGCAACACGTTCTTGATCGTCACCGGTAGGCACGCGCAAAACCACGTCCGCATCCCGCACTCGCGTGGTGGCGAATGGATATCCCTCGCCCGCCAACTGCACCGGTAACGCAGGGAGTGCGATCTCTATGTCAAACGGAGCATCGCAGCGTTCACATTGCGCCGTGAGCCATCGGTGATCGCCCCCCAGCATGCGCGCGAGCGTCAGCATGAGATATTGGCGATCCGCTACGCACAGATTGGAGGCCAAGCCACCTTCGGGGCACTCTTCATCGCGCACGATGGCCGAATCGAGCAATGCGCTAATCTTGCTGGGAGAGTTTGCTTGGGCAGCGGCCAATTCGGCGAGCCGAAGCTCCAAATGCCCCGTCAGCGGCCGGAGCCATACCTCGCGCTTGACGTTGCCGTCAACAAAGAGGCCGCCCGGCAATGTCACACGGCAAGCATGGTCCATGGCGTCTTAGAATTCCGTCGGCTCCGTGACCGCGGTATCACGAACCCAGCCTTCGTGCTCGAGCTTGATGATCTGGATGCCCACCTTGTTGGTTGCGCCCGCATCCAGCTCGGGCAGCGCCTGAAACTCGGACACCCAGGCGCTCCGTATCGTGTAGGCGAGTGCGGGGCTGCCCTGCTCGTTGAGCACCTGAATCACGATGTTGCGCCGAAACTTCGCGAGCTTGATCCGGTCATCCAGCTTATTGACCAGATTGGCCCACTCTTCGAACACGGGGTCGTGCGTCAGCCCTTGCTCAAGCGTGATCGGATCGAACTTGGTTCCGCCCGGCAAACGCCTTTCGTGGCTCGGGTCTCCGGCGGAACGCCAGCCCACGGCTTCGGTCGTCATCTTGAGCGCCGACATCTTGCGCAGGCCGGCGACCGGCTTGCCGTCGATCAGCACTTGAAACCTGAATGTCCGATATGGATCATATCGGTGGGCATTTGCGGGAAATAGTGGCGCAGGCATGCTTAGTCTCCTTTATGCTGTTCTTAGGGCTGTTGACCGGCTTTTTGCTGGATGCGGACAATGACGAACTCCGCCGGCTTGACCGGCGCGAAAGCGACTATGACGATCACTTGCCCCGCGTCGATGTCGGCCTGCGTCATGGTGTCGCCCAGGCCGCAACGCACGTAGTAGGCATCCGGCGCTTTCTCGCCTTGGAATGCGCCGGCTCGCCACAAACCATTCATGAAGCCGTCGATATTCGACCGCAACGACGCCCACAAACGGTGATCGTTCGGCTCGAACACGGCCCACATGATGCCGCCCTTGATGCTTTCCTTGATCAGGATGCCGGTGCGCCGCACCGGCACGTAGCGCCACTCCGGCTTGGCCTTGGTGGACAAGGTGCGGGCGCCCCAGATCACCGACCCATAGCCCGGAAATTTTCTGAGGCAATTCACCCCCAGGGGATTGAGAATGTCCTGGTCGCCATCGACAACATCAAACTCCAAACTGGCCACGCCAAGCAACGATGTCTCAACGCCTGCCGGCGCTTTCCACACACCGCGGGTTCCGTCCGTTTTGGCCCAGGCGCCCGCCGCAAATCCCGAGGGCGCTACAGCCAGCGCCGCCGCCCCGCCCGCGGGGTCGGGCATTCTGACCCAAGGGTAATACAGCACGGAATATTGGGAGGTGGAGAGATTCAGTTGATCAAATTCATCCGCCGTGAGTTCTTTTCCTATGGGGGGGTCGATGATGGCCATGCGATTGCCCATTTTTTCGCAATGGCTTACAGCAGCGTCGATATAGGCCTTGTCATCCTTGGCATATTTGCCGGGTAGAACAACGATGCTCACATCAGGGATTTTGGCCAGTTTTTTATCGAAAAAATCTTGGTAGTCACTGGCGAGCGGCTCCCCGCCATCGTGACCCTGTCCGAGCGTTGGCAGCTTTGTGATGTCAGAACCAGTCGGCTTGGGCAATATGTTCGCCGCTCCATCCACCAGCTTCACTTTATCGCCCGCCAGTTTTAGCGATTGAACTAGGGGACCATCGTATACGCGGACCGAAGACTCCGCTGTCTTGCTGCCAGAGGTGAGAATGAACTTGTTCAGAACACCCCCTGTTCCGCCGAGTTCACAAGCAAAACTCTTGTGGGGCTCGTCCGCATTTATTGCCTTGACCTTTGTTGTGATGAGCGCGGCGATCTTCAGTCCGTCAGCTCTGAAGTCAGACGGATTCGACAACGCAAGATCGGCAGGTTTACCGAGGCTGATCAGCCTTTTCTCCCCTCCATCCAACCTGAGTTCCAAGTAGATGCCGTCCTTGAAGGCATCCTTGGCAAGTTCATCCTTGAAATAACTGGCTTTGGTTTCGTCGAGGTCACTCCCCGTCAGGCTTCCCTTTTGGGTAAAACCATTTGCATCCGGCGTAAGCTCAGCGCGAATAAGCTTCGATGCTTTAAGGCGGATGATTACATAGTCATCGCTGCCAGGGAGCATGTTAAGGTGTTCGTACGCCGGCTCTTCTTCGACGAATTCCTTATCTGCATTCGGTTTTGCCGGATTCGGCTTCAGCCGGCCAACCCGAAGGGTAAATTCCGCCCCGTCTTTGGCCGTCTCGACCTTCAACACGTAGCCATTGGCCCAGATTCCTTTGCTCGTCGCCTCGATTTTCAGGATATCCTTGTTTCCTGAAGCTTCGCTCGCCAAACCTACGCTCGCGGCTTTTGCACCTTCGCTGCTTCGCAACCGAACCACGTACGCGTCCCGCCCTCCGTTTAGGTAATAGGCGAGCAGCGCAAGCCCCATGGGATCATCCGCGCCACCGGCCTTCCCAAAATGATCGTCATATTCATCAAGGCTATGGATCAGGATCGCCTGATTGATCGGGCCCTGTTTGCAGCTTCCGAGAAACGCCGCAGTTGAAGTCGATACCGCGCTGATCGGCTTCGATCCGCTTGGAATCTCTTCCATGTAAACCCCGGGGTGGTTATAGGCCATCAGAAGTGCCTCCTTTGTTTATTAAATTGCTCACGAAAATCGTTACATATGCCTGGCATAGAGCACGTGCCCGTCAGGCGAATGGATGCACGCAAGCTTCCCTTGGGCGACCAAGAAATCCAGCGCCTGTTGCACGCATTCCTGATCAACCGGACCGCCCTCGCCGTGGAGCCACCACGCCGCGATGCCTTCAACCGTGTCCGCCGCGTTGGGACATTCCCTCAGATGCGCCTCGATCCGCATCGCGATGCGAACCGTGCGTTCGTCTTGTATTCCGGACATTGGGCGCCTTACACATGGATCCACATTGCTGAACACGCTCAAGATGCGATGAGCAATGTCCATGCCAAACATAAACTCCTAGTGTTTTCACGGACATGCGAAATTGCCTTCGAATACAAGCGGGTCAAAATGAATCCACTGATCCGGCAAGCAAGCGCATGCTGGCTCAGCCGGAACTGTAAATTTCAGGAGAAGTGCTGCGAGGGAAACGAATGCAGCTCAACTGGGTCAGCAAAGACCCATGCGGTGAGGCGCGCTACCCATGCACACAAGAACCAGCAAGGAATTTCAGCCTGCGAAAGATTGGGGATCGATGCTGTGTTTTTTCAAAAGCTTACCCAAAGCCCGGCGCTCTTTTCCCGCGAGCTTGGCGGCTTGGGTTACGTTTCCTCCGGCTAGCTGCAGCACGTGCACGAGAAAACGCCGCTCGAAATCCTCGATGACACGCGCTTTGTCGCTTCCGAAAGCTTCCTTGAACGGAATCCGCCGATCCGCCTGCCGCCGTCTTTCTTCGTCGCTCGCCGGCGCCTGAGACGAGATAACCGCGTCATCGCACAAGAGTACGAGACGGTGAATAAAATTCTCGAGTTCGCGTACGTTTCCGGGCCAGGTATTCCGGCTCATCCACGCGAGCGTATCCGGGTGCAAGGCTCTTTTAGGGAGCCCATATCGACGGCTGAACTGGTTCAAATAGTGCTCGGCCAAGCGTTCCACATCGCCTTCCCGCTCGCGAAGCGGCGGAATAACAAGCGGCAAGACATTCAACCGATACAGCAGGTCCGCGCGAAAATTTCCCTGCGCGACTTGGCAAGACAAGTCGGCATTCGTCGCTGCAATGATCCGCACATTCCCCAACTCGGCCTGGGCGCTTCCGAGCGGGCGGTACTCCTGATCCTGAATAAAACGCAGCAACACGACCTGCGCTTTACTCGTCAAAGCATCCACTTCATCAAGAAACAAGGTTCCACCGCGCGCTTGCGCAACCAGACCCGCATGCGATTCACGCGCATCCGTAAACGCGCCGCGACGATGGCCGAATAACTCATTCTCGAACAAGCTATCTGGAATCGCGCCGCAATTAATCGGCACAAACGGCAATCCGCAACGGGCGCTCAGATAATGAATCGCGCGCGCGGCCAGTTCCTTGCCCGTGCCGGTTTCGCCTTCGATCAGCACGGTGGTGTCAAAAGCCGCGATCCGCCGGATCATTTTTTCCATATGCCGGAAAGCCGGCGATGCCCCCACTAAATTTTCCAGGCCAGCCGCTCCTGATGCATTTGCAGTTTTCATACGCCGGTATCTCCACGCATATCCGCTAATTTGAAGTATTAGATGGATATGCTAGCAGAATTACTCTCAAGTCAGTACGTGCATACAGATAGCCCTTGGCCAAAGAGGGGCAGGGACTATTGCCTAAGTAGTCATCTCCAGCGTTCGCACGTATCATCGATTGCTCTCATGGACCCAGACCAACAGCTCGCCGCCGCCCTTAGCCACCACCAAGCCGGCCGCCTGGATGAAGCGGCGGCGATTTACCGCGCCTTGCTCGAGGCGCAGCCGCATCATCCGGATGCCCTGCATTTGCTGGGACTGGTCGAGTATCGCCGCGGCCATGCGAATGAGGCGGTCAGGCTGATCGAGCAGGCCATCGCGCTGCGCCCGCAGGTGGCCAATTTCCGGCTCAGTTTGGCGGACGCGCTGCATGTCCAAGGCCAATATGCCGCGGCGGAGCAAGCTTGCCGCGCGGCCATTCGGCTGGAGCAGCACAATGCCGAGGCGCACAATCATCTGGGCGTGATGCTGAAAGCGCAGAATCGCTTCGCGGATGCAGAGCAGGCCTACCGCGCAGCGCTCGCGCTGAAGCCGGACTACGCCGAAGCCTGGAACAACCTGGGCAATGTCCTGAAGCAGCAAGGACGCCCAAGCGACGCGGAGCAAAGTTTTCGCCAAGCGCTGGCGTTCAATCCGCAATCGGCGGAGGTTTGGAACAACCTCGGCAATGCGCTGCAGCATCTCTACCGCTTATCGGAGGCCGAAGCGGCCTATCGCCAAGCGCTGGCCTTGCGCCCCGCTTTCGCCGATGCCTGGTACAACCTGGGGGTGGTGCTGGCCGAAACCGGCCGCTTGTCTGATGCCATCGACGCCTATGTGCAATCCTTGCAACTCGATGGCGCGAATTCCGCCGCCCTCGATGAGCTGATACACGTCATGTTGCGCGCCTGCATATGGGATGGCTTGCCGCCCTTGATCGATGAGCTGTTGCGCCGTTTCAGATCCGGCGAAACGGATCTGAATTCCTTCTCCATGCTCGACCTGCCCGCCACCGCCGCCGAGCAGTTGCAGTGCGCAGAGCGCAATGCGGCGCGCATACAAGCCAATGTTCAAATGCGGTATGAATACACGCCCCCTACAGATTGGCCTGCTCGAATCAAAATCGGCTATCTCTCCTATGACTACCGCCAACACCCAGTGGCATTTTTGATCGGCGAACTATTCGAGTTGCACAACCGAGAACAATTCGAGGTTTATGCCTTGGCAATCGGCCCGGACGATCTCAGTCCGACTCGACAAAACTTTAAAGACACTTGCGACCACTTCATCGACCTGGCGCCCTTATCCCGCATCGATGCAGCGGTGAAAATCAAGGAACTGGGCATTCACGTGTTGATCGATCTCACCGGTTACACTACCGGCGCCCGCACCGAGATCCTCGCTTTGCATCCGGCGCCGGTGCAGGTGAATTGGCTGGGCTATCCGGGCACGCTGGGAGCAGCGTTTGTCGAATACATCATCGCCGATCCAACCATCATCCCGCCGGAATTGGAGCACTACTACAACGAGGCCGTGGTGCGCATGCCGGATTGCTACCAGATCAACGACCGGCGACGACCCATCGCGGAGCACACGCCCAGCCGCGCCGATTGCGGCTTGCCGGTGGATGCGGTGGTTTATTGCAGCTTCAACCACACGCATAAAATCACTGCGGAGATGTTCGCGCTATGGATGCGGATTTTGCAGAACACGCCGAACAGCGTGCTCTGGCTGTTGGAATCCAATGCGCTTGCCTCGGACAATCTGCGCCGTGCCGCGCAAGCGCAGGGCGTCGATCCGTCACGCATCGTCATGGCGCCCAGAAAACCCTTACCCGAACACATGGCGCGCTATCGGGTAGCGGACATAGCACTCGATACCTTCCCCTACAATTCGCACACCACGGCGAGCGACGCCTTATGGGCCGGCTGCCCGCTGGTCACCTGCATGGGGGAGACATTCGCATCGCGCGTCGCGGGGAGTTTGCTGCGGGCGGCGCGCTTACCGGAATGCGTCGCGCATAGCTTCGAGGAATATGCGACGCTCGCGATCAAGCTCGCTACGAATAAAGAATTACTCAGTTCGATGCGCGCGCGCCTCATGCTGAATCGTACGACCGTGCCGCTGTTTAACGCGCCGCAGATGGTGCGCGATTTAGAGTCTGCTTACGTGCGAATGCTGGAGCAGTGGATGAGTGGCGAAGCGCCGCATGGATTTGATGTGCGAGCCCAGGAGCGCCGGCTGGAAGCCGGCGCTACACAAGCTAGTCCAATGTCCGTTTGAAACGCTTCAACCCCAGCGCGATCACCACCAGCATAAACAGCGCCAGCGGCCATAAATGCGGCAGAGTTTCCAGCACGCCGTTGCCTTTCAGCATGATGCCGCGCACCAGACGCAGGAAATGCGTAAGCGGCAAAATCTCACCCACGCGCTGCGCCCAAACCGGCATGCCGCGAAACGGGAACATGAAACCGCTGATGAGCATCGAGGGCAAAAAGAAAAAGAACGTCATCTGCATGGCCTGCATTTGATTGCGCGCGATGGTGGAGAACATGATGCCCACCGAAAGATTCGCCGCAATGAACAACAGCACGCAGAGCAGCAGCAAGAGCAGCGAGCCCTGAATCGGGACTTTAAAGATAAACGTGGACGCCGCCAGAATCAGGATGACCTGGATATAACCCACCAGGATATAGGGCACGATCTTACCCAGCATCACTTCCAGCGGATGCACCGGCATCGCCAGCAAATGCTCCATCGTGCCGCGCTCGCGCTCCCGGGTCATCGCCAGCCCGGTCATCATGATCATGGTCATGGTCAGAATGACGCCCATCAAGCCCGGCACGATGTTGTGCTGGGTAATGCCCTCCGGGTTGTAGCGGCGATGGATGATGAGATCGATTGCGCTGGCGCCGCCCGCCGCGACTTGCGCCGAGCCTTTGAGATCGTGGGCGAACGCACTGCGCGCCAGCTCATTCAGCGCCGCAATGGCGTTGCCGGTGGCGCTGGGGTCGGTGGCGTCCGCCTCGACCAGCAGCGCTGGCCGCTCGCCGCGCAGCAAGTCGCGCGAGAATTGCGCCGGGAGGGTCACCACGAATTGCACCTCGCCTGCGTCCAGCAAACGATTGGCTTCCGCCTCGCTTTGCACGACGCGCGTAAGTTCGAAATAGCCGCTGTTCTTCAGCGCCGCCAGAAACGAGCGCGAAAATTCGCTTTGATCGGCGTTGATCACCGCCGTGGGCAAGTGCCGGGGATCGGAGTTGATGGCGAAGCCGAACAGCGCGAGCTGAATCATCGGGATGCCCACCATCATCGCGAAGGTCAGCCGGTCGCGGCGCATCTGGATGAATTCCTTCACCACGATGGCGACGAAACTCGACCAGGAAAAGCGGCTCATCCTTTCTCCTCCACCGCTTCCGACACGAGTTGGATAAACACATCTTCCAAGCCGGGCTGCGTGCGCGTCCAGGTCAGATCAGCCTGAGCCAGATAAGGCGCCAGCGCCGCTTCAAGCCGCGCCGCATCCGTGCCGGAGACATGCAGCGCATCGCCGAACGGCACCACTTGCGCCGCATCGGATAGTCCGCGCAGTGTCTCGGCGAGCTGGATCAAATTGGGGCCTTTCACCATCCAGGTGGTAAGCCCGGAATCCGCCACCACGGCGCTGGGCGTGCCCTGCGCCAGAATGTGGCCATAGGACAGATACGCCAAACGATGGCAGCGCTCGGCTTCGTCCATGTAATGCGTCGAGACCAAAACGGTGATGCCCTCGGCGGCGAGATCGTGAATCGCCAGCCAGAAATCGCGCCGCGCTTTGGGATCGACCCCGGCAGTGGGCTCGTCCAGCAACAACAACTGGGGGTTGTGCAGGGTCGTCGTGGCCAAGGCCAGGCGTTGCTTCCAGCCGCCGGACAGCGTGCCCGCCAACTGATTGCGCCGATATCCCAGGCCCAGGCGTTCGATGGCCGCATCCACCACCCGCTCGCGATTTTTCACGCCATAGATGCGCGCCACGAAATCCATATTCTCGCGCACCGAGAGATCCTCGTAGAGCGAGAAGCGCTGCGTCATGTAGCCCACTTCGCGCTTGATTTGCGCCGTTTCGCGGATCACGTCATAGCCCAGGCACTTGCCCTCCCCTGCATCGGGAATCAATAGCCCGCACAGCATGCGGATCGAGGTTGTCTTGCCGCTGCCGTTGGGGCCTAGAAAGCCGAAAATTTCGCCGCGCGGAACTTGCAGGCTGAGATTGTTGACCACGCGCTTGCCGTCGAAAGACTTCGACAGCCCCCGCACGTCGATGGCGACGGCCTCGCTCATGGCAGCGTGATATCGATCGGCTGGCCAGGGTGAAATTTTGCCGCGTCTTCGGGTGCTACGCGCGCTTCGGCCAGATACACCAGCTTGGCGCGCGCCTGGTTGCTGTAGATCACGGGCGGTGTGTACTCGGCTTGCGCAGAAACGTAACTGACATTCGCCGTGAATTTGGCGCAGCCATCACAAGTGACTTGCACGCGCTGCCCCACTTTGAACCTGGCCAGTAGCGGCTCGGGAATAAAAAAGCGCAACTTGATATTGGCGGGCGGCAGCAAGGAAACCACCGGGCTGCCCGCCGGCGCCCATTCGCCCGCGACATACAGGGTGTCATGCACCAGGCCCGTGACCGGCGATTTAATCGACTTTTGATCCAAGCGCCATTGCGCCTGCGCCACGGCGGCTTGGGCCGCTTTCATCGCGCTGCGGGCCGCCTCGATCTCGTCCGTGCGTGCGCCGAGCCGGGCGGTTTGAAGCTGCGCAATCAATTCTCCCACGCGCGCTTCATCGCGCGCCACGGCGGCGCGCGCCTCGTCCAGGCGCTGCTGGCTGATAAAGTTTTTCGCCACTAAATCCTGGTCGCGCGTCAACTGCTGGCGCGAAAGCTTGAGCGATGCTTGCGCTTGCGCAAGCTGTGCCTGGATCGCCGCCACCTCGCTCGGGCGTTTGCCTTTTTGCAAATTATTGAATTGTGATTCGCTGCTCTTCAAGCGCGCCTCGGCTTCCAAGCGCGCGGCCTTTTCGCTTTCTTGCTCCAGCGCGAACAACGCATCGCCAGTCTTGACGTTTGCGCCGCGCTGCACCGCGAGCACGGTCATTTGGCCCGCGAACGGCGCGGCTACGCGCACGAACTCGCCTTCGGCGTAGCCGTGCAGTTTAGATTCCTTGCCGGGGGAACACGCGGCGAGAAAGCAAATACCGCCCAACACAACGACAGCACGGGTTAGCCGCATGATTGAGTACGATGAACCATGGAGGTAGTCATTGCAGAATTATAGTGCACATTCGGGAACCGCCTGGCGGCTGATGCGGCAGCATCGGTCAAAACAGGAAACTGTCAGATCCGATCGCGATTACTACTCATTAAAATTTCGGAAAACTGCTCCGGCGTCATCGGGCGGCCATGAAAATAGCCCTGGCTGACGTCGCAATTCAGGTGCTTCAGGTAGTTGAAAATGGCTTCGCTCTCCACGCCTTCGGCCACGACCCGCAGACCGAGGTTGTGGCCCAGCTCCACTGTGGCGCGCACGATGGTGGCATCGTTGGGATTGTTCATGACCTCGATCACGAATGATTTGTCGATCTTGAGTTCGTCCACGGGCAGGCGCTTTAAATAGGCCAGCGAAGAATGCCCGGTGCCGAAATCATCCACCGATATCGAAATTCCCATCGCATC